>JBEGWF010000121.1:0-5041 GCA_041177965.1 Verrucomicrobiota bacterium | reverse complement strand
CTTGTGTTTGACGATTGTAAACGATCGGGATCCCCCCTTTCGAACCGGGTTTCACCCGCGAACCCGGGGCCGCGGATCACCGGTCCGGGGACAGGCTCGGCCGGCGGCCCTGGAATCCGTCCGCAAAGGCTGCGCCCTCGGGGTCGGGAAGGGGGGCGTTCCCCGGGGAATCGGGGGGTGAGGCGACGGCCGACCGCCCGGACCGGAGTCGGGCCGTGAACCCGGCGGTTTCCCCGCTTTGCCGCCGGCCCCCGGCGGGGTAGTCTGCCATGCGACCGATATGATCCGCTCGTTCGCCTTCACCACCACCGGACGGCTCCATTCCCGGGACATCGACCTGTTCCTGATGCCGACCCTGCTGGCGGACACCAACCTGTTCCTGTGGGTGGATCTCGAGGACGCGACGCCGGACGACACCCGCAAGCTGCTCGAGGGCGTGTTCCACTTCCATCCGCTCTCGGTCGAGGACTGCATCAACGAGAGTCCCTCTCCGAAGGTCGAGACCTACGAGCCCAAGGAGGACGACCGCTTCAACCCCTACCTGTTCATGGTCATCCATGCGGTCGACTACAGCCGCAAGGACGGGGCCTTCGCCACCAGCGAGCTGAACTTCTTCCTCGGGAAGAACTTCCTGGTCACCTACCACACCGTCCCGCTGCGCAGCATCTCGGTGATCGAAGAACGCTGCCTGCGCAGCACCGTCCACGTGGCCCGCGCGCCCGACCGCGTGGCCCACGCGCTGCTCGACTCGCTGGTCGACAACTACAAGCCGGCCCTCGAGGAGCTGAGCATGGAGATCGCCGAGCTGGAGACCGAGGTGCTGGAGCGGCCCGATCCGGCCACGCTGCAGCAGATCCTGAAGGTGAAGAAGGAGGTGCTCCACCTGCGCCAGATCATCGGCCCGCAGCGCGAGGTGCTCCAGCGCTTCGCCCGGGGCGAGTTCAAGCTCATCCGCGGCCACCTGGTGCCCTACTACCGCGACGTGTACGACGGGCTCTTCCACATCGGCGAGCTGGCCCACGGCTACATGGACTCCCTCTCGGGCATCCTCCAGATCTACCTCAACATGTCGGCCAACCGGACCAGCGAGATCGTGAAGGTGCTCACCATGATCACGATCATCACGACGCCGATGACCCTCATCGCCTCGTGGTACGGCATGAACTTCAAGGGCATGCCCGAGATCGACCACCCTCGGGGATATCTGTTCGCCCTCGTGCTGACCCTCGTCACCACCGGCCTGACCTTCATCTACTTCCGCCAAAAGCGATGGCTCTGAACCGGCGCAACCGGGTCAAACCCGGATTCCTCGACAAGGCCCTGGGGCGGCTTGGCCGCGTCGATCCCAGCGGCCTCCAGAGCATCGTCCAGCGCCTGGCGCAGGAGCGCGAGTTCCTCGAGAGCCTCTTCGACACCATCGACTCCGGCATCCTCGTCACCGACGACCGCGGCCGCATCGTGTACTTCAACCGGATGGCCACCCGCATGCTGGGGATTCCGCCGGAGACCGAGGAGGAGGAGCCGGTCAAGCGCTACCTGCCCGACCTCGACTGGGCCCACATCTCCGCCCTCGACCAGGCCGGGGGACACGGGATGTTCCGGACCGAGTTCGAGGTGGAATACCCGAGGCCCCGGTTGCTGCGCCTGCATGTCCGACCGCTCGACGGTGCGGCCAAGGGCAGCTCCGGGCTCGTGCTCGTGCTCAACGACGCCACGGAGGCCCGGCAGGCCACCTCCGAGGCGGTGGAGGCCGAGCGGGTCCACGCCCTCACCCTCCTGGCGGGGAGTCTGGCCCACGAGATCGGCAACCCGCTCAACGCCCTCCACATCCACCTGCAGCTCATGGCCCGCGAGGTGCGCAAGCTCCAGCGCATCGAGGGGGTGCCGGAGCTGAAGGAGGCTACCGATCGCCTGGGCGGGTTCCTCGGGGTGGCCACCGGCGAGATAGACCGGCTCGACTACATCATCACCGAATTCCTCCAGGCCCTGCGCCCGTCGGCCCCGAGGCTCCAGGCCGGTTCCCTGAACGAGACCGCTCTCGAGACGCTGGCCCTGCTGCGCCCGGAGCTGGAGGACCGCGGCCTGTCGGTGGTCACCGAGCTGGCCTCGGGTCTGCCTCCGGTGCTCTTCGATCCGGCCCAGCTCAAGCAGGTGCTGGTCAACCTGATCAAGAACGCCATGCAGGCCACGCCGCCGCAGGGGACCCTGACCCTCCGCAGTGGTTCCACGCCCGAGGCGGTGTGGATGGAGGTGAGCGACACGGGTCCGGGCATCCCGCCCGAGCAGTTGAACCGCATCTTCGAGCCCTTCTACACCACCAAGGCCAAGGGCACCGGCCTGGGGTTGCTCATCGTCCAGCGGATCATCCGCGATCACGGCGGGCGCATCGAGCTCGAGAGCACCGTGGGCAAGGGCACCACCTTCAAGCTGTGGCTGCCCCTGCGGGATCGTCGGCCGCGGATGATCGCCTCGAGCACCTCGGCGCCCTGAACCGCCCCTCCGCGAGCCCTCTCCGAATCGGGAGTGGATGCCGGGGAGATCCGACCGGAATCCGGTCGGCATGGGGCGTCGACTCGGGGGGCCGTGGGCATGAGAAAGCCGGCATCCCCGTCGAGGGCGATGCCGGCTCGGTTTTGAACGCCACCCGTCGGCGGGTCCGACTCAGTGGACGGCGACGATCGGATCTCCCAGCTTGTGGATCGTCCCGATGATCTCCGAGCGCATCTCGGTGCCGTCGGCCGCTTGGAGGCTGAACTTCACGCTGTACTGGTCGGCCCGGGTGAGACCGTCGATGGCCAGGAAGACGCTCTTGCCGTCCACCGAGAGGGTCGCCGACTTCACCTCCAGCTTGTCATGCCCGTCCTTTCCGGGGTTCTTGATCGACAGTTCCGGGGATCCGTAGCCGCCGCTGTAGCGGTAGTTCCAGAGTTCCACCGCGTAGTTGGAGGCGTCCTTGGCAACCTCCGGCTTGAGCGGCGCGCTGAAGGTGATCTTCAGACCGTTCTTGGCGGCGTGCGCCTTGAGCGCGGTCCGGACCGTCTGACCCGTGTAGCGGACGCGGAAGAAACCGCCATCGCGGGTGGCCGCGTTCTGCCAGCCCTTGAGCCCGGCCAGGTAGAGCTGTCCGTCCTTGGGGCTGAAGCGTCCGCGCATGATGCCGCTCTGGAACTTGAGTCCGAACGGCACGAGCGAGGCCTGGGTGGTTCCGCCGACGGTGTCCATGCCCACGCCGTAGAGCAGGCACTTGCCGTAGCTCATGAACAGCGGGGAACCCTTCCAGGGGCCCCACTTGTCGCTGGTGACGTAGACCTGGCCGCCGCTCGAGTTGTCCCAGCGCATGGGCAGCCACGCGATCGGCTCGTCATAACCGGTGGGGATGGGCATCGAGCCGTCCCAGCCCTTGAGCTTGTGGGCCTTGCGGGCTTCGGGGTCGCTGGGGTTGACCCGGATCTCGCGGCCGTCCGGGTACTTGAGCGTGAGCTCGCGTTGGGCGGCCGGCACCATGCCCATGAAGGAGCCGGGGCGGACCAGGTTCAGTTTCGAGGAGGGCATCCAGTGGCCCTGATTGTCGCCCACCAGCACCGTGTCGTCGGGTCCGACGGTCATGCCGTTCGGAGCGCGCAGGCCGGTGGCGAACACCTCCATCCTCTTCCCGTCGGGCGACACCTTGAGGATCGTCCCCTGGTGCGGGGAGCTCACGCTGGGTTCCCACGGGGCACCCTTGGCGTAGTAGAAGTTGCCCTTCGAGTCGGTGTGCAGATCGAGGACGAACTCGTGGTAGTTGGGCGTGACGACCGTGTCGTTGTTGAAGTTCTCGTACAGGTCGGCCTCGCCGTCCCTGTTCAGGTCCTTGAGCCGGGTGATCTGGTCACGCCCGGCCACGTAGATGTCGCCCTTCACGACCTTGAGTCCCAGCGGCTGGAACAGTCCGGTGGCGAAGCGTTTCCAGGTGAGCCTCTCGAGCTTCTCGTCGATGCCCGAGACGATCCACACGTCGCCGTGGAACGTACAAACCGCGGCCCGTCCGTCCGGCAGGAAGTCGAAACCGCCGAGGAAGGTGCTGACCCGGTACGGGTTGGGGAAGGGCTCGGTGATCGTATCGACCACATAGCTGCCATCGCCACCGCCGGTGTTGAGCCTGCCTTGAGTGGAGACGGTCTCGGTCCAGTGGGCCGGGCCGCCTTGCGTGAGCTTGCGCAGGTCGGCGGCCTTGCCGGCCAGCCGGGGCGGGGCGTCCGCGGAGGCGACCGCGATGCGGAAGGCCGATCCGGCGCGTGCCTTGGCCAGCGTGAAGACCACCTGGCCGTCGCGGACCTGCAACGCGCCTTGGACGTCGGTGTCCACCGAGATCGCCAGCGAGGTGTCCTTGGCGGCATCGCGCAGCACGAGGCCGTTGTTGCCGGTGCCGCTGGAGACCGCGCCTGTCGGGACCGTGGCGATGACGATCTGGCCGCCGCGGAGCGATCCGAGCGGCTGGATCGTGCGAACGACGACCGGCTTGTCGGCGGAGCCCTCCAGCGAGGGGCTCTCGAGCACCTCGACGCCGCCCACGGTGTACTTCAGCACCACCTGGTCGCCGTGCAGGTACAGGCCCTCGTAGTGGGCCCAGTCCTTGGGCAGCGGTCCCTGGTGATCCTTGCGGGGGTCCTGCAGGTTGCCGCCGGTGGAGGACCAACCGGGGCCCATGGCGGTGTCGAACACGATGTTCGTACCCTTCACCGAGGGGGGCGGCGGCCACTCGATCTTGGTCAGGGTATTGCCGAATTCCAGGAATTCGCCGGTCCAGGCCACCGACAGGCGCAGCGTGTCGAGGTCGTAGACCACGTGGCTGCGTTGATCGGTGCCGAGGTTGATCGCCAGGCCTTTCATGGCCGCGGCGACGCCTTTGCCGCGCATGACCGTGCCGGACCAGAACGGCCCGCGAATGGGGCCCGTCGCCGGGGCCTGCGCCACGAGACCCGAGGGCAGGAGCGGCAACGCCGCCGCGGCCACCAGGCTCCAGAATGCAGATGACTTCATGGGTGAGGAATCGTTGAGGACG
>JBEGWF010000120.1:0-24182 GCA_041177965.1 Verrucomicrobiota bacterium | reverse complement strand
ACCAAGTCTTCCTCCTCCACCGCAGCCACTTCGGCCCAAAACGAGCCTCCGGCGCCAGACCCATCCGCGGAGCCCCTCTCCCACACCTCCACTCCCTCAGAGACCTCAGGGTCAATGCCGTGGGATAACGAAACGTCCGAGGGCAGACACATCCGGCAACTGGCCGTCGGAAATGTTCCAGGGAATCGCGGACCGGTACGGCGATCCTTCGGGCCAACCGCAGAAATACGGCGACGCCAATGCGGTTCGGGAAGCGATCCTCTTGGACGAGAGACGCCTCAAGATCCGGAGAACCGGAAACGCCAAGGATTCAGTCGGCAGCCAAGACCCGGTCGAAGGCACCCGATCTTGGATCACCCCTGATGCCGCGGCCGATTCACCGGCCGATCTCATCGCCTCAAAGCCCAAGCAGGGCCGAGACACGGGGCACCGTCCGATTCGGATCCGAGTGGATCCACGACTGCCAACCGCGAGCGGCACCCGCGGCGATGTTCTCGGAACGGTCGTCCAAATACAGGAGGTCGGCACCCGAGAAGCCCGACATCCCCTCGACCGCCTCGTAGATCCGGGAGTCCGGCTTCATGGAGCGCACTTCGTAGGACAGGATTTCACCGGTGAACCCCCGGTAGAAGGGATAGGACGTTCGGACATGTCGGATCGCCCGGGCATTGGTGTTGGAAAAGACGTAGGTGGGCACCCCCTTGCGGACCAGGGCGCCATGCAGGGCGACCATGGGTGAGATCTCCGTGAAGATGTCGCCGAACCAATCCTCGAACCTCTGCTCTCCCCCTCGGAAACCGGTCGCCGCCACCACGGCCTCGTAGAATTCACGGTCGCTCATGAGACCGGTCTCGTAGCGATGGAGGAGCGGGCTCTGGTCGACGAGTCTCTGGATCTCGTCGGCGGAAATGTCGGACTCGCCGGCCATCCGACGGGCGAGGATTCCGTAGTCGAAGTCGAGCAGGACCTTTCCGAGGTCGAAGATGACGGCACGCGGGACTCGGGATGCGTTCATGAGAATTCACGCCGGCCCTCGAGGGCGCGGCTCAAGGTCAGTTCGTCGGCGTACTCCAGGCCCGCACCGGCAGGCAGACCCTGGGCGAGCCGGGTGATCCGGGCTCCGGTCCCGGCCAACCGTTGGCGGAGATAATGCGCGGTGGCCTCGCCCTCCACATCCCCGGACAAGGCGACCACCACCTCGCGGACCGGGCCCTCGGGCATCCGGGCCTCCAACTCACGGATGCGAAGATCCTCCGGACCGACTCCGTCCAGCGGGCTCAACCTGCCGCCCAGGACATGGTACCGCCCCCGGAACGCCCCGGACTTCTCGAAACTCAGGATGTCGGTGGCACGCTCGACGACACAGATCACGGCCGGGTCCCGCCGCGGATCGGAGCAGATGCGGCAGGGCTGGATCTCGGTCCATCCGCCGCAATGACGGCAAGGCACCACCCGCTCCCGGGCCAACACGAGGGCATCGGCGAGGATCCGGACCCGCTCGGCCTCCATCTGGAGGACATGCAAGGCCAACCGCTCGGCTGAACGGGGACCGATCCCGGGCAGGGATTTCAGCGCGAGGACCAGCGCCTGGACCGGGGTGGGCAACTCGGTCATCGAGTCAGCGCGGGTTCAGAACATGCCCGGCAGACCGAACCCCTGGGTGACCGACCCCATCTCCTTGTTGGAGAGCTCCTTGGCCTGCTCGAGACCCTGGTTCACCGCGGTCAGGACGAGTTCCTCGAGGAACGCCACATCGTCCTTGTTCACCGCATCCGGATTGATCCGGATGGATTTCAACTGGCCGTCGCCCGAGACCACCACCTTGACGGTACCCCCGCCCGCGGCGGTCTCGATGGTCTTCTGGGCGATGGAAGCCTGGACGGCCTCCATCTGCTGCTGGATGCGCTGGGCCTGACGCATGAGTTTTCCGACGCTGCTCATAGTGTGTGTTTGAGAATCGTGATGGCGACGCTGCTCTGGGCGACAGTGTGGACGAGGACTCCGGCCCGAGGCAACCATGAGGGTCGGGAGAACCCCGCGCGTGTCATGCACCTTCGGCCGGTCCGCGGACCTCCAGAATGCGCCCTTTGAACACCTCCAACGCTTGCCGGATCAGTGGATCGTTCAGGAATTCCTCCTTGTCCAGGATGACGGGTGCGGCCGGCTTGGGTCGGGCCTCGGGTGCCTTCTGCTCGGGCGCCATCGATCGGGCGGCTTCCTTCGAGGTGGTCGTGTTCGGGGTGTCGACAGCGGGAGGCGGAGGTTCCGGGGTCGCCAGACTTTCCGATGCGAAGAAACGCAGCGAAGCCCGACCACCCGTCACCCGCTGGAGCGCCGCCTGCAACGTGGCCACGTTCCGGGGCGTGTCGAGGTAGGCATCCGGAGGATGGGCGATGGTCAGGGTGCCTTGGACCCAGCCCTCGGCACGACTCTGCTGGAGGGCCGATCGGAGCAATCCTTCGGTCGGGGGCACCTGGGTCAGCAACGCCTGCCAGACCGAATCGACGGTCTGGGCCCCTGGCGAAAGCAGCGGAACCACCTCGGCAGCGGGCGCCGGGGCCGGGGCCGGGGCAGCAACCGAAGGACCTGCGGCCGTGCTTCTCGTGACCACCGGCTCCGGATCGGCCACAGGCAACGGGACGGGCTTCGGGGCGGGCATCGGGGCCGGAGCGGCGGCGGCCATCGGGGCCGGGCGGGCCGTCGTGGCGGACGGCGCAGGCGCTGCCGATGGGGCCGGGATCGTGGATGATCCCGCCGGTGCCTGGGAGCGCAGGGTCTTGAGCTGCTTGAGGACGGCATCGAGCGGGGTCGCCTCCCGTGCCTGGATGGCCTTCAGCAAGGTCACCTCCATGAAGATGCGCTTGGAGGCGACCTCGCGTTGACGGCCCTCGGCCGCACTCAACACCTCCATCACGCGCGTGAGGGCGTCGGCGTCGATGCGTCCGGCCTGTCGTGACAGCGCCGCCATCTCGGCCTCGCCGACCGAGAGCAATCCTCCGTCGGGACCCGACACCAGGAACAGGAGCAGGTTCCTCGCGTGGTTGAGCAGGTCGGCCAGCAGACGCCCGAGATCCTTGCCGGAGGAAGCCAGTGCATCGAGCAGCCGGAGGGTCGCCGCGATGTCGCCGTCGAGCATCGCATCGACCAGTTCGAGGAGCTGAGCCCGGGCCGCCAACCCGAACATCGAAAGGACGTCGGACTCCACGATGCGGTCGCCGCAGAAGCTGATCAACTGGTCCAGGGTGGACTCGGCATCCCGCATGCCACCGTCGGCCCCGCGGGCGATGGCCGAAAGCGCCTCCGGCTCGATCGAGACCTTCTCCTGCTCCGCGATCCACGCCAGGTGACGGACGATCAGTGCCGCGGGGATCCGCCGCAGGTCGAAGCGCTGGCAGCGGCTCAGGATGGTGGGCAGGACCTTCTCGGGGTCGGTGGTCGCGAAGAGGAACTTCACGTGAGGCGGGGGCTCCTCCAGCGTCTTGAGCAGCGCGTTGAAAGCGGCCGCCGAGAGCATGTGCACCTCGTCGATGATGTAGATCTTGAACCGTCCCGAGGCCGGTGCGAATCGGGCCGTGTCGCGCAACTCGCGCACCTGGTCGACGCCGTTGTTGGATGCGCCGTCGATCTCCAGGACATCCAGCGATCGACCCTCGGTGATCTCCCGGACCCGGGGATCGGCCTCGTCGAACTCCACGCTCGGTCCACCGGTGCAATTGAGCGCCTTGGCGAAGATCCGGGCCAACGTGGTCTTCCCGGTGCCCCGCGGCCCGCAGAAGAGGTACCCGTGGGCGATGCGACCCTGGCGGATCGCATTGGCCAGGGTGGTGGTCACGTGTTCCTGTCCCACCACGTCGGAGAAACGCTGCGGGCGGTATTTTCTGGCGATGACCTGATAACTCACGGTTGAGGCACCAGTGAACTCCGAAGCCGGCCGGATGGAAAGCAAACAGCGATCCACCGGGAGCACCCCGGACGCCGCAGCCCTCGACCGTCCGCCCCCGCAGGAACTAGCCGCCGAAACGGCGGAGGTACTTGAGCGTGACCTCGAGGTCGCGCGGCCAGGGAGCGACGATCTCCACCGGGCGTTCATCCTCGGGATGGGCCACGGTGAGTTTCCAGGCGTGGAGGGCCAGCGTCGGCGTCAACGGGCGCTCCTCCTGCCCCTCCTTCAGGCGATAGGACGGCTTGAGCGCCGACAGGAACAGGCGCCGGCCATCGCCGTAGAACTCGTCGCCATAGATCGGAAATCCGGCGAACTTCAGATGCACCCGGATCTGGTGGGTACGCCCCGTCTCGGGATGACAGGAAACCAGCGTGACCCCGCGAAACCGCTCCAGGACCCGGAACCGGGTCAGGGCCTTCTTGCCGTCCTTCGACCAACGCATCAGACCAGGCAGGCGTGGATCGGGCATCAGCTTGAGATCGACCTCGAACTCGTCCTGCTCCGGATTGCCGGGAACCAGGGCGACGTAGGTCTTGGCCGGCTTGGATCCGCCGAATTGATTGGCCAGATGCACCAACGCCGGCTTGTCCTTGGCCAGAAGCAGGACGCCCGTGGTCTCGAAGTCGAGACGATGGGCATTGGCGAGGTAGTCGAGACGTCGCCGGACGGCCCAATCGGCCCCGCGCTCGATCCCCGCATGGAGCAACCGCATGAGGTTCGGCCGCTCCCGGTCGTACCGATCGGGCGAGGTCAGCAAGCGGGCCGGCTTGTCGATGGCCAGCAGTCGGGAATCCTCATGCACCACCGGGACCGGCCAGAACTGGCCCGTCGCCGGGGCGGAGAGTTTGATGACCGGCCCGGAGGCCTTCATGGAGCCGGCGGGATGCCGGCACCGGCCTTGTCGGCGGAAGCCAGAGCACCGGACTTCTGCAACTCGGAGGCGAACCAGGACTGGAAGACGGCCATGCGGCGCTGTTGGCGGGCTTCGGTCAACGCCGCAGGGAGGGCCTGCTTCACCGCGTCGTCGGACACCGGTTGCTTCTTCTCGAGATACAGCACGAAACCGCCGTCGGAGCTCTCGGTGTAGCGCGAAACACCGTTGGGCTTGGCACCCGCCGCGGCATTGCGCACCAGGTACAGGTTCAGGCGGGAATCGAGTCCGGCGACATTCTGGGACGACGACGAGAACTCCGGGATGTTGACCAGCGTCGCCTTCTCGGCCGCCGCGATGTCGGCGATCCGCTTGCCCGCACCCAATCCGGCGGTGGCGGCCGCCTGGAACTTCTCGCCGGCCTCACGGGCCGCCGCACGGGCGCGGTCCATGCGGTAGTCCTGGAGGACGCGCTCGCGGACGGTCTCGAACGACGGGACCTCGGGGGGAAGCTTGGTCTGCAGCATGGGGATCACCACGAACCCGTCGCCATCCAGGGGCTCGGTGTAGGGCGTCTCGGCGTTCAGGGAGGCGACCCGCTGCGGAAGTCCCTGAACCGTCTCCAGACCGACGATGCGCTCACCCGCGCGAAAGGGGGTGGTGCTGCGCAGCGACAGCTTCATCTTGGCGGCCGTCATGGCGAAGGCCGACGGCGTGACGTTGGTCAGGCCTCCCAATTCATCGTTGAACCGGACGGCGGCCTGCCGGGCCAGAGCCAGTGCGCCCTGCTCCACGGCCTCGTCGCGGATCTTGCGCAGGGCGGCCTCCTTGCCGAGCACCTTGTCGTTCTCATCGCGGAACGCGTCCGCACCGCGCTGCTTGTAGAACTCCTCGAGACGGTTGGTGAAACCGGCCTCCTTGGCGATCATCGTCTCGGCCTCGGCGACGTGGTTGGTGGCGTCGAAGCGCACGTACACGAGCACGGTGCGCTCGGGGATGCGGTAGTAGGCGATGCGGTTGCTGTAGAACCGCGAGAGCTCGTCGGGCTTGGCGGTGACACCCGCCAGATGGTTCGAGATGCTGAAGAGAGCCGCCTTGGTCACCCAGCGCTCGTTGTCGCGACGATAATCGGCCTCGACCTCCCGCGGGGTCACCAGACGCGAGGCGGCCCCGACCGTCTCGACCAGGTGCTGGATGGCCACCTGGTGGCGGATGTGCTCGAGGAAGGTGGCCTCATCGATGCGGGTGCGCTGGCGCAGATTCTGGATGAACGTGTCGTAGTTGAAGGCGCCGGTGTTGGGATCCTTGAAGTTCTCGCGCAGGTATTTGCCGACGGCGTCGTCGCTCACCTGGATGCCCAGTTCCTTGACCTTGGCCTGGAGCACCATCAACTCGGCCACCTGCCGCTCGTTGTCGGCGGAGGCGCCGCGGGAGCGGCCGCCCCGCAGGGCGTCGTCCACGGCGGCCGCGGTGCGGGCCTTGATGACCTGATCACGGGTGATCGGTCGACCGTAGAGCTTCCCGAAATCGGACCCGCCGAAGTCGAAGGAACTCCGACCGGGCCTGGCATCGCTCCAGATGACGAAGCTGGCGATGACCGCGGTGACGATGATGGCCCAGAGCCAGTTCGAGTGTTTGCGAATCGATCCGATCATAATGTTTGCCGAGTCTGCGGAGCCGCAGAACCTAACGGCGGGGCGAAAATCCGGTCAAACCGTAAAACAGGGGGTGCAACAGGGGTCCTTTCCCGCCACCGGGGCCGATCCGCCCCCCGGAGAGCCTGACCGAACCGGCGGAATCCACCGCCAGGAATTCCTCCCCCTCCCGGATCGTCCAGGACCCCGACGCTCGCCGGGGTTTCAATGCAACGGGCGAAAAGGTTTCCCTTTCCGCCCGTGCCCGATCCACCGGATCGGAGGCGCTCATCGACGCCCCCGTCGTCGGATCACTGCAGCTTGGCCAGCGCCGCCTTGATCGCCTCGAAATTGGGCAGGTCCTTCGGGGTGGCGGTCTGCTCGGCGTAGTGGACCTTGCCATCCTTGCCGATGACGAAGGCCGCGCGGGCCGAGGTGTCGCCCACGCCGGCGAGCATCGGGAACAGCACCCCGTAGGCCTTGGTGGTCTCCTTGTTCAGGTCGCTGACCAACTTGATGCCGATCTTGCTCTGGTTGGCCCAAGCCTCCTGGGCGAAGGGGCTGTCGACGCTGATGCCGATGACCTCGGCATTCAGTCCCTGATACTGGGACAGACCGGCGGTGATGTCGCAGAGTTCCTGGGTGCAGACCCCGGTGAAGGCCAGGGGGACGAACAGCAGGACGGTGTTCTTGGAACCGAAATTGGCGCTGAGCTTCACGTCGACCAGACCGGTCGGGGTCTTGGACTTGAGGGTGAAGTCAGGGGCGGCGGATCCGACGGCGATAGGCATGGTAGTTTCTCTTTTGTAGGGTTTGAACCCGGTTGCGACCGGCAGCGGTAATCCGAGTTGCCGCCCGTGTCAAACGGAGGGTTGGTCCCGGGAGGGGCGCAGGCAGGCCCCCAGATCGCCGGACGGATCCCCCACCCCGGTGGCGAACACCGACGGCCGCCGTCGACTCAATCCTTCAGCAGCTTGCGGATCGCCCCCATCAGGACCGGCTCGACCTCGGGGGAGACGTTCGAGGAGCGCGGCTCGGTCTCGTAGCCGCCTTCGGTGTAGGCCACCGTGGTGCCGATGTAGTACGGGCCGTAATCGCCATAGGCGGCCATCGCGACGAACAGATCCTTGCGCTCGGCCTTGGCGGCCAACTGGTACTCCACGAAGAGTTCTCCGGGCAGGTGCAGGATCCGGGCGGGCCCGACCGCGAGGCATCCGATGTCGATGCGATGACCGGACTTGGCCCGTCGCAACCACGCCAGGCGCCCCGCCCCGTTGGCGGTCAGGAAGCCGGCCTCGCGCCCCTTCAGTTGGGCCACCAACCGCTCCTCGTCCAGATGGCGCGACACCGGCAAGGCCACGGGCTCGGACCGCCAACGCAGGTCGTTCGTGGTGACCGCCTGACGCCGGGTCGCCTCCCAGGCCCGGCGCATGCCGTCGGCCAGGCGCTCACCGAGCACCCGTCGATTGCCCTGGGATCCGTCGTTGTACTTGCCGGCCCCGATGTTGCCCCCGGCACCGTTGAAATGCACATGGAGGGCCTCGGGCACGGCGATCTGCCGGAGGAATCGGGCGATGCCCGGGAAGTCGGGGTTGGCCACACCGGTCCGGTAGTAGCTCTGGGGGTGCGTGGCGTAGTAGCTGAGGACGGCCACGGGCCGGTCGTCGTTCCAGAAGCTGACCAGCGAGACCATCGGGTCGATGACGCCCTCGGGCTCGGCGCGCAGCGCTGGATCGGGAGAGGCCGTGTAGCGGACGGCGCGCACCTTGCCGTCGGGCCCGAAGATGCGCCGATTCGAGGCCACCTCGCGCACCTCGGCCTTGCCGGTCCCGACCTGGTTGAAGGGCCGGGCCTGGGCCACCGCCGTGCCCACCGCATCGGCGAGTCGGCCCAGGAGCTCACGGGCGAAGGTTCCGTCGTAATTCCAGGGGCTCACCCCTGCCTCGCGGAGGATCGCCTCGGCACCGAAGTCGCACTCGGGGGCGTCATGCTGGTGGATGCAATGCACGGCCACACGGTCCACGGTGGTCCCCGCCACCTCGGCCAGACGCCGCCGGAAGGCATCATGCCCTTCGTTGGCGATGCCGATCCAATCCACCGCGCACAGCACCACCGGGCGCTCCATCCCCAGCACCACCACGCCCCGGGCCCTCAACCCCAGGTCCCAGACATTGGTGACCGGGTCGTAGGCCAGGCGAGAGCCCACCGGAGGCGTGGCGTCGACGTCGAAGAGCCCCACCCTCAACTGGGCATGGACCGAGAGCATGGCCCAACACGCGCACACCAGACAGCCCAGCACGAACCTCGATCGGGGAATCATGACGGCCACCCTACGCGGATCGCGCCGGCTTTCGAGGCGAAGTTTCCCGGCCGGTCATCCTTTTTCATGGGAGGGGCGGGCCGGGTTTTGGCACTGTTGTCCCATGCATTCCCTCGGGCGCGGATTGGCCTGGACCCTCGTGGCGGGTCTGGGCGCCTTTGCGTATGTCGTCCTGGCCACGCGGCGCCAGGAACCCGTCAACTCGGCCTACATACTGGTCGCCGCAATCTGCACCTATGCGATCGGGTACCGGTTCTATTCCCGTTGGATCGCGGCCCGGGCGCTGATGCTCGACGACCGGCGGGCCACGCCCTGCGAACGGCACGAGGATGGCCGCGAGTTCGTCAAGACCCACCGGTGGATCGTCTTCGGTCATCACTTCGCCGCCATCTCCGGACCCGGACCGCTGGTGGGGCCGGTGCTGGCCGCCCAGTTCGGCTACCTGCCGGGAACCCTGTGGATCCTCATCGGGGTGGTGCTCGGCGGTGCGGCGCAGGATTTCCTGATCCTCGCCGCGTCCATGCGCCGCAACGGCCGTTCCCTGGGCCAGATGGTGAAGGAGGAATTGAACCCGGCCCTCGGGGCGCTGGCCCTGCTGTCGATCCTGTCGATCATGATCATCCTGCTGGCGGTGCTGGGCCTGGTCGTCGTGAAGGTCCTCGCCGAGAGCCCGTGGGGGGTGTTCACCGTCGGGGCCACCATCCCGATCGCCCTGCTGATGGGCCTGTACCTGCGCTTCATCCGGGCCGGGAAGACCCTCGAGGGCTCGGCGCTGGGGGTCGTCCTGCTGATCGCGGCCGTGTGGGGAGGCCAATGGATCCACGGCGACCCGTCGCTGGCCAAGGCCTTCACCTTCTCGGCGGAACCGCTCGCGTGGGCCATCGTGGTCTACGGGTTCGCCGCCAGCGTCCTGCCGGTGTGGCTGCTGCTCGCGCCGCGCGATTACCTCAGCACCTTCATGAAGCTCGGGACGATCCTCGCCCTGGCCGCGGGAGTCCTGCTGGTTCTGCCCACGCTCCGCATGCCGGCCATCACCGCGTTCATCGACGGCTCGGGGCCGGTGGTGCCGGGCAAGCTGTTCCCCTTCTGTTTCATCACCATCGCCTGCGGGGCCATCAGCGGATTCCACACGCTCATCGCCAGCGGCATCACGCCGAAGATCATCACCCGCGAGTCCTACGCCCGACCGATCGGGTACGGCGCCATGCTGCTGGAATCGCTGGTGGCCATCATGGCCCTGATCGCGGCCTGCACGCTCGAGCCCGGCGTCTACCTGGCCATCAACATCGCCGGCACGGGCGCCGATGCGGCCGCCATCGCCGCCGATACCGTGGCCAAGGTGAGGGCCACCGGATTCGCGCTGGAGCCCGGGGTGATGGACGCACTGGCCAAGCAGGTGGGCGAGAGCTCCCTGTACGGACGCACCGGCGGGGCCGCCACGCTGGCCGTCGGCATGGCCAACCTGTTCTCGCAGGTGACCCACGGGCGGTGGCTCGACGTGTGGTACCACTTCGCCATCATGTTCGAGGCCCTGTTCATCCTGACCACCCTCGATGCCGGGACCCGCGTGGGCCGCTACCTGCTGCAGGACGCCCTCGGCCACCTGTGGCGACCGCTCGGGAACGTGCGCTCCACCGCCGCCGGGGCCCTGGCCAGCGCCTTGATCGTGGCGGGATGGGGTTGGTTCCTGATCCAGGGAGTCCGGGACCCCCTCGGCGGCATCAATTCGCTGTGGCCGCTCTTCGGCATCGCCAACCAATTGCTTGCCGCCATCGCCCTCGTGCTGGCCACCACGGTCCTGCTCAAACAGGCATTGGTCCGCGGGCGGTCCCCGGCCATCGCCTGGGTCGCCCTGGCCCCGTTGATCTGGCTGCTCGCCGTCACCGGCACGGCGGGCATCCAGAAGATCTTCCATCCGTCACCGCGCATCGGATTCCTGGCTGCCGTCGCCGATCTGGACCAGAAACTCCCGGCACTCCAGAAGGCGGCGGCATCGGCCCCGGACAATCCCGCCGCGGCCAAGGCCGTGACGGTCAACCGGAGCCGACGCCTCAACAACGCCCTGGACGCCGGGGTGACGGCCGCATTCCTCGGCCTCGCCGCGCTGATCGTGGCCGGGGCCGCGGTGCAATGGGTCCGACTGCTCCGGGGCCGGAAATCTGCGGCACTGAGCGAGGATCCCCCGGTGTGGCTCCCGGATTCGGCGCTGACCGAAGGCGGACGCAAGACGGGTTGGGCCGGGATCTTCGCCCTGGGCCTGGCCTTGTTGCGGAACTGGTCCGGGCAGGACGCCGTGGATCGGGCCGAACGCCGGTTGGAGGCCTCGGTCTCCCGGGACGTCCCGTCCCAACCCATTCTGATTCCCCTGCCCGAGGTGGCCGAGGCCGCCCGTCGTCACAACGCCCCCCTCGCCTATGCCCAGGCGGCGGAAGCCCGCTTCGACGGCCCGAACCGTTGCTGCTGACCCCTCCGATGGGGTCGCCGCATAATGGCACTCCGCGGGCATGGGCCGTCGCCCGCAGGGAACCTCGGGGAAGGAGATGCTTTCGCGCTCCGCGCGCGGGAATGTGGTTGATCGGTTCCTGAGCGGGCTCTGGCCCAAGCCCGCTCCGTTCGGAGGGGGGACACTCCGCGGGCCCAGGCCATTGCTCGCAGGGAGCCTCGGGGAAGGAGATGCTTTCGCGCTCCGCGCACGGGGATGTTGGTTGATCGGTTCCTGGGAGGGCTCCGGCCCAAGCCCGCTCCGTTCGGAGGGGGGACACTCCGCGGGCCCAGGCCATTGCTCGCAGGGAGCCTCGGGGAAGGAATCGCTTTCGCGCTCCGCGCTCGGGGATGTGGTTGATCGGTTCCTGAGCGGGCTCCGGCCCAAGCCCGGTCCGCTGCGATTTTCTGGGGGGCACCCAACCATCGCCGGCACCGTCCTACGGAACGACCGCGGGTCACGGCATCGGCGTCGGCGTCGGGTCGGGTCGCAGGAACGCCTGGGCGGCGGCATCGGCGAAGCGCAGGCCGGCGCGGGTCAGGCGGAAGTGGGTCGGGGTCGACTCGGCCCACCCCCTGGAAATGAGGTTGGCCAACTCGCCCGACCACTCGGTCCGCAGGTCGAATCCCGTCCGCGTCTGGAACTCGTCCCAGGGCCAACCCGCATTCATGCGAAGGCCGAAGGCGGCCGTCTCACCGGCGCGGGCCAGCGGGGGCAGCGCCTCTGCGAATTCCTTGGCCCGGCGCCCCTTCTCGAGCTGCTCGCAGTAGAGGATCGTGTTGGACCAATTGCGCGAACGGAGCCCACGAACCCACTCGCTGGCGCTCGGACCCAACCCGTAGCTGTCGCGACCCCGCCAATAACCGACATTGTGCCGACAGGCGAAGGCCGGGATGCCCGGCTCCGCCTCGGGCCGATCGACCGATTCCCCCACCCGACGCCGACGGGCGAAATTGGCGACCTCGTAGGGGCCGAAACCCGCCGCGCCCACCCGATCGTAGAGCACCTCGTACTGATCGGCGGCGAGGTCGTCGTCGACATCGCATTGCCCGGCCTTCAGCTGCTCGTACAGCGGGGTGTCCTCCTCGTAGATCACCTCGTAGCAACTCAGATGCTCGGTGCCGAGGGCCAGGGCCTCATCGAGGGTCCGGTTCCAGATCTCCATGGTCTGGCCGGGAATCGCGAACATCAGGTCGATGTTCAGGTTGTCGAAACCGGCGGCCCTCAGGATGTCGTGACTGCGGAACACCATGTCGCGGCTGTGGACGCGGCCCAGGCGATCGAGGAGCGCCTCGTCGAGCGACTGCACCCCCATGGAAATGCGATTCACGCCGAAGCTCCGCAACAAGGCCGCCTTGTCGGCCGACACGGTGGCGGGATTGCACTCCACGCTGAATTCTGCCGCACCGCCGAGGCCCAGTCGATGCAGGGTCGTGAGTACCGACTCCCATTGGCGGAGGTTCAGCAGCGACGGGGTCCCGCCGCCGAAGAAGAGCGTCTTGGGCCGGCAATCCGGAGCGATGAGCTCCAGCTCGCGGATGAGGGCCTGGACGTAGCGTTGGATCAGGTCGCCCGAGGCCGGCCCCGAATAGAAGGCGCAGTACTCGCACTTGTGCGCGCAGAACGGCACATGGATGTACAACGACTCGACGGACGCCGCCGCGGCACCCGATACGGGGAACGGCGAGGAGACGGCGTTCGCCCAGCGGATGGGGACGCTCATGGCACGAGGCATGGTGAACCCGTGGCCAGGGACTTCAGGGGAAGACGGCGGAGCCTCGGGCACCGCCCGGGCCCTTCATTCGACAGAGAGCACATGGTCGAGCAATTGCGGAAGCTGGTCGGGAATGCCCTGCTCTGCCGCGACGAGCTTGGCCCCTGCCTCGAGGGCGGCATCCACGAGCCTGCGGTTCTTGGGGTCGCAATAGCCGAGCACGGGCACATGGGCGAGGTCGGGGCTCGCCCGGAGCTGACCGATGATCCCGCAGAAATCGCCGGTGCGGAGGGCCAGGTCGGCGACGACCACCATGGGCCGGTGCTCCCGCACGAGCCTGGGCACCTCGACGGCGGTCTGGGTGGCCGTGACCCGGTATCCCAGATCGGTCAGGCGGTTCACCACCTGGGTCCCTGGAAGGAGTTTCTCGTAGAAGACAATGGCCAACGGTCGCGTCACCGGTCAGAGGTTGGGAGACACCCTCCCCGAAGGCAAGCGACCTCGGGCGGAGTTGTCGGCCACAGGGGAGGCTCCCGGCGGGATCCCAAAACGGGACTGGAAGACCGACCCGTTTCCGCCGATCCTGCCCGGGTCGTTATCCGGCCATGCTCTCGAAACTCTTTCCCCCGCGCCCCGGACCCAAGGCCTCCGGTCGGACGATCTACCGGGCGTTCCACCCTTGGACCATGGTCTCGCCGCCCATGTACGCCGACAACATCGACCTCGCCCGTCAGGTACGGGACATCCCGGGCGATGTCGTGGAGTGCGGTGTCTGGCGCGGGGGCATGGTCGCCGGAATCGCCTCGGTGCTGGCGGGCCAGGGCCGGACCTACCACCTCTTCGACAGCTTCGAGGGCCTGCCCGAGGCGAAGGACGTCGATGGCGATGCCGCCAAGCAATGGCAGGCCGCCAAGGACGACGTCTACTACTTCGACAACTGCAAGGCCGAGCAGACCTACGCCGAGGAGGCCATGGCCAAGGCCGGTGAATCGCGGTTCAAGATCTACAAGGGCTGGTTCAACCAGACGGTCCCGGGCGTCCGGATCGACCCGGGCATCGCCCTGCTCCGCCTCGATGGCGATTGGTACGAGTCCACCTGGGTCTGCCTCGAGGCCTTCTATCCCCAGGTGGTGAAGGGCGGGATGATCCTGATCGACGACTACTTCATCTGGGACGGCTGCTCTCGCGCGGTCCACGACTACCTCTCCAAGACCCAGAGCACCGACCGCATCCGGCACACGCCCGAGGGCGTGGCCTACCTGGTCAAGGGGGCGCCGAACACCTACGAGAAGTACCTGGCCGAGAAGTCGAAACAGCCCGCCGCCTGAGACCCCGATCCCGGGTCGGAGGATCCGCTCCGAAGACGCCCTCGCCACCCGCGGTCCCGACCCCAGAGACCCCCGCGTTTCTTGGAACGACCCCCGGTTCCATCGGCCCGGAACCCGATGCGTCACCCACCGTCACTTGGCTTTCCCGGCAAATCGGACATAATCACTCCCGTTCAATGAGCAACATCGTCGGCATCGACCTCGGAACCACCAACTCGCTGGTCGCCATCGTGGAGAGCGGCATCCCCTACGTGATCGCCGATGCCGAGGGCCAGCGGCTCACGCCGTCGGTGGTCCACATCCCGGCGGGCGGCGGCGAACCGCTGGTGGGGCAGGCGGCCAATCGGGTGCGGGTGCTGCACCCCGAGCGCACGCTGTACTCCACCAAGCGCTTCATGGGCCGGCGCGGATCGATGCTCACCCCGGAAGACCTCCGGGTGACCTACCCGGTGCAACGCACCGAGAACGGCCCCGTCGGTTTCGACATCGCCGGAAAGGCCTGGAGCCCGGAGGAGGTCGCCGCGGAGGTCCTCAAGAAGCTCAAGCGGGATGCCGAGGCGGCCCTGGGCCAACCGGTGGACCGCGCCGTGATCACCGTCCCGGCCTACTTCAACGACGCCCAGCGCAACGCCACGGTGCGGGCCGGCGAGATGGCGGGCTTCCGGGTCGAGCGCATCATCAACGAACCCACGGCGGCCGCGTTGGCCTACGGACTGAACCGGCTCAAGGAGCGATCCAAGATCGCGGTGTACGACCTCGGCGGGGGCACCTTCGACCTGTCGATCCTCGAACTGAATCAGGGCGTGTTCCAGGTGCTGGCCACCCACGGCAACACCCGATTGGGCGGCGACGACCTCGACCGCGCGCTGAGCGGGTTCCTCATCGACGAGATCCACAAGGCCGGCGGCCCCGACCTGCGCGCTGCCTCTCCGGCCCAGCAACCCCTGGTTTCCCGCATCCGAGAGGCGGCGGAGTCGGCCAAGATCCGCCTGAGCTCGGAGACCGCGACGGAGGTCCAGCTGCCCTTCCTCACCCCGGAGTTCAGCTTCCTGCGGCGCATCACCCGTGCGGAACTGGAAGGCCTGACCCGCGGCATCATCGAGAAGACCCGGGGCCACTGCCTCACGGCCCTCTCCGACGCGAAGATCGAGGCGAAGGACCTCGACCAGGTCATCCTCGTGGGAGGCCAGACCCGGATGCCGCTGGTGCGACAATGTGTCGCCCAATGGTTCGGGTGCGCCGAGTTCGAGGAGACCCGCGGCGATCTCCGGCTCGGCGACCAATACCACCAGGCCCACGGCCCGCAGCTCAACACCTCGCAGAACCCCGACGAGGCGGTGGCCCTAGGGGCGGCCATCCAGGCCGAGATCCTGCGGGGCGGACTCACCCACCTGCTCCTGCTGGATGTCACCCCGCTGTCGCTGGGCATCGAGACCTTCGGCGGCTTGATGAACGTCATCATCCATCGGAACACCACCATCCCGGTGAAGGCGGGGGAACTCTTCACCACGGCCGTCGACAACCAGCGCAGCATGAAGATCCACGTGCTGCAGGGAGAGCGCGAGCGGGCGCGCGACAACTGGAGCCTCGGCGAGTTCGACCTCGAGTTCGAACCCGCGCCGAAGGGGGTTCCCCGCGTCGGTGTCCAGTTCGAGATCGACGCCAACGGCATCCTGCATGTGCTCGCGCGCGACGTGAAGACGGGCCATCAGAAGATCGTGCAGATGCGCTCGGCGGTGGATGTCGACGACGCCGACGTCCAGAAGATGGTGGAGGAGGCCGTGGAGAACGCCTTCGACGACCTGCGGGCGCGGCAGTGGATCGAGGCCAAGATCCGGGCCGGCGAGACCCTCACCGCCACCCGCAAGACCATGTCCGAGTACGACAAGGATCTCGACGACGAGTACCGCAAGCAGCTCCTCGAGGCCCTCGAGGCCGTCGAGGCCGTCCTGTCGGAGGAGAATCCAAAGACCAAGACCGGCGACCCCGCCCAGCTCAAGGCCGCCAACGCCCGCCTCGACGAGGTGAGCCGCCCCCTCGCCGAACACGCCATGGATCAGGTCATGGAGGCCATGCTCCGCCAACGCGGGCTCCCCTGACCCCCGGAGGGCGATCCCGACCCTCGACGCAAAAACGGTCGCCCACACATCGAGGGCTCAATTTCCCCGGGATTCGGGATTCCCCTCGGCCGGGGAGGCCGATAGCGTGAGGCCACCACCGCCCCATGGGTTCTATGCTTGCCCTCGTCACCCCTTCCTGGCTGCCCCTGGTCGCCGCATTCCTGACCGGATTGCTCGTCAAATGGCTGCTGGACCTGTTCTTCCTGCGCCGCTCGATGTTCGAGACCCAGGAGTCCCTGCTGACCCGCGAACGCCAGATCACCGATCTGCGCCACGAACTCCACCGATCCGTCGAAACCCTCAAGAACCGGAGCACCGAACTCGATGCCACCGTCAAGGCCAAGACCGCGGCCGAGAACCTCGCTGCGCAACGCCTGGCGGAACAGCTGACCCTCTCGGAACGCCTGGGTTCCGAGATCGATGCGCTGAAGCAGGCCCGAGCGGGCGAGGCGGAGAGGGCCTGCAGGCTTCAGGAAGAGATCCAGATGCTTCTGGGGCACGTGGCCACGGAGCGCTCCGAACGGTGCAGTGCCCAATCGGAGATCCTCGATCTGAAGCTCCGACTGGAGGTGGCCGCCGCCCTTGAACTCGATCAACAGGAGGCCCTTCGATGCGTCCGTCTTTCGCACGAACTCGCCGACTCCGAGAGCGGGACGCTCCGTTCCCGGCTGGAAGAGACCCGGGCCGAGCTGGCGGCCCAACGCACCGTCAACACCGCCCTGCAGGAGGCCGTCCGAGTGCGTGACACCTCGCTCGAAGAGGCCCGTTCCCGACTGGCCGGAGCCGAGGCCGAATGCCGGTCCGTCTCCCAGCTTCTGGCCCGTCAGGACGAGGATCGCAACCGTCTCGCCGAGGTCCAACGGGCGCTGGACGAAGCGGAGTCCCGGTCGGCCGCCGCCCGGGCCGATGCCGACGCCGCCCGGCTGCAATTGGAGGCGATCCAGACCCAGAGGATCGACTTCGACGCGGCCCTGATGCTGAAGGAGGCCCAGGCCAACGCATGGGAACGCGAATGTCGCACCGCCAAGAACCGCGCCGACACGGCCACCCGCAAGTCGGCCGCCGACGCCCAGGCGCTGGAATCCACGAAGGCCGAACTGGCCGCCTGCAAGACCGAACTGGAGCAGGCCCGCGCCGCCTCGGCGGCGACTCCGCCAGACGCCGGTCAGGCGCGTCGGGTCCAGGATCTCGAATCCGAGCTGGCGACCGTCTCCGAATCGCATGCGCGTCTCGAATCACAACTGGCCGAGACCAAGGCCATGGCCTCCCGCGCCGAGGACCTCGCCGAACAATTGGGCATCGTCGAGGCCGAGTTGGCCTCGCTGAAACTGGAATCCTCCCCGTCCGCGTCCGGCCCCTCGTCGCAAGGAGACCTCGATTCCCTGCTGCAGGATCTCGACAACCTGACCCGCGAACGCAACCGCCTCGCCGCGGAGGTCGCCTCGTTGAAGGCCTCCGGGGCAGGGCCCGACTCGGACTGACCGGCCATGCTCAACGCCCAAGGCAAACCCCGGTACTGGCTCGGCACCTACGACGCCTGGCATCTGCTCATCCCGGTCGCCCTCGCTGCCGTCCTGGCGATCTGGACCCTGTCGCCCCGGCAGCGGCCTTCGCGACCGGCCGCCGCCGCTCTGCCGACCCCGATGCGGCCATCGGCCATCGCGATTCCAACGGCCGGAACCAATCTGACCGTCCGCCAATTCACCACCATCCAGGGCACCTGCCAACCCCAGGCCCGGGTATTCCTGTTCCTGCGCCAGATTCCCAACCCCGAGCAACTCCTCGCCGAGACCCGCTCCGACACCAATGGGGTGTTCCGCTTCGCCATGGCCCCGTTCCCGCCGGGGGATTACGGATTCCGCGTCGAGACCGTCGCCGCCGACGGACGTCGTGCGCCTTCGCCGGAAATCCCGGTGCGGCTGACGACCGAACCCCCGCCACTGCCCGCAAAGAAAGCCCCTGCCGCCAAGCCATCACCGAAGGCCGGCACCAAGAAGGCCGCCCCGACCAAGCCGTCACCCGAGAAAAAGGCCGCTCCCGCAAAGAAGACCCCTCCCGTCAAATCCGCCCCGGAATCCAAGTGATCTCCGGTGGCGAGGGCCCCACCTCGGAATCGGGTGCCCGCGGAGCCACCCCACCGCGACGGAGCGGCACGGGGCCGAAGCTCGCTCTGGAAGCGATCGAGTCCCCCCTCGCGCCCGGCGCACCACCGATGCGATCGGGCAATGGCGCTCGGCCGGTTTCTATCCGTCGGCGGCGGCACCTCGGCTCTCGGTGAATGGCGGGGTCGTGTCCAGCGGCTTCGCCCTCGCACTGGCGGGAACCGCCACGGGTACGGTGCTCTACACCACCGACGGGTCCGATCCGCGCCTGCCGGGCGGCGAGATCTCGCCGAGGGCGTCGAGCCTCGGCACCGGACAGAACACCGTCACCCTCGTGCCGGCCGGCAGTCGGTGGCGCTGGCACACCGACGCGAGGGGCTGGGATCGAGCGCGGCGGTCGCCGGCACCGGAGCCTGGTCGCCCGCCTCCCGCATCCGCCAGGAACCGCTCGGCGACGGCCTCGCCCGCGAGACCTGGGGCCGCATCCCCACGGCTCCCGGGGTCCCCGTCTTCCTGCGCCTCACCACCCGCCCGACACGTCCCTGACACTCTCACCGGGCCTGGGGCGCTGAGGGGAAGCAGGACTAAGGACCACGCAACGGTCGGCTTCGAAGGGTCGGCGGGGACTCCGAGCGGGTCATGCCTGCCACGGCGGCTCCCGAGGAATCCGACCGACCACGGGGCCAGGATACCCTCCGCTGGAACCCGTGGGGCCTGTTGCGGTCCGGCGCTTCCCGCTCGACACGGGCGGATCCGGCACCACTATCCTCGGTTCAATTTATGAAGAGCAGTCCCCATGTGGCCGTGGTCGGCGCCACCGGCGCCGTCGGCATCGAGATGATCCGGACCCTGGAGCGCCGGAATTTCCCGGTCGGCCAGCTCACCCTGCTGGCGTCGGCCCGCTCGGTCGGCAAGAAACTCACCTTCCGGGGTGCCGAGGTCGCCGTGAAGGAGCTGACCCATGACGCCTTCACCGGCATCGACATCGCCCTCTTCAGCGCCGGTGGCTCGATCTCCCGCGACTACGCCCCTTCGGCGGTCAAGGCTGGTTGCGTGGTGGTCGACAACTCCAGCTACTTCCGCCAGGACCCCAAGGTTCCCCTGGTGGTGCCCGAGATCAACGCGGCCGACGTGGCCTCGCATCAGGGCATCATCGCCAACCCCAACTGCACCACGGCCATCACGCTGATGGCGCTGTACCCCCTGCACCAGGCCTTCGGCGTGAAGCGCATCTTCGCCTCGAGCTACCAGGCCGTGTCGGGAACCGGCGCCAAGGCCATCGAGGAACTGGAGAACCAGGTGGGACAGATCGTCCGGGGCGAAACGGTCACCCGCGAGGTGTACCCCCACCAGATCGCCTTCAACGTGCTGCCCCAGGTCGATTCGTTCCTGCCCTCCGGATACACCAAGGAGGAGATGAAGCTCGAGAACGAGGGCCGCAAGATCATGCACCACCCGGGCTTCAAGGCCTCGGTCACCTGCGTGCGCGTCCCGGTCTATCGCTCCCACTCCGTCGCCGTGAGCGCCGAGTTCGAGAAGCCCATCACCGTGGAAGCCGCCCGCGCGGTCCTGCTGAAGGCCCCGGGTCTCGACGTCGTCGACAACCCCTCCGCGTCCCAGTACCCGATGCCGCTGCACACCTCGGAGAAGGACAACTGTGCCGTCGGTCGGCTCCGCATGGATTGCGCCCTCGAGAACGGTCTGGCCTTCTGGATCTGCGGCGACCAACTCCTCAAGGGTGCCGCGCTCAACGCGGTCCAGATCGCCGAGGAACTGCTCAAGATCCGGTGAGCGACGCGACCGGGAACGACCTCCCGGGTCGTACGGCCCGTTTTTTCCGCATTGTCACCGAGTTGGGCTTGAAGTCCTGCACCGGCAGTCGACGCTCGTCGCCGTGATGGTTCGCCGGATCCTGACGCTGACCTGGGCCGTTCTCCTTCTCTGGGGGCCGGCGGTGCACACCGTCCCGGCCGCGGACACCCCGGAACGAGCCCCGAAGCCCGGCTCGAAACGCGCCCGTCAGGCCGCCGATGACGCCGCCGCCTCGGCCCTGTTCACGGGCCCCATCCAGAGGTTCGTGATCTCGTTCACCCCGGCCGAGATCCAGAAGCTGCGCGACAATCCCCGCAGCCCGGTCCAGGCCACGGTCACCGTGGGCACCAACCGTTTCGAGAAGGTCCTGGTGCACGTCAAGGGTTCGGCTGGCAGCACCCGGAGCGTGGACGACAACCCCGCCCTGACCCTCAATTTCGACAAGCTCGTTCCCGGGCAGAGATTCAGGGGGTTGGACAAGATCCACCTGAACAACTCCGTGCAGGATCCGTCGCTGCTCAGCGAACAACTCGGAAGGCACCTCTACGAGAAGGTCGGCATCCCGACCGCACGGGCCACCCAGGCGCTGGTCACCTTCGACGGCCGCGACCTCGGTCCCTACGTGCTCAAGGAGGGCTACAACCGCACCTTCCTGCGCCGCCACTACGCCGATCCCTCGGGCAATTTCTACGATGGAGGCTTCATCCGCGACATCGATCAGGATCTCGACCGCGACACCGGCGATGGGCCGCTCGATTACCACGACCTCCAGAAACTCCGCGAGGCGGCCGGCGTCGCCGACCTGCGCAAGCGCGAGACCGCCCTGGAGTCGATCCTCGAGGTCCAGAGGTTCATCACCGAATGCGCCCTCCAGGCCATCCTCGTCGACTGGGACGGGTACGGACACAACCGGAACAACTACCGCATCTACTTCGAGCCTCGCACCGGCAAGGCGACCTTCCAACCGCATGGCATGGACCAACTGCTCGGCAACATCGGCAAGGACTTGGAACTGCCCGGGGGTGGACTCCTGGCGAGGCAGCTCTTCGAGGTTCCGGCCTATCGCGACCGTTTCTATTCGGAGGTCGAACGGTTGCTGAAGGAGATCTTCACGGCCGAGACGCTCGACGTCCATTTCAAGGCGGTCGGGGCCCGCCTCATGCCCATGATCCAATCGCTGCCCCAGGACCAACGGGAATGGCGCACCGATGCCATCCATGCCTTCCAGGACCGCGCCTTCCGACGGATCGAGATCGCCAAGTCCCGGCTCGAGTCGCAGCCCAAGCCCATCCGATTCGAGGTCGGTGGCGTCACGGCGCTGGCCCGCTGGCAACCGCGGTACCAGCGCGGACAGGTCAAGATCGAGACCGCCAAACTGGACGACCTCGACACCCTGTACATCCAGGCGCAGGCCCCCGATTCCGTCGCCTCGTTCCGGGCCATGATCCGGCTGCCCATCGGCAAGTACGAGGTCCGCGGCCGCATCCGAACCCGGGGCATCCGACCGGCCCCGGACCAGCGCTACCCGGGGGGCGCCGCATTCCGGCTCAGCGGGGGCGACCACGCGCGGTTGTATACCGGCGACAACGAGTGGACCGAATTCGTGCATCCCTTCCAGGTGCATGATCCACGCGACATCGAGCTGGTGGCCGAGATCCGAGCCCATGCCGGCGAGGCCTGGTTCGACCTGAAGTCGTTGCACCTGCGGATGGTGCCCTGATCCTTCCGGGAAGATCGTTCCGCCCTCGCGACCCCACCTGATCGATCCCACTTCCGGGATCGCTGGCGGAATCGGCCGCCGTCCACCCCGTCGTTCCCTCCGTGCCGCAACTTGCCGATCGCCCCCGCCTCCGACCACCCTCGGTGCCGATGTCGCTCCGCGTCCTCATCGTCCCCGACAAGTTCAAGGGCACCCTCACGGCCTCCGCCGCGGCGGAGGCGATCGCGAAGGGCTGGCGGCGGGTGCGCCCCGACGACACCCTGACCCTGTTGCCCATCAGCGATGGCGGCGACGGTTTCGGAGCGGTGCTGGCCGACCGACTCGGCGCCGAACCCAGGGTCGTGGACACGGTCGACGCCGCCCATCGACCGCTCAGGGCCCGTTGGTGGTACGACCCCCGATCCGGTCGTGCGCTCATCGAGTCGGCGGCGATCATCGGCTTGGCACTGCTTCCCCCGGGACGATTCCACCCGTTCGACCTCGACACCACCGGCCTGGGGGCCGCCCTGCAGGCCGCGCATCAGGCGGGGGCGCGCGAGGTGCTCATGGGCATCGGCGGAAGCGCCACCAACGACGCCGGCTTCGGCCTGGCCCATGCCCTGGGCTGGCGTTTCTGGGACGCGGACGGACATCCGATCGAGCGCTGGATCCACCTCGACCGACTGCACCGATGGACCCCACCCGAGACGCCCTTCCCCCTGCCGATCACCGTCGCGGTCGATGTCGACAACCCGCTGCTGGGTCCGCGCGGCTGCAGCCGGGTGTACGGCCCACAGAAGGGCCTGCGCCCCGAAGACCTGGGCGTCGCCGACGCCGCCCTCGGTCGGTTGGCCGGATTTGCGGCGACCACCAACGGATCCCGAACCGATGAGCACCCGGGAGCCGGAGCCGCGGGCGGCCTGGGCTTCGGACTCGGGCTCTTCCTCGGGGCCACCCTCGAGTCCGGTTTCGAGATCGTCGCCAGGCACACCGGCCTCGCCGAAGCGATCGGGAGCGCCGACCTCGTGATCACGGGCGAAGGCTCGATCGACCGACAAACCTTCATGGGCAAGGGCACCGGGCAGATCGCCCTCCTCTGCCGACAGTTGGGGAAACCCTGCTGGGGACTGGCCGGCGTGGTGACCTCCGAAACCGACGGGGCGACAGACCCGACGCTGTTCCAACGCCTCGGTGCCATCGCTCCCGAACTCGCCCCGCCGACCGAGGCCAAGGCCGAGGCCGCCCGATGGCTGCGTACCTTGGCCGAGAAGACCGCTTCGGAACCGCTCTGAACCCAACGAATTGCTCCGGAAACCCGGCACGAACTGGCGATCCGAAATGCGGGGCTTGAAATGGATCCTCGGATCGGGGAGCCTCTCGGAACTGGAACGCGGGCGTAGCTCAGCGGTAGAGTACTAGTCTTCCAAACTAGTTGTCACGGGTTCGAATCCCGTCGCCCGCTCCAACCTCTTTCAGCTCTAAAACCCCTGTAAACACAGGGGTTTTTTCATTTTCGCAGTTTTCGCGGTTGACTTGTTGGTGACTGTTTAGCGACAGAAAACCATGCCAACGCCGCGGAAATCACCAGCGCACAGCACATTCCCGAAGACTATCCGAAGCGGGAGCGCGACGGTCCAAATCTACCTGACACCAACCACGGTTCGAGGCGCGGAATACATCCAGTACACCATCGTTTACTACTCAGGCGGTCAGCGCATCCGCAAAAAATTCTCCGACCTCAAAGAGGCGATTCAAGAAGGCGAATTGGCTGCGTCACGACTTGCATCCGGTGAATTAGCAGCCCTAACGCTGACCTCGGAGGATCGAGCAGCCTACGTCAAAGCCTTGGAGATGATCCAAGATTCAAAAAAGCCCCTTGTTCTGGTCACCAGCCAGTACATGGAGGCAACCAGACTGTTGCCTCCAAATGTTACCTTGGTTGAAGCCTGCCGGGACTTCGCGAAACGCCACTCTGAAGTCCAATGTGACCTTCCCGTTGAAAAGCTTCTTGAAATTTACCTCGCCTCATTGAAAAAAGGCAACAGAAGCCCGAGACACCTTCAAACCATGAAGAGTCGTCTGACACGATTCTCCACCGCCTTCAAATGCACCCCTAAATCCATTCGTCGGGAGGCTATCGAAGGATTTTTGGATCAA
>JBEGWF010000119.1:0-52188 GCA_041177965.1 Verrucomicrobiota bacterium | reverse complement strand
TGCAAGGTGGCCCGGGTGGACTCGGAGAGGACGGCGAAGATGCCGCCGCTGTGCAGCAGTCGTACCCCTTCGCGCTGGAAGACGTTCGTCCAGTCCACGTCGGTCGGGGTCATCTGACTGGCGCTGGAATGGCCCCGGTCGAAGAGCGCCATGCCGCCGCGCACGCCCACGCCGATCTCGGCGAAATACAGGCCCACCCGATTGGTCCGGCCCAGGCCGTCGTGGGGTTCCAACGCGACATGATCCACACTCATGCCCACGGCCCGGGCGTGGTTGAAGATGATGTCGGCCAGGGGATTCTCGGGCAATTTGCTCGCGAAGGCGGTCCGCCAGCCGAGTCGGCCCGCCGCATAGGCCGCATTGTATTCGCCGCCGCCGACATCGACCTCGAGGGATCGGGCGAATTCCAAACGGCCGTGACCCGGGGGCGACAAGCGGATCATGCACTCGCCCAAGGCCATCAGGTCGTGACGGGTGTCGGCCGCCGGACGCAGGGGCAGCGACAGCGGGTGTTCGAGGAACTCGGGATCGGGGTTCATGCCGGGGCGTTCGTGCCTTCTGGTTCGTGGGGCGGAGGGTGGCCCATGCCGGTCGAATTGGGCCGACCTCGTCGCCGCTCAGAGTCTGGCGGCCCAGTGGAAGGCCACCAGCGAGAAGAGCATGCCCGCGATGCCGACGATCGTCTCGCAGACCGTCCAGGTCTTGAGGGTCTGTCCGACGCTGAGCCCGAGGCTGTCCTTCACGATCCAGAAGCCGGCATCGTTGAGGTGGCTCAGGAAGAGCGATCCGCAGCCCACGGCGCAGATGATGAGCGCGACCTGGTGCGGATTCATCTCGGGATGGGCCGCCAGCACGGGCACCAGCAGGCCCGAGGCCGTGGTGATGGCCACGGTGGCCGAGCCGGTGGCCACGCGGATGAATGCCGACACCAGCCACCCGTAGAGCAGCGGGCTCAGATGGGCCGCATCGCCGGCCCGGCCGATGGCCTCGGCCACCCCGGAATCGCGCAGCACCCGCGCGAACCCGCCGCCCCCGCCGATCACCAGGATGGTCAGCCCCACCGCGCCGATGCACTGCTCGGTGAACTTCAGCACCTCGGCCCGGGTGTATCCGCAGCGGGTCCCGAGCGTGACCGAGGCCAGCAGCACGGCCAGCAGCAGGGCCAGCGTGGGATGGCCGATGAACTGGGCGGCTTCGCGAAGGGCGTTCCCCTTGGGCAGGAGCAGTTCGGCAACGGTGGCCAGGAGCATGAGCAGCACCGGGCACAGGATGCTGAAGAGCGTCATGCCGAATCCGGGCAGTCGGAAGCGGGGGTCGGTCGAGGCCGTCTTGTTCGGGATGGGCGGGGGATTGGCCTGCACGCGGCCCACCACGAATTTCGCATAGATCGGGCCGGCCACCGCGGCGGTTGGAATCCCGATCACGAAGCCCCAGATGAGCACCAGGCCCATGTTGGCTTTGAGGGCTTCGACGGCCACCACGGGGCCCGGGTGCGGCGGCATGACACCGTGCATGACCGACAGGCACGACAGCAACGGCAGCGTCAGGCGCAGGAAGGGTTGCCGGGTCTCATGGGTCAGGGTCAGCAGGATGGGCAGGAGCAGCACCAGTCCCACCGCGAACCAGGTGGTCAGTCCGACGGCCAGCGCCAGCGCCATGATGCACCATTGGATGCGGTTGGGGCCGAAGATCCGGGCCAGCCGCGAGGCCAGCACCTCGGCGCCCCCGGACTCGGCGAGGAGCTTGCCCAGCATGGTCCCCAGGGCGATGACCCCGGCCGTGCCCGCCAAGGTGGCTCCGAGTCCGTCGCTGAAGGACTTCATCACGCCCAACACCGTGTAGGCGGCGGTCTTGCCGTCGATGGCGGCGAGCACCTTGCCGGTGGCGTCGCGGGCCGGCACCTCCAGCAGCACCACCGCGCCGAGACCGACCACCAGCGAGGCCATCAGCAGCGACAGGAACGCGTTCACCTTGGCCTTGGTGATGAGCACGATCAGGGAGGTGATCGCGATCAGCGCGAGGAGGATGAGTTTCCAGTCCTGAGGATTCATGGGCTTGGACTCGGAGGCTGGCAGGGAACCGGGATCGCGGGCAAGGGGGCGATCGTTCGGGTGATTGGGGGCGACGGACACCCGAGGGAAACCGTGGGTTCGGGTGTATGGCGGGGCGGGGGTATCGTCGCGACGGTTCTGCCCCTTGTCATCGCCGGGTCTGCCGGTAGTCTGTCGCCCGACGTGCCGGACCGCATCCAACGACTCTATCCCTGGTTTTTCGCCCTCGTGGTGGCGCTGAGCCGCTGGCCCGGGTTGTTTCCTCCCAATTTCAGCGTCGTCTACTCGCTGTGCCTGTGCGGTGGCATGTTCTTTCCCGGCCGGATGTCGGTGGCGCTGCCCCTCGGGACGCTCCTGGTGAGCGATGTGGCCCTCAATCTCTGGTACCAGTTCGGCAAGGGGTACTCGGTCTGGGATCCGGCCTCGATGCTCTACATGGTGGGCAATTATGCCGGTTATGCCGCCCTGTACCTGCTGGGTCGCGGGCTGCGGCCTTTCGTGCCCGGCAACCGATGGCTGCGGCTGCCGCCGACGATCCTCGGCAGCCTGCTGGGGGTGCTGCTGTTCTATGGGGTCACCAACACCCTCTCCTGGTTGCGGGATCCGGCCTACGCCAAGACCCTGGCGGGTTGGTGGACCGCCTTGACCACCGGTTCGGCCGGTTGGCCCGAGACCTGGAAGTTCCTGCGCAACAGCCTGCTCAGCAGCGCCCTGTTCAGCGCCCTCTTCGCGGTGACCTGGCAGTCGGCCCCATCGGAATCCCCGGTCGAGAAGGGCGAAGGCGCCCCGACGGCCGAGGCCGAGCCCGAGGGTGACGAACAGGCCGCCTGATCCGGGTCCGAGCCCGGCCGCGGGGGCCTTGAAAGCCGCCCGATCCCGGGAGTCCTTCCAGAATGGATGCCGGTCCACCCTCCAGAACCCCGCCCTCCCCATGACCATCGGCCTCATCTCCGACACCCATGGATTCTGGGATGAACGCATCCCCGCGCTGTTCGCCGGGGTCGATCACATCCTCCACGCCGGCGACATCGGATCGACCTCGATCCTGGTGCAGTTGGAGCGGATCGCCCCGCTGACGGCCGTGATGGGCAACTGCGACGGGCCGCCCCTCGACGCCCGCGAGACCGAGGTGGTGGTGTTGTCGGGGCACCGCTTCCTGGTCCACCACATCGTGGATCCGCGGGCGCCGCACGAACGATTGGCCCGGAGCATCGCCCATCACCAGCCGGGGTTCGTGGTGTTCGGTCACACCCACAAGCCGCACGACTCCCGGGTGGGCGCGATCCGTTTCGTCAATCCGGGGTACGCCGGCCGGGTCCGCTTCAACCAGCCCCGCAGCCTGGCGATCCTCGACCTGGGCGACCCGGCCCTGCCCATGCGGATCATCGATCTTTGAATGGCGTGAGCGCCGGGTCGGCATCCCGGATGCGGCGTGATTGAATCGCTTTGACGACCCCGTCGTCCGCTTGCACGTTGAACACAGTTCAACTCTCCGATCCATGAGCCTGAAAATCGCCTCCGTCGCCCTCCTGTCCGTCGTCGTCAACCTCTCGGCCGCCGACTTCGATGCCAGCAAGCTGCCGCCCGCCTCCACCCAGGCGGGGGTGACCTACGAGAAGGACATCAAGCCCCTGTTCGAGCGTTCCTGCTTCAAGTGCCACGGCGCCGAGAAGCAGAAGGGCAAGCTCCGGTTGGACTCGCTCGAGGCCACCCTCAAGGGCGGTTCGAACGGCGCGGGATTCGAGAAGGGGGCCAGCGCCAAGAGCACCTTCGTGGCCAGCGTCGCCCGGTTGATGTCCGACGACGAGAACATGCCGCCAGAAGGCAAGGGCAAGCCCTTCAGCAAGGAAGAGGTGGGCCTGCTCCGCGCCTGGATCGACCAGGGCACGAAGTGAGTCGAGCGACCCTCGCGTGCCGCATCGCCGGCCCGGGGCCGGTTCCCGAAGCCGGTGGGATGCCCATTCCGGGCATCCCCCGCCGATGCCTTCGCCATCCCCAGACGGTTTGACCGCATGCTCGCGCTTCACGAATTCCATGCCGGACAGGGTGCCGTCTTCATCGAACTCCAATCGATGGAAGCGGTGGCCCACTACGGCGATGTCGCGGTCGAGTATTCGGCGCTGCAGGACTCCGTCGGCCTGGCCGATCTGAGTTTCCGCGGCCGTTTGTGCCTGCTGGGGGCTGATCGGGTGCGCCTGCTGCACGGCCAGGTGACCAACGACATCCAGGCCCTCAAGACGGGGCAGGGATGCTACGCCGCCTTCACCTCGCCCAAGGGTCGGATGCAGGCCGACGTGCATGTCTACGCGCTCGCCGAGGAACTGCTGCTCGATGTCGAGCCGGGCCTGACCCCGTCGCTGATCCAGCGTCTCGACCACTACATCGTGGCCGACGACGTGCAGGCGGTGGATGTGGCCGAGCACTACGGATTGTTCTCCCTGCAAGGCCCCAAGGCCCTCGAGGTTCCCGGCCTGTTGGATCCGGGTTTGACGCTGCCTCCGCAGAGCCACGGCATCGTCCACCGGCCCGATCCGGGGTTGGGCGATCTCTACTGGGTCAACCATGCGCGGACCGGTGGTCAGGGAGTGGATCTGTTCGTTCCCGCCGCGGCCATGGGCATGGTCTGGGACAAGCTCTGTCTGGCCGTGCGATCCCTGGGCGGCAGGCCCGTGGGATGGTCGGCGCTCGACCTGGCCCGCATCGAGGCGGGCATCCCGCGCTTCGGAGTCGACATCGACGAGAGCCACCTGCCGCCCGAGGCGGGCCTCGATCGCAACGGCATCAGCTACACCAAGGGGTGCTACATCGGTCAGGAGACCATCGCCCGCATCCGGACCTACGGCCAGGTGACCAAGGCGTTGAGGGGCCTGCGCTTCGAGCCGACCGCCCCGTTGCCGGCACGGGGTGACAAGATCATCCACCAGGGACGCGAGGTGGGCTCGCTCACCAGCGTCATCCAGTCGCCCCGATGCGGTGGCCCCATCGCCCTCGGGTACGTCCGCAAGGAGTGCAACGCCCCGGGCACCGGGTTGATGGTCCGTTCGGCCTCCGGGGCCGAGATCCCCGCGCGGATCGTGCCCCTGCCGTTCTCGGCCTGACCCTGAAAAACTGGCGGCTCCTCCCGCCGCTTCGCTTGACCGGGCGGCCGGTTCCGGCGGAAATCTTCCGGATGCCTACTCGTTCCCTCCTCCGTGCCTGTGCCGTGGCCCTCGCGGTCGCTTCCCTGGCGTTCACCGGCTGCAAGGCCACGATCAAGGACCCCAAGACCGAAGGCTACGTGCCGATCTTCGACGGCAAGACCTTGGCCGGTTGGTCGGGGCGTTCGGACCTCTGGACCGTGAAGGAGGGGGCCATCACCGGGACCACCCATCGCGACCACCCGATCGCCGGCAACACCTTCCTGGTCTGGACCAACGGCACGGTGGCCAACTTCGAACTGCGCCTGCAGTACCGCATCTTCAACGGCAATTCCGGCATCCAGTACCGCAGCAAGCTGGTGGATGCCGACAAGTTCGTGGTCGGCGGCTACCAGGCCGATTTCGAGGCCGGCAAGACCTACAGCGGCATCCTGTACGAGGAGCGCGGACGCGGCATCCTGGCCGAGCGCGGCCAGCGCACCGTCATCACCGACGAGGGCGGCAAGACCAAGGTCACCGTCGTGGGCAAGCTGGCCGACTCCAAGGAATTGCAGGCCAACATCCGCGATGAGCAGTGGAACGACTACCTCATCGTCGCCGATGGCAACCACCTCATGCACTTCATCAATGGCCGCATGACGGTCGACGTCGTCGATCAGCAGGCCGCCAAGGCCGCCAAGGAGGGCATCCTCGCCCTGCAGATCCATGCCGGCCCGCCGATGGTGGTGCAGTTCCGGGATGTGAAGATCAAGAAGCTGCCATAAGGGGCCACGGATCCAGCGGCCGCAGACCGTTCGCGGATCGTGAAACGCCGGCGCGGGGGAGACTCCGCTCCGGCGTTGTTCTTTGCGCGGCCGGTGCCGGAGTGGTGGGCCCAACAGGATTCGAACCTGTAACCAAGGGATTATGAGTCCCCTGCTCTGACCGTTGAGCTATGGGCCCGACGGCGAGGTGTCCTTGCCGTGGATGCGGAGCGCCACCTGCGGACGTCCTGCGTCCGGCATAGGTATCCCAACCTCCGGCACCCCGGCAAGCATCCCATCCCGTCCCAATCCGTTCCGTGTCTTGCGGAACAGCCCGACCCTCGGGATCAATCGTCCACCCGGGTGGTCGAGGGGGCGGAGCGGAGGGCGCGATGCAACAGGGCGCCCGCGATGATCGTGCCCAGGGCGGCCAGCAACACGGCCGGCCGTTGGACGATGACGAAGACGATCATCCAGCAACTCAGGGCCGCGAAGAGCAGCGGGGTGGCCGGGTAGAACGGAACGCGGAACGGTCGGTCCAGCTCCGGGGCGATCGTCCTCAGACGCATCACGCCCAGGATGGTCAGGAGGTTCATCAGGTTCAGGACCACGCCGGCGTAGGCGAGGACCTGCTCGAAGGTGGAGGTGGCGATGAGCAGGCCGATCAGGGCGATTTGGAAGACCAGGGCCGGCCGCGGGACTCCGTCGGCCGAACGATGCGCCAGCCAGGACAACCGGGGCTTGTCGGCGGCGACGGCCTGCGTGACCCGGGAGCCGGCCAGCAGGAATCCCGAGACGGTGGCGACCAGCACGGCCGCGATCATGGCGCTCATGATCCGTCCGCCGATCGGTCCGAGGATCCGCGACGCCGACAGCGAGGCGACCTCGACGGTCCCCGACAGGGCCTCGAGGGGCGTGGTGCGCAGGAAGACCCAGTGCAGGAGCAGGTAGAGCGCACCCACCAGCAGCACGGCGCCGATGACGGCCCGCGGGATCACCCGTTGGGGATGGCGGACGTCGCCGGCGACATAGCCCACGGCATTCCAGCCGTGATAGGCGTAGATCACGTAGATGAGCGAGATGGCGAAGGGAGCGGCGACGATCTCGCGCCAGGCGGCGGCCGACGGGGCGAAGGAGATCGGTTCGGTCGGGCCGATGGCCAGACCGGTGAGCACGAAGGCCACGATCACCGCCAGCGTGATGGACGAGGTCGCCAGTTGGAACAACGCCGCACCGCGTGCATGCACAAACTGGACGCCTCCGACCAGCACCAGCACACCGATCGTGGCCGCCAGCGGGGGGATCGGGACGACCTGGGTCGCGTAGCGTCCGAAGGCGATGGCGGCCAAGGCCACCGGTCCGGCGAAGCCCGCGGTGATGGACACGAACCCTCCGACAAAACCCAGGGCGGGGGACCAGGCGCGGGAGAGGTAGACGTACTCCCCGCCGGAACGGGGCAGCATCGCCCCCAATTCGGCATAGCACAGGGCCCCGGCCAGCGAGAGCAGTCCGCCCACGGCCCACAGCGCCAGCAGGGCGAAGCCGCTCTTCGTGCCCGCCACCTGGAACCCGAGGCTGGTGAAGACGCCGGTGCCGATCATGTTGGCGATGATCAGCGCCGTGGCGCTGGCCAGTCCGAAGGGGGCGGGAGCCTGGGTGGACATGCTGCGGCCCACGATGCCCCGCGGGTGTGCCTGCGCAAGCCCGGGGGGCGGCGCGGGGCATGGAGGCCCTCGTGGCCTGCGCGGTTCAGAAGACCGGGCCCAAGGGCCAGGGGGCGAACTCCTCGTCGCCGATGCCCGCCTCCTCGCTCTTGGTCCGCTCGCCGCTGGCGGTGGCGAGGATGGCCTCGAAGATCCGTTCACCGACTTGGGCGATGCTCTCCTCGCCATCCAAGATCGTGCCGGCGTTGAGGTCCATGTCGCCTTCCATCCAGCGGTAGAGCGGGGTGTGCGTCGACACCTTCAGGCAGGGAGCGGGCTTGCAGCCGTACACGCTGCCACGACCCGTGGTGAACACCCCGACGTTGCAGCCGCCGGCGACCAAGCCGGTCATGCTCACCGGGTCGTAGCCCGGGGTGTCCATGAAGCACAGGCCCGGACCCGTGACCGTCTGGGCATAGTGCAGCACCGACATGAGGGGGGCTTGTCCGCCCTTGGCCACGGCACCGAGGCTCTTCTCGAAGATGGTCGTCAGGCCACCCTCCTTGTTGCCGGCCGAGGGGTTGTTGCTGATGGAGGCTCCGTGTTTGCGGGCATGGTCTTCCCACCAGCGGATCCGTTCGAGCAGCGCCTCCGAGACTTCGCGGCTGATCGCACGTCGCGTGAGCAGGTGTTCGGCCCCGTAGATCTCCGGCGTCTCGGCCAGGACCGTCGTGCCGCCGTGGCGGATGATCAGGTCCGAGGCCCATCCCAGGGCCGGGTTGGCGGTGATGCCGCTGTGGCCATCGGAGCCGCCGCAGTTCAGGGCCACGATCAACCGACTCAGAGGCTGGGTCGATCGGCGCTGAGCATCGACCGCGGGCAGCAATCCGCTCACGGCCTTCACGGCGTCCTCCACCGTCCGGCGGATGCCGCCCTGCTGCTGGATGTTGAGCACGAGCGGGGCTTCGCCGCCGCCCTCGGGTTGGTCGAGGCCATGGCGACGCACCATCGCGACCGCCTGGTTGGTCTCGCATCCCAGGCCGATCACCACGTAGGCACCGATGTTGGGATGCCGTGCGATGCCGGCCAGCACGCGCTGCAGGATCTCGGTGCCCTCATCGGCCGTGGCGCAGCCGGCCTTGTGGGTGAAGGCCACCACGCCGTCGACGCCGGGGAAGTCGCGTCGCAGGGCCTCGGGCGTGAAGCGACGCGCCACGAACTGCGACACGCTGGCCGAGCAGTTCACCGACGAGATCACCGCCACGTAGTTCCGTGTGCCGGCGCGGCCGCCCGGACGTGCGAAGCCCTGGAAGGTTCTACGCTCGGATTCCGGCAGGAGGGTCCATGGTGCCGTCGGCGCGAGGAAATGATCGCCCGTGGCCAGTTCACCCGTGTCCACGTTGTGGACATGCACATGGGCCCCGGCCGGGATGTCCACCGAAGCCCGTCCGATGAACTGACCGTACTTGCGGATCGGAGTCCCCTTCGCCAGCGGTCGCAGCGCGACCTTGTGCGCGGCCGGGATCGCGCCGGTGAGGGTGAGGGCTCCGGCGGTTTCACCGGCCAGCAAACGGCGACGGGCGACGGCGACGTCGTCGTCGGGGTGGAGTCGGATCAGGGCATCGGCAGCGGTGAGGCTCATGGTGGACGGACGCGAAACTGCGACGGATGGCGGCCCCGGAGCCAGCCTGTTTCCGGGGGTGTCGGCGGGGCGCGGATGCCGATCGCTTCAGGGTGCGGCGGTCACGAGCACCCGATAGAATCGGCGGCCCCCTTGGAGAGGTTCGGTGTGCTCGATCGGGCGGTCGACGGGTTGGGCCGACACTTCGAGCACGGTCGACCAGGCGCCGAGCTCCAGCGCCTCCGACACCTGCAGCAGGCATCGCTGTTGGGCCGACGCCGTGAACCTCAGCACGAGGCCCGTCGCCGTCGGTTGCGCGACCAACCGGGGCCCCGGGGCGGATCCGCCGGTTCCGGGGGTGCCTCCCGGTCGCGTCCCGGCGCGCCATTGGGACTTGTCGTTCCAGGCGTCGGGTGCGGCCTGTTCGTCGACGACCTCCAGCGAGAAACCGCCGCCGTCCGCGGCCGGGAACCCGTCCTTGTATTCGAAGTCGAGGATCTCCTCGCCCCGGGCATCGATCAGTCGCAGGCGTTCCCCACCGTTGTCGAGGCGACCCGAGTACTGTCCGGCCACCGGCACCGCCGAGCCGTACCGGGCGGCGAACGCTCCGGGCTGGGCGACGATCACCACCCGTTCGCCCGGGGGCAGGCGTTTCAGCAGGCTGGCCCCGAAGTCGAACTCGACGCCCTCCACCAACCGGACTCCAGCGAGGTCGAGGGTCTCGGTCGTGGAGAGGTTGCGCAGCTCGAGGAACTCGAGGTCGTCGGAGGGCGGCGAACCCGCAGGACCGGCCGGCGGGTTGAAGAAGATCTCGGTGATGCGCAGCCACCGCTGGGCCGGGCTGGGGTCGCCGACGTAGGCGAGTTGATGGGCCGTCTTGCCGCGGGGAGTCACCAGCGCGACGGTCTCGCCCCGGGCGGACAGCTGGCCGGAGTACGGGCCCACCACGAAGAGACCCTGCCCGCCGCGGGGACCGGTGGTGCGGGCGCGGAACTGGCGCACGTCGGGGCTGACGTACACGACGCTGTTGGAGGGCATCACCGTGCCCGGACGGAAGGTGAAGTCCACCGCGCCGGTGAGCTTCCAGCCGGTCAGGTCCAGGGCGAGGCCCGAGCGGTTGGTCAGGGCCACCCACTCCTGGGACTGGTTGCCGGAGAGCGGGTTGAAGTCGACGTCGAGGATCTCGGGAGCCGCGTCCTCGGGCTGCGACAGGGGGATGCCCGCGTTGTTGGCATTGTTGATGCCGATGGCCCGCGCGGTGTTCGTGATGGAATGGGTCACGTACCAGTGGCGGCGGCGCGGCTCGATGAACTGGTTGAGCAGGTCGCCCACGCCCGCCGCGAAGGTCTTGTTGGCGGCCCAAGGCGAGGCGCCCCATTTGGCGCGGTCGAGCAGTGCCTCCGGACCGATGAGGTTGGTCAGGGTGATGACGCGGTTCTCGAGGATGCGCTGCTCGAAGGGGGTTCCCGGCGGCTGGACCATCAGGTCGAGGATGGAGCGCTGCCGGCGCAGGAGCATCTGCCGCGTTTCGGGCAGACGCACGATCACGTCGTAGAGCCGGTTGAAGTTGCCGCCGGTGCTCGAGCCCCCGTACAGCGGATGGCTCTTGGACCCATCCACCGTGGCCTCCAGCGGATTGCTGCCGCCGTAGAGCTGCCCCCACGATGCGTTCATGTCGAAGGGGATGTTGCGCCAGAGCCCGTCCCCGAAGGTGTCGCGGTAGACACTCATGTTGGCCCAGACGTCGTCGTTTTCGGCGCACCACCGGGTGCCGGCCAGGTGGTTGATGACTTGGGGCACATCCAGCAGGTCGAACACCGTGTTCCGGCGGGTGGTCAACGGAGCGTTCTCGTTGATGCCGTTGGCCAGCTGCAGGTAGTCGGTGCGGCTGGGGTCGTTGTCGGGCTCGAGCTTCTGGAAAACCCCGGTGCTGGCGAAGTTCGGGGTCAGGTTGCCCACGGCCTTGTACAGCGCGCCCCTCGGGTCATAGCCCATGCGTTCCACCTGTTCCTGACCGATGACGTCGTTGTGGAAGGCCAGTTGGTAGAACTGCCCGTTCAGGTGGACGCGGACGGGGTAGTGGAAGGGCGAGGGAACCCCGATGCTGTCCAGGAACCAGAAGCAGAGATGCTGACGGACATAGGCCGGGTCGAGGTACTCGGCCAAGAGCGCCGACTTGCGCACGCTCCCGCCGGGCCCGGGATGACGCAGCTCGTGACCCCGGTTGAACTCGAGGCGGTGCGACTTCTTGTTCAGTCCGGCCGAGGTGTTGCCGCGCAATTCCATGTAGGCGTTGTCATAGAGTTCGCCGTCGTGGAAGAGCGATACGCGGCCGCCGCTCTCGGTGTCGATGCCGGCCAATTGATTGGGTGCCACGAAGAGGTGGAAGACCGGCAACCGGGTGACGAGGTTGGTGGGCAGGACCATGGTGCCCAGGTATTCCGGGGACGTCGTCGGGTTGGGGAAGAGCGGCCAGCGGGAGGTCGTTCCCTGGGTGTCCGTGGCGAAGATGCGATAGCGGATCATCTGCCCCGGCGCGGCCACCTCGGCGGGCAGCGTCGCGGCCCAGACACCGTCCCCGGCGGGACCGTCGCCATGCGCGCCGTCGTCCCACATCGGCAGGGACGCCTCCGGACCGAAGTGGACCCGCCACCGCAGTGTCACCGAGGCGACCCCCTGGAAGGTCCCCCGCACCCGCGCCGTCACGCGCAGGTCTTCGGTGTCGGTCGGGGTGCGCGGGGTGTGTTGGATGTCCTCGATGACCGGACCAGGCACGGCGGTGCCGCCGAGATTCGGGCCGCCGGGGGTGGGTTGGGTGAAATACACGCCGGAAGGCCCCTGGAGCCACGAGTTGCCCTGGGGCTGCTGGACGACCCCATGCGAGACATCGGGCACCTGCCGCGCATACGCCGGCTTGAACTCGCTGGCGATGTTCGTGCCGTCGGGACGCACCAGCGCCAGGTATTCACCCCCGGCCGAGAGTTGGAAATTCGTGTGCAGGCGGGACCCCGGAGTCCGTCGATCGGCCCCCGAGGCGAAGACCACCAGGAATCCGCCGGCCGCGAGATTCGTGGCCGGGAATCGCCATTTCGTCAGGTCGCCGGCGTCATCGGTGAGCGACCACCCGCGCAGGTCGAGCGGTGCGTCCGAAGGATTGAAGACCTCGATCCAATCCACGAATTGCCCCGTCTCGTCCTTGAGGGTCCGGGTGTTGGAGGCCATGAACTCGCTGAGGTACGGGGCGGCTTCGGAGGCATTGGGATCCAGACGCACGGTCCAGGGCATGCCGCCGAAGGCGTTGGAGGGCACCGCCAGGTCGGTGATGCCATGGCCCGGGGCCCATGAGAACGACACCGGTCCGGCCGGGGGCGGCGCAAACCCGAAGCGGAACTCGGTGCCGCCGATCCCGGAGACTGTGGTGGCAGGAATTCCGTGGATGAGCAGGTCCGCCGCATCGACCCCGGTCACGGGTTCGCTGAAGAGGACGGTGACCGTCTCCAAGGTGCGCACGGCGGATCCGTCGGCAGGCTGCAGGGCGCTCACCGCAGGGGCGGTCCGGTCGATCAGCGTGTAGGAGACCGATCCCGTCCCGGTTCCTGGCAGCACGGGCACCCAGGCGTTGGGCGGCTCGGCCTGGTCGGTGATGGTTTGTCGCGAGTCCCACCCGACGGTGACCGCGCCGTAGGCCGGCGGGGCGAACTCGAACCGGTACGTCGAGGCATCGACCGCGGTGACGGAACGGGCACCGATCCCGTTGACCTGCAGGTGCGCGGCCACCACTCCCGTGACCGGTTCGCTGAAGGTGACGGTGAGCGCGGTGAAGGTCTCGACCGTGGCGCCCGGCGACGGGTCGAGCTTGAGAACCGTCGGCGGGACCGGATCCTTGAGCACGGATTCCATTGAGGCCTCGAACCCCAGGTCGCTGCTGCCGAGGCTGCTCTGGAACACCTGGACGGCCAGCAGGTTGGTTCCGGGGCGCAGGTAACCGGCCGGGTTCGGCAGGGCGTACTGGGTGAAGGCGACCGGTTCGACGGCATTGTCGGCCAGGGTGCCGGTGCTCACCGGATCGCCACTGGCTCCGGGCACGTTCACCCGCAGCACCTCGGTGCCGTTGATCCAGGCCACGAACCCGTCGTCCACGAGCGCCCCCATCCGGAGTCCGGCGAGCTCGCTCGGCTGCGACACCACGAAGGCGCGGCGCAGGAAGATCGACCCGTAGACATTCTGCATGCCGCTGATCTGGGTGCCTCCGGTCAACGCGTCGCCGAACCAGAAGGGTGCGCGGGCGGAGACGAACTGTGCATCCGTGAAGTCCGGGGATCGCCAGGCCGTGATCGGCGCGGAGGCCTCGTTGGTGCCCGCGCGCCAGCGCCACAGCGCCCCGGTGGGGATGAGCGTCTCGGCCTGCAGTCCCAATGCCATCCCCACGGCCAATCCGACCACGAAAAGCCCACGCCAGAAATGGATGGCTGCTCCGAGGTGTTGACGGCAGGGGCCACGGAGGGTCGCGTGCGGTCGGGTTTCCAGGGTCATCGATCCCGAGCCTAGGATCCGCCGCCGCCGCCAACAAGGGCCGTGGCTTTCGACAGGACCGTGGCTTTTGACGATCCCGACTCCGTGCATCCGCGATCAGGGACGTCGCAGACCCAGACGGAGGAACCGGGTCGCCGGTTCCGCGGGCAGTTCCAGCGAGACCTCGCGATCGGAGGCCGGGAACAGCGGCGGCGGACTGCCGAGGTCGGCGTTCCTCCAGGAGGTTTCAGGACCGGTGGCGGTGTCGGCGACCTGGATCTCGAGGGCCGTGTTGGCGGGCACACGCACTTTCAACACGGTCTTCCCGCCGATCACCTCCAGACGCGGGCGCCAACGGGAGGCGGGCTCCTTCGGTTCGGTGCCCGCCAGGAATTCCAGCACATCGGAATCGCCATCGCCGTCCCGATCCTCGGCCGGGTTCGGAGTGGCACCGGGGACGGACAGCCCCTTCGACTCCAGCCACGACTCGAACGAACCGCGTTGTGGCAGCGACTCGATCCAGGACGAGATCAGCGCGATGCCCTCCGGGTCGGGTTCCGAGTTGCCGACCGGGGGCATCCGCCTTCCGTCCGTGCGGCTCATGCGATCGAGCATCACCGATCGGGTGCGGTCGCCCGGTTGGAGCACGCGCCCGCCATGGACCCCCCCGTCGGTCACCACCGCGCCCCCGATCCATCCGGCGAGGTCGGTCGGGGTCGAGGCGCGGCCGTCCCAGAGACCGCCCCCGGGACCTCCGGGCCGGTGGCAGAATCCGCAGTTCACGTCGATGTACCGGCGAACGCGCCATTCCAGGCTTTGCCCGGAGCCGTCGTCGTGGAATCCGGGTCGGGACGCTTCGGAGCCCGCCGGCGACTCCAGGTAGCCGGCCGCGGCGAGCGCCGCGACCTGATGGACCTCCGGGCCTCCGGCCGAACTGCGGCGACGGTCGAGTTGGCGGGTGTTGAAGCTGAGCGATCCGCCGGCGGCGGGATTGTGGCAGGCGAGGCATTCGCTGCGACTGGGGTAGCGCCATGTCTGGACCCGATCGACGCCACCGTCGCGGATCCCCAGGGTCTCGGTGAACCCCTCGTCGGGCACGAGTTCGGCGCGGGTGGGAGAGACCCACCGGTAGGTGATGCCATACACCCCCTGGGTCATCTGGACGAGGAACCGCGTCTCGATCCGGCGACGGGTCTCGGGCGTTCCGCGTTCCATCTCCATCTCGAAATGCTTCATCCAGACGGTGCCGGCCGGGGCCTTCCATGCCTCCACCGGATCGGTCCCCACCCGCTGGCCGGGCGGGATGTGCACCCACCGCCGCTTCACCGCATGGTCGGACCAGAAGGGCAGGTTCACCTCGTAGTCGAGGAATGCCTTCGAGGGCGTCAATGCCGCGAGGTCCTGGAAGGCCCCCGTGGCCTCGAGGGTGACGGGGAAGGCTCGATCGGCGGCATTGGGCGAGGCCACCAGTCGCACCACCTTGCCCGCATTGAGTTGGATGGCCAGGAGGTCTCCGTTGGCGGGATCCACGCCGAAGCCCGCCACATTGGCGACGCCTCCGAGCCGCTCGACCGACCCGGTGCCGGCCGCATCCCGTCGGAGCGCCCAGACGTTGCCGTTCACATAGTCGGCGAAGACGTAGGCCCCGTGCAGCGCGGTGATCCTGCCGCCCCGGTACACCCGCCCGCCGGTGATCGAATTGCCCCGGTCGTTGCCGCTGCCGTGGGCGTACACATGCACCGGCGGCACGTGCCGGAACGCGGGCTCGGTCAGGAATCCGACCGGTGCTCCGGTGCGCGGCCCGGCCACCCGACCCTCGCGGAAGGGCCACCCGTGATTGGCTCCGGCGCGGCTCACGAACACCATCTCCCAGCGGTCCTGCCCCACATCGCCGATCCAAAGGTCGCCAGTGGCCGGGTCGAAGGAGAAGCGCCACGGGTTGCGGAGCCCGACCGCGTAGAATTCGGTGCGGACATTCGTGGGATTGATCGATGCCCCGTTGAAGGTGGTCGCACCGACGAAGGGATTGTCGGCCGGGATGGCGTAGTTGGTGGTGATCATCCACCCGTTGGCTGCGTTCCGATTCGGCGGCAGCGACCCGGCCCGCTGATCGACGTCGATCCGAAGGAGACCTGCGAAGAGGTCCCGGTCGATCCGTTGCCCATTGGCGTACGTGTCATTGCCGCCGCCCTCGTCGCCGAGGGCCACGTACAGGAAGCCGTCGGGCCCGAAGTGCAGGTCGCCCCCGTTGTGGTTCGAGGCCTCGTCGCGCTGAGCGAAGAGCCGGATCTCGGAGGCCGGGTCGAGGGCGTTGGGGTTGTCGGCCGAGGCCCTGAACTCCGTCAGCACGTTGTGGGCCTGACGGGTGGTCCCGGGCCCGGTGTTCAGCGTGCGGAACACGAACAGGCGGCGGTTCTCCGAATACCGGGGATGGAACGCCAGCCCCAGGAGCCCCTGTTCGCCCGAGGTGAGCAGGTTGTTGGTGAGGGTGGCGAAGACGGTCCGGGTGGGCTGGCTCAGGTTGGTGATCACCACGATCCGGCCGGTCTTCTCGACGACGAACAACCGCTGCGTCTCGCCCGGCGGTGTCGTGGTGGCCACCGGTTGATCGAGCCTCACCCCGGGGAGGGCGTCGACGAACGAGTAGTTCGCCCGAGGCGGTCGCTCCGGCAGCCCGCGGAAGGCCTCGAGGGTTGCGGGCGGCCAAGCGCCCCACACTTGCATGCAGGCCGCCAGCGCAAGGATCCAGCAACGAAGAATCATGGGCACGGTTCCGGGGAGGGTTCGACGAACTACGCTCAGCAGTATGGGGCGAACCAATGCTTGTCAAACTTGGCGGCGTCCGCTGCGTTCGCGGCGCGTCCGACCGCCACGCCCCGTCCCGCGCCGTCCCGCGCCGGTTCTGGGACGGAGCCGTGAGGTGGACCGACCGGGTCCCGGCTGGCCTCCTCGACCTCACTCGAAGTGCGGTTCGTTGTCGCGGTTCCAGAAGCGGGCCACGGCCTTGCGCTGGGCGGGGTCCTTGTGGAGTTGGCCGATGATGTCGAGGCGGCGCTTGGATTCGGCGTGGCCGTCGCAGAAGACCAGCGAGGTGCGGCCGGCATGGATCTCCAGCGGCCATTGGCGCTCCTCGTACATGCCGATGAATCCGCTCCAGTCGCGGTCGCCCTTCTTCTTCACGTCCCAGTTGCTGTCACCGAAGGCGATCATCTCGGTGGGGTTCTTCACCGAGGCCTCCTTGGTCTCGCCCCACACCGGATCCCCGAGGTACACGCCGAGCCCGGTGTTGGGGGTCTTTCCGGCGAAGGCACCCCAGACATTGTAGCCGTAGCTCATGAAGAAGGTGCCGCCGGGCCGCAGGCGCACCTCGTCCTTGAGATAGCCCAGCTTGGCCGGGGCGCCGCTGCCGAACTTGGGGATCCACTGCGACTGAGGCGGCGCGGCCGGGCAGCGGAACACCTCGGTGTTCTGCCCGCCGTACATGCTGCTGCGGAGCAGGGCCGGCCAGATCCAGGCGGCGCCGTCGCCACCGTCGATGCCCACCGGATAGACCCCGTGGTCCATGATGTAGGTCATGGTGGCCACGCCCATTTGCCTCAGGTTGCTCAGGCACTTCACGCCGTTGGCCTTGGCCTTCGCCTTCGAGAGGGCCGGCAGGAGCATCCCGGCCAGGATGGCGATGATGGCGATGACCACCAGCAGTTCGATCAGGGTGAAGCCGCCGCTGCGGCGGTCGCGACAGGCGGTCCCATCGGGGCGGGGAATCGGGTTCATGGCGGGTCTCGGGGTCGGATTTCCGGGGATGCTGATGCATCTATCAGGGCGCGCCGGACGACGGAAGGGGAAACGGGCGGGGTGCGGTTGCCCCGGGGCCGCGCTCCAAGCTTTCCGGCGACGGGGCCGCTGCGCTAGGCTGGTCACCATGTTCGACTCGCTGAGTGGCAAACTGCAGAACGTCTTCCGCAACCTTCGGGGGCTGGGGAAGATCTCCGAGGGGAATGTCTCGGAGTCCCTGCGCGATGTGCGCATGGCGCTGCTCGAGGCCGACGTGCACTTCAAGGTCGCCAAGGACTTCGTCGAGTCGGTCAAGGGCAAGGCCCTGGGTGAAGAGGTCATCCAGTCGGTCCACCCGGGCCAGCAGATGATCAAGATCATCAGCGACGAGCTGGTCACGCTGCTGGGATCGGAGAACCAAGGGCTTCATCTGTCGGGCAATCCGGCCTGCATCCTCATGTGCGGCCTCCATGGCTCGGGCAAGACCACCAGCTCGGGCAAGCTGGCGAAGCTGCTGCTCAAGCAGGGCCGCTTGCCGCTGCTCGTGGCCGCCGACGTGTACCGCCCGGCCGCCATGGACCAGTTGGCCACGCTGGCCGGACAGGTCGGGGTGCCCGTGTTCGTGAAGAAGGGCGAGACCGACGTGCTCAAGATCGCCCGCGAGGCGCTCGACTACGCCGCGGGTCACCAGTGCAACACGGTGATCTTCGACACCGCCGGCCGCCTTCAGATCGATGAGACGCTGGTGCAGGAACTGGTGCGCCTGCGCGATCTCATCAAGCCCGTCGAGACGCTGCTGGTCCTCGACGCGGCCACGGGCCAGGAGGCCGTCAGCGTGGCCACGCACTTCGACAAGGCCCTCAACATCACCGGCGCCATCTTGAGCAAGCTCGACGGCGATGCCCGCGGCGGTGCGGCCCTCTCTTTCCGTCATGTGGTGGGCAAGCCCATCAAGTTCATGGGTGTGGGCGAGAAGCTCGACGACCTCGAACCGTTCCATCCGGAGCGCATGGCCCAGCGCATCCTCGGCATGGGCGACGTGGTCTCGCTCGTCGAGAAGGCCATCGACCGCGTCGATGCGGCCAAGGCGATGGATCTCGAGGAGAAGATGCGCAAGGGGCAGTTCACCCTCGACGACTTCCTCATGCAGTTGCGCGAGATGAAGAAGCTCGGGCCGCTGCAGGACATCGTGGGCCTGCTGCCCGGCGGTTCCGAGATGCTCAAGAACGCCGACCTCTCGAAGAGCGAGAAGGACTTCAAGCGCATGGAAGGCATCCTCTGCGGCATGACGCCTCAGGAGCGCAGCACGCCCCAGATCCTCAACGCCCGCCGTCGTCAACGCATCGCCAAGGGTTCCGGCGTCACGGTCACCGAGGTGAACAACCTGCTCAAGCGCTTCGACGAGATGCGCGACATGATGCGCAAGATGGGCAAGTTCCAGAAGATGATGGCCAAGATGGGCGGGGCCGGCGGCCTCATGGGCAAGATGCCCTTCGGGCGCTGAGGGGTTCGCGGCGGTCGGGCCAGCCAGCGGTGCCGCGGGCTTGACCGGAACGAGCCCATGGAATCGTTCCCGTTCGGGGGCCGGGTTCCCGCGTTCAGGCGTCCGCGAACAGGTCGGACACCGCCGACCAGACGGCTTCCTCCACCTGATCCACGGAGCCGCCGGCATCCACGCGCCGCCATCGGTCGGGTTCGGCATCGAAGCACTCCTGGAATCCCCGGGCCACCCTCGCGAAGAACGCGTCCTTCTCCTCGTCGAATCGGTCCGGGGCCTCCGGGATGCCCGTCGCGGACGCCGCCGCCTTCCGACCGGCCAGGCGCGCTCGGGCGATGTCCGGGGCCACCGTGAGCCACAGCGTCCGATCCGGGCGCAGGTCTCCCACCGCCAGGCGGATCACCGATTGCACGGCACCGAGGTCGAGCCCACGCCCATGCCCCTGATAGGCGGTCGTGGAATCGTAGAAGCGGTCGCAGAGCACCACCTGACCCGCCTGCAGCGCCGGCAGGATCCGCTGCCGGACCAATTCGGCACGGCTGGCGTTCATCAGGAGGAGTTCGGTCTCCGGGGCCATGCCCCGGCCATCCGGATCGTGCTTGAGCAGGTGCCGGATCTTCTCGCCCAGGGGCGTTCCGCCGGGTTCCCGCAGCTCCATCACGGAGCGCCCCCGCCGACGCAGGCGTTCGGCCAAGCGGGCGATTTGCGTGGACTTGCCAGCGGCTTCGCCGCCCTCCAGCGTGATGAAACGACCGGGAAGGCTCACGGGCGTGCCGTGGGGGTCGTGGCGGCGGGGGCGGGAGCGGTCTTGAACGCGGCGCTGTCCAGGTAATCGGCGAGCGAGGCCATCTGGGCCTCGTCGAGGATGCCGCCCTGCTTGAGGTCGAAGGCCGGCATCAGGGAGGCGGGCTTTCCGTTGCGGATCCACTGCATCCAGAAGGCCCGGTCGGTGGGGTGCTTCAACTCGCGCAAGGCGGGCACCATGGTGGCCTTGTTCTCGGCGTCGTGGCAGATCCCGCAGGCCGTGGCGTAGAGTTCGGCCCCCTTCTTGCCGACCGTGGGTGCCACATGGCAGGTGGCGCATTCGCCCCTGAAGACGGCCTGACGGTCGGCCGCGGCCACGGCGAGATTGCGCTGGCGGTCGGCCGACCGCATGCGGCCGGGATCCGGCGCCTCGATCTTCACCCGCACGTTGAGCAGCGTCGACCCCACGTCGCTCAGCACGGTCACCGTCTTCACGATGGTCCCGGATTTGCCGGCGAGGTTCATGTTGCCGGAGATCTCGCCCCGCTCGCCCGGCCGGATCACCCAGGGTGTTTCCGGCAGCTTGGCCACGGTGCACCCGCAACTGGTCCGGGTGCCGGTGATGGTCACGGCATTGGTCCAGACATTGGTCAGCGCGAAGCGGAAATCGACCGAGGCCTGCCCGTCCGTGGCCTGGAGTTCCCGGGTCCGGGTGTCCCAGGACAAGGCCTGGGGGAAGTTCAACGCGGGGGCGGGCAGCGTCCGCTGGATGACGCTGGTGTCGATGCCCTCGGGACGCGGCGGGGTCTGTGCCCATGACGCCCCCCCGACCCAGGCCGTCAGCAGCCATGTTCCCCAGCGGTTCCACGCGGATCTCATGGTCGATGGCAATACCAGATCGTCCCGGGGCGGCGAGCCTGATTTTCCGGGTCGATGTCATCGGCGATGAGGATTCGCTTGGAACCGCGTCGCCGGGGGACGTATCCAGACGGTGTCATACGATGGCGGACACCTCCTTCCATTGGCTCAGGACGGGCGACGAGGCCTTCTCGGCCCTGGTCGCCGCGATCGGCCATGCCCGCGAATCGGTGTGCCTCGAGACCTACATCTACGCCGAGGGTCAGCCCGGCCAGGCGGTGCGGGACGCCCTGATCCGAGCCGCCCAGCGCGGCGTCTCCGTCCGGGTGCTCATCGATGGGCTGGGGTCCTCGTCGCTCGACGACGGGTTCTTCGACGCCCTGCGGGCCCCGGGCGGCGAGGTGAGGATCTTCAACCCCCTGACCCTCCGGCGGTTGCCCGTGCGGAGCCATCGGAAGCTGCTCGTCGTCGACCGTTCCCTGGCGATCACGGGGGGATTCAACGTGGCCCCGGAGTACCTGGGTGACGGCGTCCGATCCGGGTGGCGCGACATCGGGATCCGCCTGACCGGACCGGTGGTCGGTACGCTGGCCGAGACGTTCGAGACGATGTGGGACCGCGCCGGCCAGCGTCCGCCGCGCTTCGTGCGCCTCCGTCGCCGTGACCCGGAGGATTCCGGATCGGGCGCCTCCGAGGGTGTCCGGGTGCTGCCGAGCGGGCCCGGGCGTGGCCGGAACGCCTTCCTGGCCGAGTTGCTCAGGAGCCTGGAGGACGCCCGGGACGTGCGCATCGCCGTCGCCTACTTCCTGCCCGGCCTGGCCCTGCGTGCCGCGCTGCGTCGGGTGGCGGCCCGGGGTGGTCGGGTCCGGATCCTCGTGCCGGGAAAGTCCGACGTGGCCATCTCGCTCCGGGCGGGACGGTTCCTCTATGGTCGGATGCTCCGGTCCGGGGTGGAGATCCGGGAGTACGCGCCGCAGGTCCTGCACGCCAAGCTCTACCGCATCGACGACTCGGTCTTCGTGGGATCGTCGAACCTCGACACCCGCAGCCTGCACATCAACCACGAGTTGATGGTGCACCTGCGTCATCCCGATGCCGCCGCCGATGCCGCCGCGTGGTTCGACGCCGCCGAGGCGCTGGGCACCCCGGTGGACGCGGCCACCTGGGCCCGGTCCCGTTCGTGGTGGGAGCGCATCCGGGAGCGATGGAGTTTCCTGGTGCTCTCGCGGATCGACCCGTACGTGACCCGCTGGTTGGCCGAGGATCCGCGCTGAATCAGGCCACGCCCTGCAGCGCCCGGATCCGGTCGTCGAGCGGCGGATGCGACGCGAACCAGTTGCCGTAGTTGTGGCTGATCTTGAAGGCCGCCATCGAGGCCGACCGGTCGTCGAGCACGCCGCCACCCTCGTGGATCATCTTCAGGCGCTGGAGCGCCCCCACCATCGCGTCGCGCCCCTCGATGCGGGCGGCCATCGCGTCGGCGGCGAACTCGCGCCGGCGGCTGTAGGCCATGACCACCAGCGAGGCCAGGAGACCCAGGAAGATTTGAGCCACCATCGATCCGATGAAGAAGCCGATGCCCGTGCCGGAGGAACGGCCTTCCTCGTCGCGGCGATTGCCCTGCAGGAACGAATCGACCAGGAGGCCGATCACCCGCGAGAAAAAGACCACGAAGGTGTTCAGCACGCCCTGGAGCAGGGTCATGGTGACCATGTCGCCATTGGCGATGTGGGCCACCTCGTGGGCCAGCACGCCCTCGACCTCGCGCTGGCGCATCTGATGCAGCAGGCCCGAGCTGACGGCGACGAGGGCGCTGTTCCGGGACCGCCCGGTGGCGAAGGCATTGGCCTCGGGGCTGTCGTAGACGCCCACGTCGGGCATGGGGATGCCGGCCTTGTGGGCCTGTTCCTCCACCGTCTGAAGCAGCCACTGCTCGGTGCTGTTGCTCGGAGTCTTGATCAGTTCGATGGAATAGGCGCGGATGGCCATCCACTTGGAGATGAGCAGCGAGAAGAGGCTCCCGGAGAAGCCGATCACCAGCGACATCACCATCAGCCCCATGTAGCTGATGCCATGGGCGTTGATCCACCGGTCGAGGCCCAGGGCCCGGACCACGATGGAGATGACCACCAGGACGGCGATGTTCGTCAGCGCGAAGAGCGTGATGCGTTTCATGGATTGCGGACCGGGCGGTCATCGGTGCGGGCCGCCGGCAGGGGACAGATAGGGGGTTCGGAGCGGTCCTGCAACTGGGAGAAAGGGGCCCGTTTTCCAATCGGCCCGGTCCGGGGCCCGTGAGGGCTCGGGGAAATGTTGCCAACGGTCCCCCGCTCCCGTAACAAACCCCGGACGTCCACTATGCCCCTGTTCGGCAAACCCAAGAACCCCGAGGAACACCGGTACTACCTGCTGCCCGGGCAAGGCCGCGGCGCCCGCAAGAAGCATCGCCAGCACATCCTGGCGGGCCTGATCGTGGGCGCCATCGCCGGGGCCCTGGTGGGGGCGCTGCTCTGGTCGATGAACCGTCGTTGAGGCCGTGGGCCGTCGATCCGGGCCCGCGGGCGGTTCGGACGTCTATCGCCGGGTCTGCTCCCAGCGCAGCAGCAGATCCTCCATGCCGTTGAGCCCTTGCGCGGCCGTCGTGGGATTCAACCGTTGGCGCAGGTATTCGGTGGCCGAGTCGTGGTCGGTGACCGATCGCGGCAGCGTGGTTCCCGAGGCGTTGGGATGCCCTCCGCCGTCGAGCTTCGCCGCCACCTTCAGGGCTTCGCCATTGCGGCTGCGGAAACTCACGATGAAGGCTCCGTTGCCCTTCTTGAAGAGCGTGGCCAGCACCGGATGTGGCGTGACGCCTCGCTCCAGCAGCTGGTGGACGATGACATTGGTGTTGCCGACCATCGGCCGGACCAGCCCGACCTCCGGGGACAGCGCCTCGACATGATCCTTGGCCCAGGCGAAGCCGATGGGGTCTTCGACCTTCCGTTTGATCCGCATCACCTCGAGCAGCGGGTGTTCCAGCAACCCCTCGATGCGGCCGCCGATGAGCGAGTGCAGGTTCCAGAACCCGTACGATTTCACCAGGTTGCCGTAATCGCAGGCCTCCACGAAGTCGGCGTGGGATTCGTGGAAGAGATCGCCGATGTCGGTCAGTTCCACGATCCGGTCCAGTTCCGGTGATGCGATGCCATGCTTCTGGCAGAGTTCGTAGCACAGGCGGCTGGCCGACTTGGCCGGATCGTGGATCAACTGGGCCGACGACGGCTTGGCCTCCGAAGCGTGGTGGTCGACCACCAGCCAGCCGCTGCGGTCGAGGCGGGCCTCGAAGGTGAAGTCGCTCACCCAGGCGGTGCGCTCGGAGAGCTGGCGGGCCTTCCAGCCCTGGTAATGGTAGGCCTCGAGCGCCACCTCGGATCCGAACATCTGCCGCGCCAGGCGCTGCAACAGCAGTCCCGAGACCAGACCGTCGAGATCGCTCTCGTGCGTCAACACCACCTGCGGCTCGATCAACGTACCCATGGATTCTTCAGGTTAATGTTCAGGATGCGTACAGGAAAGAATCCTGTTCAGAATCCTGTCGTGCAGCGAGGTGCGTGCGCCCGGTGTGTGTTCCGCTCACTTGGGTCCACGGGAGAGCTGCTCCAAATACTCGAGCACCGAGGCCAGTTCGCGCACCGTCAACCCGGAGGCGAGGCCCTCGGGCATGAGCGAACGCTGCTGCTTCTCGCGCCGCGTGATCTGCGAGACCGGGAGCGTCTGCTCGACGGCCGCGATGGTCCGGACCGTGACCGCATCGGCGGCCTCGCGCACCACGAACCCGTCGACCTCGGTCCCGTCCTTGAGCTCGAAGTGGTTGGCCACGAAGCCCTGCGCCAGGGTCTTGTTGGGCAAGAGGATCGCCTCGGCCAATTCGCGCCGCTTGTAGACGGTGGCGATGGTGCCGAGGTAGGGGCCCTTGAGCGGTTCGTCGGCCTTCACCGTGTGGCAGCCGTTGCAGCCGATCTGGCCGAAGAGCTGGCCGCCGCGGGTGGCATCACCCGGGATCTTCTGGACCTGGGCGAGGACGTCGTCGACGGGCAGGTCGCCCACCTTGGCGGCCGTTGCCTCGGCCCGGAACTTCTCCGGGTCGATCTTCAGGCGGCCGACGGTCTCGCGGGCGGCCTTGGCGATCGCGGGATCGGCATCATCGAGAGCGGCGACGATCGCGGCGGCGCGTGAGGCGTCCCCGATCTGGGCGGCCGCCTTGAGGATCTGCAACCGCCGCTTCGGCTCGGCCCAACCGGCGTCGAGCGACGCGTTGGCCGCGGCCCGGGCCTCTGGCGCCCCCACCTTGCGGGAGGCCAGACGCAGCACCGCGGCCTCGGCCAGTGCCGATGCGGGCCCATCGGCCTCTGCGGCGACGCCCTCGAAGACCCCGTGCACCTGGTCCAGTTTCGGTGCGTTCCGGAAGGCGTTGGCGGCCTTCTCGGCGAGGTTGTTCTCGGACTTCGTCGCCTGGACCTTCGGCAAGGCCTTCAGCACGGCGCGCCAAGCCTCGGGATCCACGGTCTTGGTCAGAGCGATGACCGCCTGGGCCCGGGCGGCATCGGAGGTCTCGGCCGCGTTGGCCGCCCGGACCAGCAACGGCACGGCCTTGGCCGGGATCTCCTCGGCCTCCGCCAATTGGCCGGCCACCGCCGGCAGCAGGCCGGGTTCGGAGGCCGCCCGCGCCAGCAGCGTGTCCAGGGCGTCGCCGGCGGGGATGCGATGGCGGGCGAACTCGCGGCCGAGGTGCGCGGCCTCGCCGGCCTCGGCCCGGCTCAGGAGGGCCTTGAGTGCGGCGGCGATCCGCGCCGTGCCCTCCCAGGCCTCGGGCTGGTAGTAGGGCCCACGGGTGTCCGGACGGGTGCCCCACGAGTCGCCCTTCCACGGACCTTCCTGGAAGTGCAGGCGGCACAACGCGGTGATCAGGCCGGCGCGACGGGCGGGATCCTTCTCGGTCGAAAGCCGTTGGATGAGCGCGTCCACCACGCCGGTCCGATGCAGCGATTGGAGGACCTTCAGGGCGGCCGTGCGGGCCGCGTCGGTCGCCTTCGCACGGTCGACGACCTTGAGGCAGGCGTCGGCAGCCGACAGGTCGGTGAGGGCGCGGACCACGGCATGGGCCACGATCGGATCCGGATCGGCCAGGTGTTTTGTCAGGGCGGGGATCGCGGTGGGTCCGGCCAAACGGGAGGCACCGTTGGCCGCCGAGCGACGGACGACCGGATCGCGCGAGTCGAGGAGGCGTCCGATCAGGTCCGGCGACACCAAGCCCTGGGGACGGGGCGAACCGGCCAGCGCATGGACGATGGCCGGCGCCAGGGCCGCGTCGGTCATCATGCGGGGCAGCCGGCTCTTCGATTCCTGGGGAAAGCCCAGGACCAGGGCGTTCACGGCGGCGATGCGGGAGGCCTTGGCGGCGGCGGTGTCGGTGGCGAGGTCGCGCAGGAGCGCCGCCACGGCGTTGCGATCGACCCGGGCCGCGGCGGTCCGGCGGAGCAGGGTACGCTGGGCTTCCAGGCGGCGACGGTGGCTGGGCGAGCGGAGCGCCTCGACCAGCTTCTCGGGCGACAGCGTCTCGAAGTTCGGCATCACCGGCGGCGTGTAGCCCTTCGGAGCGACCCGCGCGATGAACCCGACCTCCGGGCCCACCCAGGTGAACGACGCCCCCTTCCAACTGGCGGCATAGACGGCGCTGTTGCCGTCCACATCGAGGTCGGTCACGCGGGGCAGTCGCACGAATGCCTCCTGGCTCGCGCTCACGGTGGCACCCTTGGGCGTCAGGCCGTGGTGGTAGACCTGATCGCGTCCCCAGTCGGCGGTGAACGGCGCGTTGTTCCACCGGGCTGGAAGTCCTGGCTCATCGATCCAGACCGCACCGCATCCCGAGCCCCCGCCGTAGTCGGCCAAGGGCTGGATGATCTCGTCGCCGAAGTTCTTGAAGAGGCGCGGATAGCCGTGCTGCGTTCGCCCGCTGAAGTGGTGGAGGCGGATGTCCCAGCCGCCGCCGTCGTTGGTGTTGTCGCGGGTGAAGCCTTCGAGCTCCGGACTCAGGGCCACTTCCAAGATATTGCGGGTGCCGTCGGCCCAGGTCTCCAGACCGCTGCCGTCGGGCCTGAATCGCACCACACCGCCTCCGCGCATCTGCAGGCGGGTCCCGTCGGTGCCCACGGCCTCCATGAAGCCGAAGTCGCCGATGGCCGCATACAGCCACCCGTCGATGCCCAGGGTCAGGCCATTGGACCCGTGGTCGGCCGGCCGATCCTTGAAGGTCCATCCGATGCCGCGGATGAGCGTCTGCTTCTCGTCGGCCACGCCGTCGCCGTCCTTGTCGATGAACACGCTCACATCCGGGGGATGGAGCAGGTAGAGACGGTCGTGATCCCAGACCAGGCCGCGCGGCGAATCGACGTCCGCCACGAAGGCCTTCACCTCATCGCCCTGGCCGTCGCCATTGGTGTCCCTCACGCGCAGCACCCGGCCCAGGTGGGGCTTGCGGTCGAGCGATCCGTTGCCGTCGCTGGACACATAGAGGGTGCCATCGGTCGCGGCCGCCACGAACACCGGGTAATTCACCGCTGGCGGCGTGGCGAAGATCGTCACCTGGAACTCGGGCGGGGCTCCCACGTCCTTCATCAGCCCCTCGACCTTGCTCGCGGTCACCGCGGGCAACCGGGTCAACTCCTCCGGCGTCGGTTGTCGATCCTTGGCGGTGAAGGTCTGGGCCCCCAGGGGAGGCAGGGCCAGACCGAAAGCGGCCCATAGACTGAAGCGCGAACGAGAAGAGATCATGGCGAGCGGCCATGATGCCGGCCTGCCGGCATCGCTGGCAATGGTGGGCCGCGACCGATCCAACCGACGGGTCGCCGAAGCGTCTGGCGATCCGAAGATGCCGCGTGACACGCCTCGGTTTTCGGTTCAAATCCATGGCGCATTCCCCAAGGACCACTTTCCTCGATGAAGACCCCTCATTCACTCCCTTGGAAGGCTCTTGTCCATGCCGTCCCGACGCGCCGGGCATTCACGCTCATCGAGCTGCTGGTGGTGATCGCCATCATCGCCATATTGGCCGGGATGCTGCTTCCGGCGCTGTCCAAGGCCAAGGAGCAGGGGCAGCGTACCCGGTGCCTGTCGAACATCAAACAGGTGCTCCTGGCCACCCAGATGTACACCAACGACAACGAGGACTACTTGCCCTACACCTCGTGGAGTTCGGGCACCTTCAACGTCGCCAACTGGTGCTACATGCGCGTGGCGACCAATCGTCCCGACCACACGGTGGAGCGGAGCCAACTCTGGAACTACCACCAGTCCAAGGCCCTGACCTTCTGCCCGCTGGACCGCACCAACACGCCGCTCTTCAAGCTGCGCGAACAGAAGGTGTCGAGCTACATGATGAACGGCGCGGTGTCCAAGTACTCCACCGGGCCCCGCGACGGATTCACGACCTACAAGCTCGCTCAGTTCAATCCCGATTCGATGCTCTTCTGGGAGGCCGACGAGAAACAGCCCTCCAATTTCGACAACGTCGCCAGCCGGCCCGACGAGGGGGTGACCCAGCGCCACAACACGGGCACGGTCATGGGCATGTTCGGGGGCCAGACCGAGTACATGAGGTTCCGCACCTATTACCAGGAGGCCGGCATCGGGGGATTCCGTGGCGTGCGGCCCGGGCGGTTCTGGTGCGTGCCGGGTTCTCCGAACGGCGAGTGATCCCGGGGAAGGCATGCGCATGAAGATCTCCGACAAGACCGTGATGCTGGCGATGGCCCTCCTTTGGGCGGGCTGCGGGGCCCGCGAGGAGGCCGACCTGAAGACGGCCACCACACCGGCCGAGGCGGCCAGCCAGATCGAACGCGCGTTCGCCGGGGCCCCGGAGGAGACCCGTCACGCGGCCGGTGTCGCGGCCGAAGCCCTCCGGCGCGGCGAGTACGAGAAGGCGGTCGTGTCGCTGACGACCGTGCGCGCCGCCACGAACGTGACCCTCGACCAGGGGATGGCCGTCCACAATTCGACCTTGCAGCTCGAGGCCCGTCTGGCCGCCGAGATCGCCGCCGGCAACGAGGCGGCGACCCGCGCCTACGGGTTGCTCAAGGCGATGAAGGCCAAGTGAGTCCGCCCCGTGGGGCGGCCCTCAGATCTCCCAACCCTTGCGGCTGTCGCGCTTCACGAATCGCGCGGCCTCCGGAAGGTTGGTGGAGCGCATGTTGGGGCCGTCCCAGTCCATGACCCGGCCTTCGCCGACGCGCACCGCGATGCAACCCAGCAGGATGATCTCGGTGAGGTAGGCGGCGATGTCGAAGTTGGAGTAGGCGGGCGTGCCGTCGCGCATCATGCGGAACCATTCCTCGTTGTGGCCCGGCGAGCGCGGGATGGTCTGGGGCACGGCCTTGACGGCCTCGTGCGAGTCGCCCGGTTGGAAGACCTTCTCGGAACCCACCATGATGAAGAATTGGGAACCGTAGTCGTCGGGCGAGAAGAGCTTGCCCTTGTCGCCGACCAGCAGACATCCGCTGGCCGGCAGGGAGCCCTTGAGGGTGACGATCTCGCGGGTGAGGTCGGCGCTCGGGCGGAGCGGGGCGAGGTCCTTGTCCGACGGATTGCCGTCGTACCACCAGAACTTCAGCGGAGGCAGGCCTTCGCGCTCGGGGAACTCGAAGCGGATGCGCGAGGTCTTGGCGAAGGTCTCGGGGAACGACTGCGAGGTCAGTTCGGCCACCACGCGGGTGGGGTAGCCCAGCTTGAGGGCGCGGAACGGCATGTTGACGGTGTGGCAGGCCATGTCGCCCAGGGCGCCGGTACCGAAGTCGTTCCAGCCGCGCCAGGCGAAGCCGTGGTACACGCCCTTCTTGAAGGGGCGGTGCTGGGCCGGTCCGAGCCACAGGTCCCAGTCGAGCGATTCGGGCACCGGGTCGGATCCTTCGGGGCGGGCCAGTCCCTGGGGCCACACCGGCCGGTTGGACCAGACATGGAGTTCGGTGACGTTGCCGATGATGCCGGATTGGATCACCTCCACCGCGCGGCGCAGGCCGCTGCCCGCGCTGCCCTGGTTGCCCATCTGCGTGGCCAGTTTTCCATCGCGGGCCAGTTGGCGCAGGATCCGGGCCTCGTGGACCGTCTGGGTGAGCGGCTTCTGGCAGTAGATGTGCTTGCCCAGGCGCATGGCCGTGGCGGCGGCGATGCCGTGGACGTGGTCGGGCGTGGAGATGGTGACCGCGTCGATCGACTTGCCGATCTGGTCGAACATCTTCCGGAAGTCCTGGAACTGCTGGGCCTTGGGGTACTTCTGCCCCTTCTGGGCGAGCGTGGTCCGGTCGACGTCGCACAGGCCGACGATGGTGCCGCCGCAGCGTGCGGCATCGTCGGTGTCGCTCGACCCCTTGCCACCCACGCCGATGCAGCCGACCTGGATCCGGTCGTTGGCCCCCAGCACCGAGCCCACGTAGGGGAAGGCGAAGGCGGCGGCGGTGGCGGCGGCACCGCGGCGCAGAAAGCGGCGGCGATCGAGGCCGGGAATGCCGGCGGAGGGCAGGGAATTCATGGGAACCTCCAAGGCGTTAACAGGCCGCGCCCCGCGAGTCAATGCGGGCTCCGTCGCGGCGGCGGGACGGTCCTCGTGCAGGCTCCGGGACCGTCCTCCCACAGGGTCGGTCCGGTCGGTGGCTTCCGCCCGCCACCCCTCCGGTCTCCGCGGGGTTCCCGGACGACGAGCGGCAGGTTCCCGAACGTGCGCTTGACCGGCCTGTCCGCCGATTCGTAGTGTCCGGACTCTTTGCCGGAACGCTTCCTTGCGGGCCGGCGTCATCCTATCGCAGCAAGAAGCACATGAACGTCTCCGCCGAGAACCTGGGTCCGTGCAAGAAGCTCCTCCGTGTCGAGGTGCCCGTCGAGCAGGTCAACGCCGCCTTTGAAACCGTGACCGCCAGCTTCCAGAAGCAGGCCCAACTTCCCGGATTCCGGCCCGGCAAGGCTCCCAAGCACCTCATCGTCAAGTCGTACGAGAGCCAGATCAACGACGAGGTCCGCAAGAAGCTCTTCAGCGATTCGTACGCCACGGCCTCCGCCCAGGAGAAGCTGCGCATCCTGGTCACCCTCGATGTCGAGGAGCTGTCCTTCGGACGCGGCCTTCCGTTCTCGTACACGGCCACCCTCGAGCACGCCCCGCTGTTCGAGGTCCCCGAGTACAAGGGCCTCAAGGCCCAGCGGCCCGTCTCCCAGCCCACCGAGGCCGATGTGGAGCGAGCCTTGAACATCCTGCGCGAGCAGCAGGTGCGCTACAACGACGTCGCCAGGGCCATCCAGGCCGACGACATCGCCGTGGTCAACTACAAGGGCACTCTGGACGGCAAGCCCCTGACCGATGCCTTCCCGACGGCCCGCGGACTCACCGAGAAGCAGAACTTCTGGGTCCAGGTGAAGGAGGAGTCGTTCATCCCCGGCTTCACCACCCCGCTCGTCGGCGCGAGCGTCGGCGACAAGCGCACGGTGCCCCTGACCCTGCCCGCCGACTTCGTCATCGCCGGCCTCTCCGGCAAGTCGGTCGTGTACGAGATCGAGGTCGTGGGCGTGAAGGAGAAGGTCCTGCCCGCGGTGGACGACGAGTTCGCCAAGGGCTTCGGTGCCGAGAACCTCGCCAAGCTGACCGAGGGCATCCGCGGCGACCTGAAGAACGAGCTCGATTTCCGCGGTCGCAAGGCGCTGCGCGACCAGTTGCTCAAGTCCCTCCTGGACGCCGTCGCCTTCGACCTCCCGGAGAGCGTCGTCGCCAACGAGACCCGCAACGTGGTGTACAACATCGTCAACGAGAACCAGCAGCGCGGCGTCGCCAAGGAGATCATCGAGGAGCGCAAGGACGAGATCTTCGCGAGCGCCTCCGCCAGCGCGAAGGACCGGGTCAAGGCCTCCTTCATCCTGGGTCGCATCGCCGAGAAGGAGAACATCAAGGCCGAGCAGAAGGAGATGACCCAGCGGATCCTCGCCCTGGCCGAGCAGAACAAGGTCGCCCCGGAGAAGATGGCCAAGACGCTCCAGGAGCGGAACGCCTTCCAGGAGCTGGCCCAGGAGATCGTCATCGGCAAGGTGCTCGACTTCATCGAGCTCAACGCCCAGGTCGAGGAGGTGGCCACGCCGTCGCCTTCCGAGGCCAAGGCCTGATCCACGGACTCCACTGTTCGCCAACATGACGGCGGCCTCCGGGCCGCCGTCTTGCTTTTCTCCGCCCGGAGCCACGGCGTCGGGTGGGTGCTGACGGGCGGGTGATCGGTTGCGACATCGGTGCCTTGGCCAGCACCGTCATTTCCCATGTCCGTGGGCCCTCTCGGTGTCCCCCAGCGGGGACTCATTCCGCTCGGGATCGGCACACCGACCCCGCAGGCCGCAGCCGATCCGATCTTCTTCCATCCCGGAACGGTCCGGGGTGCGTTCCATCGTCTCTATCCGCCATGAGGTGGTGCCTCAGGCACAAAGGGGGGGCTTCCCGATACACAATCCCGTCGGCCGCGATCACCGTGGTTCTGGGCAAAAGTGGGTCTGATGGATCGGGCTCACCGATGCCCCGTCAATGAAACACTGAAACAAAGAAACGGTTGAACATCATGAAAACTAGAATCACTCGTGCGCTCGGTCTTTGTGTCGCTGCGTTGGCCATGACAGCGCCTGAATTGGGAGCCGTACCGGTGGCCCCCCGTACAGAGCTCTCGTTCTACTCCCTCCAATTGAGGGGGATCTCGAAAGACTGTTCGAGCGAATCGGTCGAGGTCTATGTCTACGACATGACCTCGGATCCCAGTGCCTACGGTTCGATCACCATCACGGATCTGGATACCAGTACCGTGTTGTTTTCTAAAACCTATGGGGATCTCGGAGATTACGGGAATCCCGGATTCGCGGCCGATGCCTTCACGCTTCCCGTCAACAAGCCGCTGAAGATCGACTACAGCGGTCAGGAGTTCAGTCGCGCGGCCTTCCTTTTGGGGGCCGATGTCGTCGCCGCGGGAGGTTGGCATAATGGCAACTACCCCACCTACAGCACGGTCATCACCATAGCCCCGCCGGACACCGATTCGGATCACGATGGTGTTTCCGATTGCAACGATCACTGCACCGACTCCGTGATCACTCCTACGGTCCTCGTGGGTGAGTGCGATTCGGGGGTGCCCAACTCGATCGATGAGAATGGCTGCAGTCTGGCCGACAAGCTCGGGTTGAGCAAGGCCTTGGCCAAGGCAGCGGCCGGAGCCAAGAACCATGGTCTGTTTGTCAAAGCCATGGGGGCTTACCTGACACTCCAAGTCACGACCGGTGTGATCGATTGGGAGCAGAGAGCGGCGATCATGACCTGTGTAGGTTCCGCCAACTTGCCTTGATCGGTCTCGACGTTGGGCAGCCACCCATGTTGGTCGTCCCACCTGAGACCGGCGGGTTCATCACGACGCCAGGCCGATGCGCCTGGCGTTTTCCATGGGTGGGCTCCTCCAGGCTCCCGACCAACGTTTCAGCGGCAGCGCTGGGCCAGGAGCTCGACGAGCCCGGCCAGCACCTCCTCGCGATCGGGTCCGGCCAGACTGAGCGCCAACTGGGCGGTCAGCAATCCATGCTTGGCGCCCATGTCGTGGCGCCGACCGGCGGTCTCGAAGGCCAGGTAGCGCTCCTTACGGGCCAGGGCCGACAGGGCGGTCGACAGGTGGACCGCTCCGGTCGTTCCGGCCACCTCGCGATCGAGCAGGTCCATCAGCGAGGGGGTCAGCACATGCATCCCGAAGAAGCACAGGTAGTGGGCCGCACGCAGTCCCGGGATGACCAGCCGCTGCTCGGCCAGGGTGGGCGTGGGTTTCTCGAGGACCTCGGCGATCTCGTGCAGGGCTTCCCGACCCGTCACCCGACGTCCGCCGATGGCCCCGAAGTAGGGCAGCTTGCTCTCGTGGGTCGCCTGCACGGCGGAGACGGCCGAGTCCTCGGCGGAGGCGATCTCCACCAGTTGTCGGGCGCAGCTCACCGGGGTGGCGCTGACGTAGACATGGTCGCCCACCAGCAGCAGGAAGGGTTCACCGCCGGTGAAGGTCCGCCCGCAGGCCACCGCGTGACCATAGCCCCGGGGCTCGGTCTGTTCGATGAACCGGAGCCGGCGTCCATGTTCTCCGGCCGCCTCGCGGTACGCGGCCTCGTCGCCCGGATGGATCACCACGGCGATCTCCTCGACGCCCGCCGAAAGCGCCTCCTCGATCACCACGCCCAGGGCGGTGCGGGGCACGCCGTCCCGTCCCACGAGGGTCTGCAGCGGCAAGGTGCGCTGATTTCGCCCGGCGGCGGTGATGAGGGCCTTCTTGATCTTCATCGGCGTCGGCACCGTGGCAGAACGGGGTCCGATTGTCAGCAGGCAGCGCACGGGCGGAGCCGGGGAGGGTGGCGGCGGCCGGCCGATCCACCGACCCGGGCCCGGCCGACTCCCCGCCTCGACAGACCTCCGGCCCGGGGTTAGGAGTCCGGAGTCGCGTGAACCTCATCCAGATCACCCCGGGCGCCGGAGGCATGTATTGCGGGAATTGTTTCCGCGACAATGCCCTGGTCGCGGAACTTCGCCGCCAGGGGCATGACACGGTCATGGTGCCCCTCTACCTGCCGATGACGCTGGACGAGGCCCCGACCGTGGGCGCAACGCCGACCTTCTTCGGCGGCGTCAACGTCTTCCTGTCGCAGAAGATGGCCTGGTACCGGCGGGCCCCCGCGTGGATGCGCCGCGTCGCCGACGCCCCCTGGTTGCTGAAGTGGGCCGCCGGCAAGACCGCCAAGACGCGGCCCCAGGATGTCGGCGAGTTGACCGTCTCGATGCTCCGGGGCGAGGAGGGCTGCCAGGTCCGCGAACTGGACGACATGATCGAATGGATGTCCCGGCTGCCGAGGCCCGACGCGGTCTATCTCTCCAACGCGTTGCTGCTGGGTTTCGCCCGCCGGTTGCGCACGGCCCTCGGGACTCGGGTGATCAGTTTCCTGCAGAGCGAGGAGTCGTTCCTCGACTCGCTGCCGGAACCCTTCCGCGGCGAATCGTGGCGCCTCATGGCCGAGCGGGCACGGGACGTGGACGGATGGATCGCTCCCACCGGCTACTTCGCGGGCCGCATGATCGGACGGCTGGGGCTCGTGCCGGACCGGGTGCGGGTGGCCCCGAGCGGGATCTCCCTCGAGGGCTACCGCGATCTTCCTGAACGGACCGGGAGCGGATTCCGGGGGCCCTCGCCCACGCTGGGATTCTTCGCGCGGATGTGCCCGGAGAAGGGGCTCGACACCGTGGTCGAGGCCTTCATCGCGTTGCGTCGGCAGGAGCGGTCTTCGGGACTCCGGCTCAAGGTCGGTGGCGGTTGTGGTCCCGGCGACCTCGCCTTCGTGGAGATCCAGCGTCGCCGTCTGGCCGAGGCGGGGTTGGCCGACGCGGCCTCGTTCCATCCCAACCTCTCCCGCGACGAGAAGGTGGCTTTCCTCGCATCCCTCGACGTGCTGTCGGTCCCCTCCCGTTTCAGCGAGGCGTTCGGACTCTTCGTCGTCGAGGCCCTCGCCGCCGGCACCCCGGTGGTCCAGCCCGATGTCTGCGGATTCCGCGAGATCCTCGAGGCCACGGGCGGCGGCCGGTGCTGCCCGGAGAACACGCCGGACTCCCTGGCGGCCGCGCTCGGCGAACTCCTGGCCGATCCGCCGCGGTTGCGGGCGCTGGGTGACCATGGCCGCCGGGCCGTGGCCGAGAGGTTCAGCGACGCCGCCATGGCCCGGGAGGTCCTGGCCGCGACGCGCTCCCTGCTTGAGGAACGGCCCGGATCCGGTTCTGCTCGGCCCCTGTCCGCGACCGGGCCGGCGTCGTAGCCCGTCGCCTGATCCGAGCCTCCCATCCAGCCCCGAACCCCATGCCGTTCCACGAATTCCGCGCCACCCGCCGGGTCGAGTTCAACGAGACCGACCTCGCGGGCATCGTCCACTTCTCCAACTTCTTCCGATACATGGAGACGGTGGAGGGGGCCTTCTACCGGTCGTTCGGCCAGTCGGTGATCCTGCGCGGGGCGGCCGAGCCCCTTGGCCTGCCGCGGGTCCATGCCGACTGCGACTACCTCAAGCCCCTGCGTTTCGAGGACGTGTTCGAGATGCACCTGCTGGTGAAGGAGAAGCGGGAGAAGACGGTGACCTACCAGATCCGCTTCTGGCGCATCGAGCCCGGCCCGGTCGAGGAGGTGGCCGTCGGCCATGTGACGGTGGTCTGCGTGGGGCGGGGTCCTGGTGGGGCGCTCAAGTCGCGGCCGTTCCCCGAGGATTTCGCCGCGAACCTCGAGGTGGCCCCGACCTCGGCCCTGCGTCCGCCCCGCTCCTGACGGCGGGCGATTCTCCCGATTGCCGACGGGCCCGCGCGGCCTCAGTGTGGCCGCGTGAAGCGATTGCTCGCGCTCCTGCTCTGCGTGGCTTGGGCCGGTTGCGGAGGCTCCCCGCAGCCGCCGGCCCCGGCCGGCCCATCGGCTCGATCCTCCTCCAACACCGCCGTCGTCGCTGGCGGCGCGGTGGATGCGGAGCCGGTGTTCCACCTGCCCACCGCCCAGGTGAACCTTGCGCGGGTGAAGCTGTGGATCGGCGCCCGCGAGATCGTCTCGGAGCTGTGCGTCACCGTTCCGCAGATCGCTACGGGTCTGATGCACCGCCCGTCGATCGGCCCCGAGGAGACCATGCTCTTCGTCTTCGGGTCGCCCCGCGAACGCTCCTTCTACATGAAGAACGTGCCCTTCGACATCGACGTGGCCTACATCGACGCCGAAGGGGTCATCCAGGAGATCGTCCGACTCAAGGCCCAGGATGCCAAAGGAGTGCCCTCCAAGTCCTCGCGCATCCAGTTCGTGCTGGAGGCCGCTCCGGAATACTTCGCCAGGAACGGCTTCGGTCCGGGAACGCTCATCGCCACCGAGCGTGGAAGCCTCTCCCAGGTCCTGGCTCCGATGGCCCAGCTCCATTGAACGGGGACCTCCGCCGCCTTGAACGAGTCTCCATGAGGATTGCCCTCGCCCAATTGAACACCACCGTCGGGGACATCGCCGGCAACGAGCGGCGCGTCCTCGACGCCTATCGGCGTGCCGTCGAGGCCGGGGTCGAACTGGTCGTGACCCCCGAGCTGTCGCTCACGGGCTATCCGCCCCGCGACCTGCTCCTGCGGGAATCCTTCGTCGACGCCAACCTGGCGGCCCTGGAACGCCTGGCGTCGGCGGTGGGGGAGGTGGGGCTGATCGTGGGGTTCGTCGGCCGGAATCCGGACCGTCCCGGCCGACCGCTGACCAACGCCGCGGCGCTCCTGTGTCGGGGGCGGGTGGTGGCGAGCCGCACCAAGACCCTCCTGCCGACCTACGACGTGTTCGACGAGGACCGGTACTTCGAACCCGCCTCGGAGAACGCGGTGATCCACTGGGAGGGCCATCGGCTGGGCCTGACCATCTGCGAGGACATCTGGAACGACGCCGAGTTCGGGGTCCGGCGGCGCTACCGGCCCGATCCCGCCGCCGCGCTGGTCGCCGCGGGGGCCGAGATCCTCCTCAATCTGAGCGCCTCGCCCTGGCAACTGGGCAAGGAGCGGCTCCGGTGCGGACTCCTGCAGGGCATCGCCCGTCGCCATCAGGTGCCGGTGGTCTATTGCAATCTGGTCGGTGGCAACGACGAACTGGTCTTCGACGGCCGCAGCCTGGCCTTCAATCGAGACGGCGGCTGCATCGGCGAGGCGGCCCATTTCCGCGAGGATTTCGTCGTCGTCGACACCCAGTCGACCGGGGGCCGTCCCCTGGTCCCGGTGGCCGACGAGGCCCTCCTGCACGATGCCCTGGTGCTGGGCACGCGCGATTATGTCCAGAAATGCGGGTTCCGATCGGTGGTGCTCGGGTTGTCCGGGGGCATCGATTCGGCGCTCGTGGCGGCGCTGGCGGTGGACGCCCTCGGTGCCGAGAACGTCCGCGGGTTGGCCCTGCCCACCGAGTTCTCCAGCCGGGGAAGCATCGACGACGCCCGCTCCTTGGCCGCGAACCTCGGGATCCGTTTCGACGTGGTGCCCATCCAAGGCGCCTTCGAGGCGATGAAGCGCCAGATGGGGCCGCTCTTCGAGGGGCGGCCAGAGGACACCACCGAGGAGAACCTGCAGGCCCGACTTCGGGGGGTGACCCTCATGGCCATGTCCAACAAGTTCGGTTCGTTGCTGCTGACCACCGGCAACAAGAGCGAATTGGCCGTCGGGTATTGCACCCTCTATGGCGACATGTGCGGCGGCCTGGCCGTGATCAGCGACCTGCCCAAGACCTGGGTGTACCGGGTCGCCCGATGGATGAACCGCGACCGGGAGATCATCCCGGAGCCCACCCTCACCAAGGCTCCCAGTGCCGAGCTCCGCCCCAACCAGACCGATCAGGACAGCCTGCCGCCTTACGAGGTGCTGGATGCCATCCTCGAGGCCTATGTGGTCGAGGATCGTCCTGTGGCCGAGATCATCGCGGCGGGGTTCAGCGAGGCCGACGTCCGCCGGGTGGTCCGCCTCATCGACCTGTCGGAGTACAAGCGTCGCCAGGCCGCTCCCGGTCTCAAGGTCACGTCCCGGGCCTTCGGGGTGGGGCGCCGTCAACCGGTGGCCCAGCGTTGGCGCGAGGTCTGAAGGAACGCCGGTTCGACGACGATCCTGGAGGATGAGTTGCCGAAGATTGGGGTTCGATCCGTGGCATACCCTCGGATCGGTGAATACATTGCCAAAAACACATGGCGATTTTTGCCTAAGATGCTTCACGGCGGGACGTTGTCAGGGTGGAATACCCGGCATCCGCCATGAATCCGTCCAGCAGCAGCAGCCAGACCGACGAGCGGGTCGAGTGGGTGCGGGCGTCGATGGAGCGCCATGAGGCCGAGCTGTTGCGCTATGCGCTGTCGCTGGTGGGCGATCCCTCCGCGGCCGAGGATCTCGTCCAGGACGCCTTCTTCAAGCTCTGCAAGCAGGAGCCCGGATCGCTCCGGGGGCGTCTGGTGCCGTGGTTGTTCACGGTGGTGAGGAACCAGGCCCTGGACCGCCACCGACGGGAGTCGCGATGGCCCCGGGCCTCGGAGACCGAGGCGGCCGCGTTGCCCGGCGATTCACCGACGCCCTCGGCCTCCGTCGAGGCGCGCGATGACGTCCGCAACCTCATGTCCCTGCTTTCCTCCCTTCCAGCCAATCAACAGGAGGTCGTCCGGCTCAAGTTCCAGAGCCAGATGAGCTATCGCGAGATCTCCCAGATCACGCGGCTCACCGAGACCAACGTCGGCTTCCTCCTGCACACGGCGATCAAGACCCTTCGCCGTCGTTTCGAGCGCCTCGATGCGCGTCCGGGTGGGTCCGCGTCGCGCCCCAATCCCCGCCTGTGAACCCGCCCTTGAACCGGCCCTTGAACCGGCCCAGAACACGACCATGAAACCCTCCTCCTCGCCTGCGGACTGGACGCCCGATTCCCCGGAGCTCACCACCTTCGTCCTGAAGGACGGCCCGTTCGACCCGGCGGTTCCCGGGTGGGCCGAGCGTCGTGCCGATGCCGAGCAGGTCGTCGCGGGTTCGCCGTCCTTGCGGGCCGAGATCGTCGAGATCCGGCGACTGGCCGACAACATCGAGGTCGACCTCGCCCGTGAGCCCGTCCACCGCCTGAGCTCCGATCGTCGGCAGTCCGTGCTGGCCTATGCCCGCAATCCGGGGCGCGGCCTCCCGCGACGGTCGTCCGACGAAGCCTCCGCTTCCGGCGGGTCCGCCTGGCATCGGTTCTGGTCCGGCCTCACCCGGCCCACGATGGGGTTCGGCCTGGCCGCGGCCACCGCGCTGAGCATCGCGCTGGCGTTGTGGAACCCGTGGCGACGTCCGGCCCCCGACGCCTCCGCTCCGATGCAGGTTGCCAAGGCGGCGGTGTCGAACGCCCCGGCCAAACCGAAGCGGCCCGGTCGAAAGGCCGAATCCGAGGCCGCCCCACGGGAGGTGGTGATCACCGGAAGCTTCGACTCGGAACCGGATGTCCGTAGCCCGAAGGATCCCCGTCCGGCCGATCGGTCGGTGCCGAGCGAGGAGGTCGAGCGTGGGGAATCGCGCCTGCGATGGGAATCGACCGGTGTCATGCTCGCCGGGGCGGCGGGATCGGCGGGCTCGGCCTCGCCCCGTTCCGCTACGGTCGGCGGCCGGGAGGCTGTGTCGCGACAAGCCCCGGCCGCCAACGCCTCGGCCAAGAGCATCGGAGCCACGGTCGGCACACCCGGGAGCACCGCGGTCCCGCTCCCGCCGGTCTCGACACAGACGCCTCGTTCCGTCGCGGGTGCCGCCGCGAAGGCCCGATCCGCTCCGGCGGCCGACCCGCTCGCACCTGATGCCCGGCCCACCGCTCCCCGCCGCCAGGCCCGGACCACCCGCGAGATCCCCTTCCAGTCGGCGGCCGCCGAGCCGCGGTCGAGCTTCCCGTTGAAGCCCGGCGACGCCAGCTACCCCGAGGTCCGAAGGGAACTGGAGCGGGGGCGTTGGCCCTCACCCGATGCGGTCCGCCTCGAGGAGTTGCTCAACCATTTCTCCTACGATTATCCCACCCCCTCCGGGTCCGATCCCCTTTCGGCCCATGTCGAGGTGGCCGACTCCCCCTGGAGTCCGGATCACCGGTTGGTGAAGATCGGGCTCCAGGCCCGATCCGCGCCTCCCGAGACGCGCCCACCGGCGAACCTCGTGGTGCTGGTGGGTCTGCGTCCCGGATCCTCGGCCCGATTGTCCTGGGCCCAGCGCAGCCTCCAAGCCCTGGTCGAAACCCTCGACGGCCGCGACTCGCTGGCCCTCCTGCTCGACGGACCTCGGGGAGGAGTGGTGCTCCCGCCGACCTCCGGCGCCGAACGCGACACCCTCTCGCGCGGCGTGGCGGCGCTTCGGGCCGACGGGGCCCCCGGGGGGTTGGACGGGTTGCGCAGGGCCTACGCCCTGGCGGCCAGGCGTCGCGGTTCCGAGGGCGTCCACCGGGTGATCTGGGTGCTCGATGGCGAGTTCTCCGCCGAGGCCGGGACGCGCGAGGCCCTGGCGAAGCTGATCGGCGAGCAGACCGAACAGGGGGTGGTCCTCACCGTCCTGGGCCTGGGGACTCCCCCGGTGTCGGAGCCCTCCCGGGAATCCTGGATGCCCACCCCCTCGGGGGGTGTCTATGCCTCGGCCGACGGCCCGGCCCAGACGCGCGAGGCCCTGCAGCGCGAGGTGAATCCCATGCCGACCGCGGCCGAGGACGTGAAGGTCGACGTGCGGTTCAACCCGGCCCGGGTCGATCGCTGGCGGTTGCTGGGCCAGGAGGCTCCCGGCACGGCGCCCCGGTCCGGGAATCCCGACGATCCTTCGGGGGTCCGGATCGAATCCGGCGAGGCGGTGACCGCGCTCTACGAGATCGTCCCCACGCGACCGGCCGGGGCCCCGGGGGCCGTTCCCGAGGAGGGCGCCGCATCGGCCGCCGGAGTGCGGCCCGACGAACTGCTCCGCCTTCAGGTGGGCTATCGCACTCCGCCGAACGGGAATGGACGGGAGGCGTCACCGACCGCGGTGCCGTCCCGGAGCCTCGAGCTCGTGGTGCCGGATGCCGCCCGTGGCATCGATGCGGCGACCGCCGACTACAAGTTCGCGGCCGCCGTGGTCGGCTACGGGTTGCTGCTGCGCGACTCGCCCTTCAAGGGGGACCTCACCTGGGACAAGGTGCTCGCCCTGGCCGAGGAGGGGCAGGGGCCCGATCGCGAGGGCTATCGCGCGGAGTTCCTTGGGCTGGTCCGACGGGCCCGGGATCTGCACGAGTCCGTCAGCCGGGTGCCGGACTCCGGCCCGGCGCCGGTCACTCCCCGGCCTTGAGCGCCTGGAGGCGATCCCGGACCCTGCGGAAGGCCGGGTCCTTCCGCGCGGCCGCGAGGTCCGGATCCTTGAGCATCCAGTCGAGATCGCGGTAGCCGGCGTCCACGGCCCGGAGCAGCTCGTCGATGGCCGGCTCGAGTTCGCCGGCAAGACAGAGGCTGCAGGCCAGATTGAAGAGCACCTCGGGATCGCCCGGTCGCAGCGACTTGAGCTGATGGTCGACCCTGAGGCCGTCGTGGATGCGGCCCCGTCTGGTGTAGTCGTCGGCCAGGAGCTGGAGGGCCTCGAAGTACTGGGGGTCTCTCGACACCAGACCCTCGAGGAAACCGATCTCGACGTCGAGATCGCGGCTTTCCTGTCTTCCCATCTTCGCTTTTTTTGCCTTCGGCATCCGGGACGAATCTCGAAAGAGCGGACCCTCCCGTCAAGCGGGGGTCTGCTGTTCTCCCGGTCGCGGTGCGCGAACGGCCCCGGGGACGAGCCGATCCGGAGGCGATCCGAGGTTGCCCATCGGCCCCCCCTGGCGGACCCTCCGGAGTCATGTCCGAGGAATGGTTCGACGTGGTGGACGAGCAAAACCGGGTCATCGGCAGGGCGCCCCGCGGCGAGGTGCACCGCCTCAAGCTGCGCCATCGTGCGGTGCACATCCTGGTCTTCAACACACGGGGCGAGCTGTTCCTCCAGCAGCGGGCCCTCTGGAAGGACGACTTCCCCGGGGTCTGGGATTCCTCCTCGGCCGGCCATGTCAGCTCGGGCGACGGCATGGACGAGACGGCCCTCCGCGAGGTGGCCGAGGAGCTCGGGGTCGAGTTGCCGGAGGCTCCACGGCGGATCTTCGACCTCCCGGCCACCGAGGCCACCGGCTGGGAGTTCTGCGGCGTGTACCGGGCCGAACACGAGGGCCCGTTCGTGCTCCAGGCCTCGGAGCTTCGGGGGGGCGGATGGTTCACGCCCGAGGCGGTCTCGGAGTGGGTCGCCCGGCGGCCTCAGGATTTCGCCAGCGCCTTCCGGGTGATCTGGGACACCCTGCGGTCCGGGTCCCCGACCTTGGCCTAGGTTTTTCGGGAGGACCGGTGTAGTCTCCGGCCCGAACCATGAAGTCGAATTCCCGCGGGGTGTTCTGGACCATCCTGGCCTCGTTCTTCGTCTCGGGCCTGGCCGGGCTGCTCTACCAGGTCGTCTGGACACGATACCTGGCCCTCTTCCTCGGCAGCACCAGCTACGCGGTGGTGGCGGTCCTGGTGGCCTTCATGGGTGGATTGGCCGCGGGCAATGCGTTGCTGGGAACCCGGGCCGATTCGCTCCGGAGGCCGCTGTTCTTCTACGCCTGCCTCGAGGCCGGGATCGGGCTCTTCGCGGTGGTCTTTCCCTGGTATTTCGAGGCGGTCCGCCAGGGATTCCTTTCGGTCGTCCGGGCGGTCCATCCCGAGGGCACCCCGCGTCTGGCGCTGCAGTTCGGCTTCGCCGTGCTCACCATCCTGCTGCCGACCGTGCTCATGGGCGCGACGCTTCCGGTGCTGACCAAGTACGTGACCCGTTCCCTCTCGGAGCTTCGCGGACGGGTGGCGGCCCTCTACTCGATCAACAGCGCGGGCGCGGTGGCGGGCATCCTGTTGGCCGACTGGTGGTGGATCCCGGCGCTGGGCCTCGAGGCGGTGGTGCAACTGGGCGCGTGCCTGAGCCTCGGCATCGCCCTGGTGGCGTACGTCCTGAGCGCCCGCAGCGCCGAGGGGGCCGACGAACCGGCGACCCCGCCCGCCCGATCCGCGTCCGACGAGAGCTTCACCCCGCTCGAATGCCGGGTGGCGCTCCTGGCCGCGGGGTTGTCCGGCTTCGTGGCCATGCTCTACGAAGTGGCCTGGACGCGACTGCTGGCCCTGGCGTTGGGGTCCAGCACCCACGCCTACTCGCTGATGCTGGCCACCTTCATCAGCGGCATCGCCGTCGGCAGCGCGCTGGTGTCGGCATGGCGCAGGCGGTTCGACACGCTCGTGGCCTTCGCCGTCTCCGAATGGGCCCTGGCCGGGACGCTGCTCGTCTCGATGTTCTTCTACGACCTGATCCCGTACGCCTTCGCCCATCTGGCCGATGTCATCGCGCGACGGCCCGCCGCCTATCCGGTGTACGAGCTGGTCCAGACGCTCGTCTGCTTCGGGGTGCTGTTCGTGCCCGCCGTGTGCCTAGGCATGACCCTGCCGCTGGCCAGTCGCGTGGCCACGGCGGATTTCCGGAGGACCGGCGGATCCGTCGGCCGTGTGTTCGCCGTGAACACGGTGGGCACGGTGCTGGGGGCCGTCCTCACCGGGCTGGTCTTCCTGCCCACCCTGGGTCTGGCCTCGACCCTCGCCCTGGGCATCGGCATCAACGGGCTCATCGGGTGGGTCACCCTGGGCTCCCGTCGCGGCAGCATCGCGCGACCGCTGGTCCAGGGCCTCGCGGCCACGGCCCTGCTGGTCGCGGTGGTGTCGTTCACCCTGGGCGAACGCTGGTCGCGCGCCTTCGTGCTCGGGCTCTGGCGCGACGCCCGGCCCCCGGCCGGCATCGCCGAGTTCCGCAAGCGCGCCGACCTCTACGACCTGGCCTACCACCGCGACGGGGCGGGATCGACGGTCGCGATCCTGGCCGTCACCAATCTGGCGGGCCAGAGGAACATCAGCCTCAAGGTCAACGGCAAGGCCGACGCGAGTTCCGGCGAGGACATGAGCACCCAGATCCTGGCGGGGCAGCTGCCCCTGCTGCTCAAGCCCTCCTCCGAGACGGTGCTGGTGGTCGGGGCCGGGAGCGGGGTCACGGTCGGCTCGGCCCTGCAGCATCCGTCGGTGAAGACGGTGGACCTCGTCGAGATCTCGCCGGAGGTGGCCGAGGTCGCGCGCGACCATTTCGCCCCGTTCAACCACGATGCCCTGCGCGATCCCCGCTGCCGCACCCACATCGAGGACGCGAAGACCTTCCTCCAGACCACCCGGGAGTCGTTCGACGTGATCATCACCGAGCCGTCGAATCCGTGGATGGCCGGCGTCGCCGCCGTGTTCAGCCGGGAATACTATCAGGACTGTCTCGAGCGCCTGAAACCCGGGGGACTCTGCGCCCAGTGGGTCCAGACCTACGAGACCGACGACGAGACCTTCGCCACGGTCGTCGCCACCTTCGGTTCGGTGTTTCCGCACCTGAGCCTCTGGCAGACCTCCACCAGCGACCTGCTCCTCATCGGGGCCGCCCAGCCCTTCCGGCCGGACCTGCAGGCGATGGCCCGCCGGCTCGCCGAGCCCGCCGTCGCTGCCGACCTCGGGCGCATCGAGATCACCCGGCCGGTGAACGTGCTGTCGCTCCAGATGATCGCCTTCGACGACGCCTTCTTCATCGCCCCCGACAACACCCCCCTGCACAGCGATTTCCATCCGGTGCTGGAATACCGGGCGCAGCGCGCGTTCTTCGCGCGGGGCATGGCGGGGGTTCCCTACCGACTCAACGAGATCAAGCAGCCGAGGCCGCGGACGCTGCTGGGCGACCACCTGGCGGCCCAGCCCCTCGATGCCGCCGATTGCCGCGCTCTGGCCCGCCAGTTCGCCCGGTTCGGCGTGCCGCAACTCCCGGTCTTCCGGTCCATCCTGCGTCGCTGGCAGGAACTCGAGCCGCGCGACGCCACGGTGGTCCGACTCCTCTCCACCTACGCCATCCAGAATCCCGCGCCCGATGGGGAGGTGACCTCGCTGGTCGCCCATCCGGCCTTCTCCAGCGAGGAGCAGTTGCGCGATCTCGGCCTGCTCCGGCAACTGGCCGACCTGCTCCTGCTGCGGCACCGCACCCAGCGGTCGGCCTTCCACGTGCCGGATCCGATCCGCCTCGAGGTGTTCCTGGGGGCGCTGGCCAACCTCGACCCGGAGCGCCAGCGCGTGCACCGCATGCGCCTGGCGGAGGTCAGCTGGGATCGGGGCAACGACGCCCGCGCCCGCGCGCTCTTCGAGGAGGCCCTCGACCCCGACGAGGCCCGCTTCGGCCCCCTCGACTTCTCGCTCGATCCGACCTGCCCGGAAGGGATGATGTCCCGGCTGATCGATGCCGACCTGAGGGCGGGCGACCTCAAGGCGGCGCTCGAGAAGGTCCTCCGTTTCGGCCGGCTCGGCTACATCCACCCCGAGAGGATGCCCGGCGAGAACGGGCTCCAGATGCTGGCGCGCCGGGTGATCGTCGCCACCCAGGCCTCGCTCCAGCGATGAGGCGGAAACTCTGGCGGCGTCGCCGGCGCTCGACATTGGCGGCGTCTGGGGGTTTCTTGAGGTCTTGTCCGCGCGGCCGTGCGCGGTGAACCGGATGACCGAGTTCCTGCAACAACTGCTCAACGGAGTGCTCCTGGGGGCCATCTACGCCCTCATCGCGCTGGGGTACACCATGGTGTACGGCGTGCTCCGCTTCATCAATTTCGCCCACAGCGACGTCTTCATGCTGGGGGCGTTCGTCGCCTGGTATGCGGTGGAGAGACTCGGGTTGCCCACCCAGTCGCTGCTCGGGGGCCTGGCGGCCCTGTTGCTGTCGATGTCGGTCTGCGCCGTCCTGGGAGTGGTGATCGAGAAGCTCGCCTACAAGCCGCTGCGCCAGCGGTCCACGCTCACGGTGCTGATCACCGCCATCGGCGTCTCGCTCCTCATCCAGAATCTCGCGCAGAATTCCCGACTGGGTTTCGGACCCAATCCCCGGGCCTTTCCGGCGCTGTTCCCCTCGCGGCAGCTCCACCTGGGCTCCTTGACCGTGTCCACCCACCAGCTGGTGGTGCTGGCGGTCGCCCTGAGTCTGCTGGGTCTGCTCTACTGGATCGTCCACCACACCCGGACGGGAACCGCCATGCGGGCGCTGTCGTTCAATGCCACGGCCGCGTCCTTGGTGGGCATCCACAACGACCGCATCATCTCCTTCACCTTCGGCCTGGGGTCGGCCCTGGCGGGTGCCGGCGGAGTTCTCTATGCGATGAACTATCCGAGCATCGATCCCCTGATGGGCACGTTGCCGGGCCTCAAGGCCTTCGTGGCGGCCGTGCTCGGAGGGATCGGGAACCTTCCGGGAGCGGCCTTGGGCGGGTTGGTGATCGGTCTGGTCGAGACCTTCGTGTCCGGCACTCGCCTCTCGACCTTCCGCGATGCCATCGCCTTCGGGATCCTGATCGCCATCCTGCTGTTCCGACCGGCGGGCCTCCTGGGCAAACTCAAGGTGGAGAAGGTCTGACGATGGCGTTCCCGGTCGCCCAACGCTGGTTGCTCGGAGTCCTGCTGCTTTCGCTCGGGGTCTCGGCCCTGTCGGCCTCGATCGACCCCTACTTCCTCGACGTCGTGATGGGCGTGGGCGTCAGCATCGTGCTGGCCTCGAGCCTCAACCTCATCAACGGCTTCACGGGTCAGTTCTCGCTGGGGCATGCCGGATTCATGGCCGTGGGGGCCTACGCCTCGGCGATGTTGTCCACGGTGGTGGCTCCCCGGTTGGGATGGAGCCCCGCGCTCCTCCAATGGGTCTTCTTCCCATTCAGCCTGGTCGTCGGCGGATGCCTCGCCGCGTTGGCCGGACTGGCCGTGGGGGCTCCGTCCCTGCGGCTCAAGGGCGACTACCTCGCCATCGTGACTCTGGGTTTCGGCGAGATCATCCGTGTCATCCTCCAGAATGTCGATGCGGTGGGCGGCGCCCGAGGCCTGACCGGTGTGCCCACCCACACCACCCTGTTCTGGACCTTCGGCACGGCGGCGCTGACCGTGTACACCGTGTGGGCGTTGCTCAATTCCACCCATGGGCGTGGCTTCCTGGCGGTGGCCGATGACGAGGTGGCGGCCGAGGCCATGGGGCTCGACACCACCCGCTACAAGATCACCGCCTTCGGCATCGGATCGTTCTTCGCGGGCGTGGCCGGCGGCCTCTATGCGCACCTCAAGGGCTACCTCAACCCCGGGGGGTTCTCCTTCGACAAGAGCATCGAGATCGTGGTGATGGTGATCCTGGGCGGGATGGGTCGCCACGCGGGCGTGGTCTTCGCGGCCATCCTGCTGACCCTGTTGCCCGAAGGCCTGCGCGAACTCGGTGCCCGTTCGATCCCCAATCCCTTCGGGGGCGCGGCCTGGTCGCTCGATTGGATCAAGGACATGCGGATGATCCTGTACTCCCTGCTGCTCATCGTGCTGATGCTGCTGCGGCCGCAGGGCCTGTTCCACCGGTCCGAGGGACGGAGGCGCCGCGCATGAGCGACGCCCTGTTGCGCCTCACCGACGTGACGATCCGCTTCGGCGGACTGACGGCCGTGTCGTCGGTCACCGCCGATGTCCGGGAAGGGGAATTGGCGGGGCTCATCGGACCCAACGGGGCCGGCAAGACCACCCTCTTCAACCTGATCACCGGCGTGTACCAGCCCACCGACGGGCGCATCGAGTTCGCGGGCTCGCCCACGGCGGGATCCCGGCCGTTCCACCTGACCGGGCGCGGCATCGCCCGGACCTTCCAGAACATCCGGCTCTTCCCGAGCCTGTCGGTCTCCGACAACGTCCGCGTGGCCTTCCACCGCCATCTCGCGCACCGCACCTGGCATTCGTGGTTGCGGGGCGGGGGATTCCACGCCGAGGAGGCCGGATTGCGCGAGCGCACCCGGGAGTTGCTGTCCATCTTCAATTTGGAGCGGGTGCAGGAGGCCCCGGCCAAGAGCCTCTCCTACGGCGATCAGCGCCGCCTCGAGATCGTCCGCGCGCTGGCCACGGGGCCGCGGTTGCTCCTGCTCGATGAACCGGCCGCCGGCATGAATCCCTCCGAGAAGGACGAGTTGATGCGGCTGATCCGCTTCGTGCGCGACCGCTTCCGTCTGGCCGTGCTTCTGGTCGAGCACGACATGAAGGTGGTCATGGGCATCTGCGAGCGCATCCACGTCCTGGAATACGGCCGGAAGATCGCCGAGGGGTCTCCCGACGAGATCCGTGCCGATCCCAAGGTGATCGCCGCCTACCTCGGAGACTGATGCCCGCAGCGCCCCGAAGACCGAACCGAAGAACGAACCCCCCAACGTTGCCGCCGTGCTAGAAGTCCAGAACCTGAGCGTCCGATACGGGGCCATCACCGCCCTGCATGGCATCTCTCTGAGCGTGCCGGCCGGGGGCATCGTGACCCTCATCGGTGGCAACGGCGCCGGAAAGACCACCACGCTGCGGGCCATCTCCGGCATGGTGACGCCGGCCTCGGGTCGGATCCTCTTCGACGGCCAGGACATCACGGGACTGCCCCCGCACGAGATCGTCCGCCGGGGATTGGCCCATTCGCCGGAGGGACGCCTGGTCTTCGCCAACCTGACGGTGATGGAGAACCTGCAGATGGGGGCCTACCTCCAGCGGGACGCCCGATGGGTGGCCTCCGAACTCGACCACGTGTTCGCGATGTTTCCCCGGCTCCACGAGCGTCGCGAGCAGGCCGCCGGCACCCTTTCCGGGGGAGAGCAGCAGATGCTGGCCATCGGTCGCGCGCTGATGAGCCGCCCCCGATTCCTGATGCTCGACGAGCCGTCCCTGGGCATCGCGCCGCTGCTGGTGAAGGAGATCTTCGCCCGTCTGGTGGAGCTGAACCGGGAACGCTCGCTGCCCATCCTGCTGGTCGAGCAGAACGCCCACCTGGCCCTCGAGGTCAGCAGCCATGGCTATGTGCTGGAGACCGGCCGGGTGCTCCTGTCCGACCGGTCCTCGGTGCTCCGCGACAGTCCCGAGGTGCGCAGCGCCTACCTGGGCGGGTGATCCTCGGCGGGCGGCCGCGCCCCCTCCTCCGGAGACCGTCCGTCGCGGTCCCATCGCGATGTTTACGATCGTAAATAAACCATGAAACCCGGATGACGATCCCGCCGTCTGGCCGGTGGGATGTCGAGGATGGGTGAACAAGGTTGCTGGCCACGGACGGGGGCGCTCCGGATGATCGTGTTGTGGCTTTGGGCCACGGTGGCCTCCGCTGCGGTCCTGGAACGCCAACTCTGGGATGGCGGTAGGATTCCCCTCGATCCGGTCCAAGGTCCTTGGACATTGGAGGATGCGTTTCCGTCGCTTCCGCCATTCCCGGGGACCCTGGGCTTCGCCACTCCTCCCGACGGAACCCGGCGGATCATCCTGCTGGGGATGGGGGGCACCGCCCACGAGATCAGCCTGTCCCCCGCGCCTGCGCACCGGGTCTTCCTGGACCTTTCCGAGCGGGTGTTCTTCGAGCAGGAGTCCGGGCTTCTGGGCATGGCCTTCCATCCCGGATTCCGGACCAACGGGTGGCTCTTCGTGTATTATTCGTCGAAGGACGGGGCCGGGGGCGTGGTCCAGTCCTTCAACCGGTTGTCGCGATTCACGGTGAAACCCGGGGGCGATGGCCGTCCGGACCCGGGTTCCGAGGTCGTCCTGTTCCATCAGGAGGATCCGGGCCCCAACCACAACGGGGGCTGTCTGGCCTTCGGTCCGGACGGGTACCTCTATGTGTCCGTGGGAGACGGCAGCCTGTGGGACGACCGGGTGACCCAGCGGTTGGATGCCGGATTCTTCGGCGGCATTCTCCGGATCGATGTCGATCGACGGCCCGGGAATCCCGCCCCGAATCCGGGATTCGGGGTCGTTCCCGGCGCCTATTCGGTGCCGGCCGACAACCCGTTCGTGGGCGTCCGCGAGTACCGGGTCGGCGATCGGGTCGTCTGGAACGGGCAGGATCCCCGGGCCCTGCGCACCGAGTTCTACGCGCTGGGCATGCGCAATCCCTGGCAGTTCAGTTTCGATCCGAAGACCGGTGAACTGTGGTGCAACGATGTGGGATACGGCTCGCGCGAGGAGGTGAACCGGATCCGCGCCGGAGCCAATTACGGCTGGCCCTGGTGGGAGGGGACCTTGGCGGCGACCGACCCGGCCGTCTCCGGGACCGTCCTGCCTGAATTCGAATACTCGCACTTTTCCGGCCGCACGGCCATCACCGGAAGCCGTTTCTACCGGGGGGATCTCTACCCGGGACTCGACGGCTGCTATCTGTTCGCCGATTGGTCCGGGGACATCGCATTCCTGCGCCCGGGCGAACCCGGGGAACCGGAGGTGAGTTGGATCGCCAACCTTCCCGGGGTGGTGGCCTTCGGTACCGATCCCCGCGACGGATCGCTGCTCCTGACATCGGGTTCGGGGCGGATCCAGCGCCTCGTACATCGGCCGGTGTCGGGCGAGGTCTGGCCGGAGCATCTGTCCGAGACCGGGATCTTCGAGGATCCGATCAGCCGCACGCCCCGGCCCGGTTTGGTCCCCTACGAGGTCCAAGCGCCCTTCTGGTCCGACCACGCCCTGAAGCGGCGATGGTTTGCGCTTCCGGGACGGGAGACCATGGACTTCAGCCGTGATGGGGCGTGGTCCTTTCCGGAAGGCACGGTCTGGGTGAAGCATTTCGATCGTGCCTACCACCGGCCGAGCACGTCCCTCTTTCCGATGGAGACGCGCATCCTCGTCCAGACCTCCCACGGCGTGTCCGGGGCCAGCTATCGATGGAATGACGAGGGCACCGACGCCGATCTGGTTCCGGCCGAGGGGGCCAACGCGATTTTCTACGCATGGACTCCGACGAACCTGGTGACCCAGAACTGGAGATTCCCCGGGCGAAACGAATGCCTCTCCTGCCACACCCGGGCCAACGGTGGGCCCGCGGGTTTCCGCACCTCCCAGCTCAATCGTCGGACCCGCGAAGGGGTCACCATCCTCTCGCAACTCGATGCCTGGTCCGATGCCGGCCACTTCACGGAGCCTCTGGTCCGCACCTACCAGATGCCCGCGTTGGTGAACCCTTCGGATGAGGCCCAGCCCCTGGAGCGCCGCGTGCGCTCCTACCTCGATGCCAACTGCGCCTCCTGCCACCAACCCGGCGGCCTGACCCGGACGCCCTGGGATGCCCGGATCGGCACCGCGCTCGACCGGATGGGGTTGATCGGGACGAGGCCGTCGGTTCCGGTCGCGGGGCTCGGGGAATTCCTGATCGATCCAGGGCACCCGGAGAATTCCGTCCTTTTCCGGAGAATCTCGTCGCTCGGGACGTTCCACATGCCTCCGTTGGCCACCTCCGAACCGGACACCGCCGCCGTGGAACTTCTCCGCCGGTGGATCGTCGAGGCCCTGCCGATGCGCGCCGGCTATGACGCGTGGGCGACCCGGTGGTTGCCCGATCCCTGGGGCCATCTGCGCTCCCAGGCCCTCGACGCGGATGGTGACGGGCTCGACAACTTCACGGAATTCCTGCTGGGCGAGGGGCCGCTCGATCCCGTCCGCCATTGGCGACCGGTCATCTCCCGCGACGGCTCCTCGGCGGTCCTGCGTTTCCCGCGATGGGCCGGCCGCCGTTTCGAGGTGGAGTGGGCGTCCGAGCCCCTTCCCACCGCACGTTGGAGCCGACTGGAGGTCGAGGCGAACGATCCCCGGGCCAAGGCCTTCGACAGCGAGGCCGCGATCCCGCTGCCGGATGGACCCACCCGCTTCTACCGGGTGACGGTGGCGGGCGAGTAGGCGGGGAACGGTGGGGAACGGTTGACCCGGCGGCCGCACCGGGAGCATGGTTCGCGTTGGTTCCCCGAATGACGCCCATCCGGACCCTCCAACCCCGACCGCGGGCCTTCACGCTCATCGAGCTGCTGGTGGTCATCGCCATCATCGCGATCCTCGCGGGCATGCTCCTGCCGGCGCTGGCCCGGGCGCGCGCCTCGGCCGTCAAGACGCTCTGCGCCAGCAAC
>JBEGWF010000118.1:0-8790 GCA_041177965.1 Verrucomicrobiota bacterium | reverse complement strand
CTGGGGTTCGCCCGGTGTGAAGCTTCCTGGATCCTGGAGGACAACCGAGCGGTCCAACAACTGGTGGAACTGTTCCACGGGACCGAGGTCCAGCGGTATCGGATCTACGACCGTGCGCTGTGAGACTCGGTCTGTGGTGAGGTCCGGCGGCGATCGTAGCGGTCCTGCAGGAATTCCGACAACCGTGTGAGTGGCCAGAAGATCAGGAGCCCGGCGACGACATCGCTGGCGTAGTGGTAGCGGCCATAGACGGTGCCCAGGCACAGGAGCGGCACGACCAAGGACAGGACCCACCGGAGTTTGAGGCGCTGTCGGAACGATTCCCGCAACACCAGGCAGGCCACCACCACATGGCTGCTGGGAAACGCGCCGCCGGCCCCTTCAAACCACTCGTAGATGAACGACATCAACCGGGCGAAGGGACCCCGCTGCGTGCCGGGGGGCATGGAGCCCACATCGGCCAGTCCCAGCGGGGCGAGGATGTCCGGTGGAAGACCGCCCAGGTCGAGAATGCGGGGCCCCACCACCGGAAACACGATGAAGAGGCCATAGCAGGTGTAGAAGACGGCCGCCAAATCGCCGAAGAAACGCTGAGCCGTTCTCCGGTCGTGATGCAGCAGCCAGACCGCCATCCCGATGATCATGGGATAGAACGAGAAGTAGGCAGCGTAGAGGAGTTCGGCCACCAGGGTGGACGGAAAGCGTTCCGCAAAAGCCAGACTGGGCTGCACGCCAAACCAGCGGGCCTCTGCGGCGAGGAAATGCACATCGAGGGGTGAGGCGAAGAAGGCGTGGTTGATGGCTTCGCTCTCCCGGTACAAGACCAGAAACAGCGGGAGCGGATACAGATCGGCCAACCAACCGACGCATCCCATGCGCGGCCGACGCGCCAAGCGGACGATGCCTGCCGCCAGAAATCCATGGAGGCAGACCCAAGCCCACCACCAGGGACTGGCCTGCTCACGCCTCCAGATCAACAACAGCGCAACGAATCCCAGGTATCCGAGGCTCACGGCATCCAAGTACCTCATCGATGCAGGACCGCTGTTCGCGGAGGAAACCCTGTGCTCATGCTTCATCGCCGTCGTTGGATCGGATGTGAACACCGTACCCGGATCTAGGAGGCAGTCCGGTGAACTGTCAAAGATTGGCCTGCGACTTCGCCCACCTGAGCACATGCCACGCGATCAGGCTCATGGTTGATGCGGCTTCCGCGTCAGGTGGCTGGTCAACGGGGAGGCGGGGGCTTACAACCCGGGCGTGACTCCCCAGGACGTTCCCGAGTCGGCCCCTCTCGAGCGCCGACTGACGCTGTTTCCGGCCACGGCGCTGAACATGGCCAACATGCTGGGGGCGGGGCCGTTCATCACGATTCCGTTGCTGATGTCGGCCCTGGGTGGGCCCCAGTCGCTGTTGGGGTGGCTGGTGGCGCTGCTGATCACCGTTCCCGATGCCCTGGTCTGGAGCGAGCTCGGGGCGGCATTGCCCGGGTCCGGCGGCACCTACGGGTGGTTGCGGGAGGGGTTCGGGCGGCAGACCTGGGGTCGCCTGATGGCGTTCCTGTTCCTGTGGCAGTTCCTGCTCAGCGGACCCATGGAGATCGCCTCGGCCTATATCGGCGTGGCCCAGTACCTCGATTACCTGTCCCCGGGAATGACGCTGCCTGGTGGCGGGCTGTCGGCCAAGGGCGGGGCGGTGGTGGTGGCGCTGGGCGTGGTGACGGTGGCGTTGCTGTACCGCCGCATTGCCAGCATCGCCCGGTTGACCCTGTTCCTGTGGGCCGGGGTCATGGTCACCGTGCTGGTGGTGCTGGTCAGTGGTGCCGTGCATTTCGATGCACGCAAGGCCTTCGATCTTCCGGACGATCCGTGGCGGTTCTCCCTGGGTTTCTTTTTGGGCCTCGGGGCGGCGGCCCGGGTGGGGATCTATGATTTTCTCGGCTATTACGATGTCTGCTATCTGGGCGATGAGGTGAAGGATCCCGGACGGACCATCCCGCGCGCCGTCCTGGCCAGCCTGCTGGTCGTCGCGGCGATCTACGTGGGCATCAATCTGAGCATCAACGGGGTGATCTCATGGCGGGAGTTCGTGCCGGCCGATCAGCACCCCCAGGTGGCCAATTTCATCGCCTCGGTCTTCGTGGAACGGCTCCATGGCAAGGTCGCGGCCCAGGGATTCACCCTGCTGGTGGTGTGGACGGCGGTGGGGTCGATCTTCGCGCTGCTGCTCGGCTACTCCCGGATTCCCTACGCGGCGGCCAGGGATGGTGCCTTTTTCGGGGCCTTCGGCCGCCTCCATCCGCGCGGGAGGTTCCCGCATGTGTCGCTGCTGGTGCTGGGAGGCCTGTCGATCGCGGCGGCTTTCCTGCCGCTGGCCCTGGTGATCGACACCCTGGTCACGGCCCGGATCCTCATCCAGTTCATCGGCCAGATCGTCGCCCTGGTGCTGCTCCGGCGGCATGCCCCGAACCTGGCGAGACCGTATCGGGTCTGGTGGTATCCCGTGCCCCTGTTCCTCGCGGGGGCCGGCTGGTTGCTGGTGTTCGCCACCACGCCGTTGCGGACCCTTGCCTGGGCGATGGCCGCCCTGGTCATCGGGGTCATCGGTTACCTGGCCTGGGCCCGAGTGGCCGGGCATTGGCCCTTCCAGGTCTCCGGAAAAGGCGTGGGTGCCGGGGAATGACAGACAGTGAATGAGAAAGGGAGGCCCGCAGGCCTCCCTTGAACTCGTTTTGCGACCGCGTGCGAACCGTTCGGCTCAGCCCCACTTCTCGAGCTTCATCTGCTCCTTGGGCAGGCCCAGGTCGTGCAGTACGAGGTGCTCGACGGCGTTGACCATGTCGTTGGTGCCGCAGGCGTAGAACACGGTGTTGGCCGCGTCATCGACGAAGCTCTTCACCCACTCCGGCGTGATGCGGCCACGGCGGCCGGTCCAGGGATCTTCGGGAGCCAGCCGGGTGCAGGTCACCACGAACTTGAAGCGCGGGTTGCGGGCCTCGAGCGCACGGAACTCCTCGGCGAAGATGATGTCGTTGGTGGTGCGGACCGTGTAGAGGATGGTGATCCGGGTATCGAGGTTCTTCTCGGTGGCCTCGCGCACGAAGCCGCGGAAGGGGGTCACGCCCGAGCCGCCCGCCACGCAGATGAGGTGCTTGCCGGGAGGGTCGAACACCGGCAGGAAACGGCCGGTCGGAGGGATCACGAACATGCGGTCGCCGGCCTCGAGCCAGTCCACGATGCTGGTGCCCATCTTGCCGTCGCGCTTCACGGTCACCTCGTAATGGCCCCGGTCGAGGGCGCAGGAGCTCAGCGAATAGGCCCGCTTGTACTTCGCCTTGTGCGGCCAATACACGGTGATGAACTGGCCGGTCTTGAAGTCCGGGGCATAGCCCTCGGGCCATTGGAAGCGGACGGTTTTGGTGTCGGGAAGCTCCATCTTCACCGACTCGACGAGCATTTCAGCGATGACCTTGGACATGTTCGGTATGGGGATTCAGGGCGGGACTGCGCGAGAGATTGCCCCATTGCCGGGACCTGTAAAGGCGCGGTTTGACGGGCGCGGTTGGGCCGGCCGGCCCGGTCGGGTGTGGACAGAGGGCGGCGGGTGTCGGCGGGAGGCTGTGATTGCCCGGTCTTACGGGGTCGCTTTAGCCGCGAGCCTCGGAGCGGACGAGTTCGATCAGCGCCCGGTGGTTGATCTTGCCCGTGCCCAGCTTGGGGATCTCCGCGACGCAGCGGATCTCGCGGGGAACGCACAGGTTGGTCAGACCCTTGGCCTTGATGGCCTGACGGACCTCGTCCATCGACAGTCGGGACACGTTGGTGAGCGCGATGAGCTTCTCGCCCTTCTCCTCGTCGGCCACGGCCACCACGGCGACCTCGCAGCGCAGGCCATGCTGGGGGAAGGCCCCGGCCAGCGCGTCCTCCACGGCGGTGAGGCTGACCATCTCGCCGCTGATCTTGGCGAAGCGCTTCATGCGCCCCAGCAGGAAGACGAATCCGTCGTCGTCGATCCGGGCCAGGTCGCCGGTGTCGTACCAACCGCCCAACGCCTGGAACGCGGCGTCGGCCTCGGGGTTGAGGTAGCCGCGCATGACGTTCGGCCCGCGGACGAAGAGTCGGCCCGAGACGATGCGGCCATCCGGCGCCACCTCGCTGACGCCGTCGACCGGTTCGAGGCGCCATTCCATCCCGGGCATGAACCGGCCGACGCTGCCGAATTGCGCCTCGATGCGGTTGTTGGCGCAGAGCACCGGGCTGCATTCGGTCGCCCCGTAGCCCTCGAGCAGTCGGATGCCGAACTTGCGGGCCCAGGTCTGGGCCGTGGCCTCCTGGACCTTCTCGGCACCGGCCACCAGGTATTTGACCGAGTGGAAATCGTAGGGGGCCGCCTTGCGGGCGTAGCCGTTGAGGAAGGTGTTGGTGCCCACCATGACCGTGCAGTAGCGGTCGTAGACCACGCCGGGGATCACCCGGTAGTGCAGGGGCGACGGGTACAGGAAGGTGTAGAGTCCGCGGACCAGGGGCAGCAGCGTGCACGCGGTCAGGCCGAAGCTGTGGAAGAGCGGGAGCGCATTGAAGAACCGCTCGTGGTCCGAGATGTCGAGGAAGGCGTCCATCTGGCGGATGTTGGCCAGCAGGTTGGCATGGGTGAGCACCACGCCCTTCGGGATGCCTTCCGATCCCGAGGTGAAGAGCACCACGGCCGGGGTCTTCCGCGGGTCGAAGCCGGAGCGGGGCACCCGGAGGCCCTGTCCGCACCGGATCGTGTGTTTCAACAGGGTCAGCAGCTTCGCCCATCCGCCGATGCCCTTGCGAATGTCCTCCAGGAAGTGCAGTCGGATGCCCGCGGCCTCGATCGGCCCCAGATCGAGCTTGGCCTTCTGGAGGAACACCCGGGAGGTGAGGATGTCGCGCAGGCCCGCCAGTTGGCAGCACTGGAGCAGGACCGCGGGCCCGGTGGAGAAATTGAGCACCGCCGGGGTGAAGCCCGAGGCCCACAGGGCCATCAAGGTCACAGGCATGCCGTTGACGTTGGGCAGCAGCACCCCGACCCGGGTCGGATCCCCGGAAGGAGACCCATTCCCTGCGGTCAAGAGTCGCCGGAATTCTGCCCCCAGCAGTTCCGTGCCGACCATGAGTCGGCGGTAGGTCAGGGGCTGGAGGTTGATGTCCTCCAGCACGCGGCGTCGTGGCAGGGCCGAGGCGGTCTCCGCGATGGCTTCGAGGACATCGCGGGCCCCGAAATCCATCTCGGCCTGGAACTGCTGATGGACCATCGCATCGCGCAGCCATCGGGTGATCCGCGCGCGGGCGACGGAGTTCGGTTGATGAGCCAGGTCGGGTGCCGACAGCACTTCGCTGAAATGCGCCGAGACCTCTGGGAACCACCGGGTCCATCCGTCGTGCCGGACGGCAGGTACGCGAACGGCATTGCGCAGGTGGCAGGTGATGACCCTGGCCTTGGTCTTGTGGATGAGGAACCCGGTGCCGTCGAAGAGCTTCATCATCCGCGCGGTCAGCGTCAGGCGGCCTTCGGGGAACAGCACCAATCGGCCGCCCTTGGCGAGGTGCTCGGCCATGCGTTTGGCACCGTAGGGGGAGGCGGGGTCGATGGGGAATGTCCGCCGGTTGATCATGATCTTCCGGTGGATCCACGAAGTCTGGGCCGTGGTGGAGCTGGTGACGAACTTCCAGTCGTCGTCCAACAGCACGCCGAGGAACGCCCAATCGAGCCAGGACACGTGGTTGGGCAGGAGCAGCACCGGGCCCGGGGTCGAAAGCACTCCGGTGTTGTGCGCACGGTACCGGAAGCACAGTCGCAGGAGCCAGTGGAGCAGGGACTTGATCATGGGACCTTCAGGGGTTGGTGCTGGATGTGGGTGCGGCCGGGATCCTCAGCAGGGCGACGATGCCCGCCGTCACGAGGGCCAGCACCAGGAACACCCCGGAGGCGCTGATGCCCATCTGCACGCTGACGAGGCAGAGGAGGCTCGCCCCGATCATGCCGAGGTTGTCCACCAGGTTCTGCACCGCGATGGTCTTGCCGAGCTTGTCCGCATCCGACTCGGCCTGCAGCGCGGCGTTGAGGGGGATCAGGAAGAACCCGGCGGCGATGCCGGTGCCGATCAGCAAGCCGAGCACCGGCAGGACGAGGTGCAGAGGGCCGACTTGGACGACGGGGTGTCTCCAGGGTTCGAGGTGCTCCACCGAGAACAGCAGCCCGAGCATTCCCGCGAGGGAGAATCCGAAGAGGCGGGTGCGCTGCAGTTCTCCCACCGGGAACCATCGACCCGCCAGGATGCTGCCCACCATCACGCCCACGCTCAGCCACAGGCCCAGCAGGGCGATCTGGGTGTTGTCGGGCAATTGGAGGACCTTGAGGCCCCAGGGCTGGAAATTGATCTTCATGGCCGCGCCGCAGACCCAGAAGAGGCCGGTGCCGACCAGCATCCGGGACAGCCGCGGTGCCAGCGCCAGATGACGGAGGTGCTCCCGGAAGGCCGTGAGGTTGGCCTTCCAGCGGACCGTGGGATTGGCCGGGGTGCGCTGCATGGCGAGGTTGAGCATCATCGAGCCGAGGAAGATCGCCACCAGAACGGCATAGGAGTTCGAGACCGAATCCTTCCAACGGTCGGCCATGATCGACCCGGCGATGGCGCCCCCGAGGATGGCCACCAGGGTGAGCAATTCGACCATGCCGTTGGCCCGTACGAGGCGTTCCCGGGGCAGGATCTCGGGCAGGATGCCGTACTTCGCGGGCCCGTAGACGCAGGCTCCGATGCCGACCACCAGGTATCCGATGCCCTGCCAGAGCGGTCCCCACCACAGGCTCAGGGCGCAGGTCAGGGTGCCGAGGAGTTTCAGTGCATTGCCCGCGGCCAGTCCGGAGGTCTTGGGGTGGCGGTCGTTCAGGAATCCGGCGACCGGCGCCAGGAGGATGAACGGGACGAACAACAGACTGGTGTAGACGGTGTTGTGGGTCCGGAGTTGTGCCTCCGAAAGCACCCCTGCCTTCTGCAGGTAGGTGAGCTGGCCGACGATGACGGCGAGCAGGGCGTTGTCTCCCAGGGCGCTGAGCCATTGGCTCAGGAGCAGGAGGGGGTAGTTGCGCCGGGATGGGGGCATGGGCCTTGTGGGATGACAATCTGGGTGTTTCAACCCTGTTCTGCGAGCAGGATCCACTCGGGGGTGAATCCGTGTCGGCGGTTCGAGGTGTCGCTGCGGCGCCGGATGCCGAAGGCCTTCCTGAGCCCGCATTCCAGTCGGGTCCAGAAGCGCAGGCGTTCGAGAACCGGGTTCAGCCACTCCGTGATCACGCAGTAGTGGGTCGACTTGGGGTCGGTGTGGTGGATGGCGTGATGACGGGGGCCCTGGAGGATGCGCACGTCGTGGAGGAGGTTGATCCAGGGGCCATTCTCGCGGCGGCTGCGATGGGCCCATTTGTGGATCTGATTGGCATTGCCGACCAGGACGGCGAAGACGCAGACGGGCAGGGTGAGGCGGTCGAGCGCCCATGCGGTCGCGACGAGGGCCGCGGACACCAGCCAGAGGTCCCAGCACGACGCGATCCAGGAATTGCGGAGAAAATGCCGGGGGCGGTAGTGGTGGAGGATGTTGGGGCGGGCGATGAGGCGGCCGAGCACGGGGCAGTCGTCGCGGAGGTAGGCGTCCTCGATCCAGTGGAAGACGCCCACGATGAAGTCGGCGGCGAGGACGGCGATCGCGGAGCCGGCGAGGGTCTCGGCGAGGCGCAACGCCGAGGAGAAGGTTTCGTTCATGACTCCGACGTTGTCGCCGGGGTCCGGTGTCATGGGTGAATCGAATGTTTTTCGGGGTCCATCGATCCGTTCGATGTCGCGGATGGAGGCGGTTCGGGGATCGGCGGAAGATTTGCCGTGGCGACCGGGGTTTCTTCCGATCTAACGTCGGGCATGGCGGATTCCAAGAAGCCCTCGAAGAAGGCCCAGGCGCTCCTGTTGGGTGTGGGTCTGGATTCGGACGGCCATCAGCGGGTGACCAAGGGGAAGAACTTCGCCCTGGTGGGCGGCACCCAGGAGACCCACGAGGCGATGACCGAGAAGGCCATCAAGATCAACGAGCACCTCAGCAAGCGGGGCAAGGAGTTGCACGAGGTGAGTCGCGAGGAGTTCGACGACATCGCCCACAAGGTGGGGCTTCGTCGGGACGCCCCCGAAAACAATTGAACCACCGGTGGGCCGGTGGTTCAGGGTGAAGCGCTGATCCTGAGCGCTGATCGATCGGGCGGGATCGATCGGGTGGAGCCCCGGGGCCTTCAGGCACCGATCTGCTGGGAATAGGCGGCGGGTGACAGCAGCGCCTCGGCTTCGGCGGGGTTGGACAGGCGGAGGGTGAAGAAGCTGCCTCCGGTGTAGGGTTCGCTGTTGACCAGCGCGGGATTGTCGCTGGCGGCGCTGTTGATCGCGATGATCTCGCCGGAAAGCGGAGAGTAGATGTCGCTGGCGGTCTTGACCGATTCCACCACGGCGCAGGCCTCGCCGGCCTTGACCTTGCGTCCGATGGCGGGGAGTTCCACGAAGACGATGTCGGTGAGTTCGTGCTGGGCGTGGTCGGTGATGCCGACGACGGCGGTGTCACCGGAGATGCGGGCCCATTCGTGGGACTTGGCGTATTTCAGGTCGGCGGGGACTTGCGAACTCATGATGGGGAAGGAATTAACGGGGCGGCCGGGGTGAAGCGAGCAGAAAGGGTGGGGCGGCGGGTCAGGTTGGAAGGGGGTGGGTCGTGGGCGGGGGGCGCGGGGCCCGGG
>JBEGWF010000117.1:0-2530 GCA_041177965.1 Verrucomicrobiota bacterium | reverse complement strand
CCGATTTCTCCTGGGAGAAGCAATCGGCCGAATACGTCTCCCTGTACGACTCGGTCTGCCGCGAGTAGGCGGAGGCGGCCCGCTGGGTTGTCTCCCGGGATTCACCCCCAGGATTTGCTCCCAGGATTTGCTCCTTGGGCCGCTCAGGCCGGAACTCCGTAGAGGGTCGTACGCTGGCGCGGGATCCGGCCGACCGACCGGATCGCCGTCTCGATCTCGACCGGAGTCATGCATTCCCCGAAGCGCCCGCCGCTCTCACGGGTGATGCTCTCCTCGTAGAGCGTGCCGCCGAAGTCGTTGCAGCCGCTCCGCAGCATGTCCGCCGCGCGCTCCGGGCCCAGCTTCACCCAGCTGGTCTGGAGATTCGGGATCTCCTCTCCGAAGAACAGTCGCGCGAGGGGATACAACCGCTCGACCCGTTCGGCCCCGGCCTCCGCCAACGCCTCCGGGCTCACCCCCGCCTCCCGCGCCAAGGCACCACCCAACCGGTTGCGATACGGCACGAAGGCCAAGGGCACGAACTCCGTGAATCCGCCGGTGCGCCGCTGCAGGGAGCGGATGCGGTCCAGGTGCCGGATCAGGTCCTCCCACGATTCCCGGTGACCGAAGAGCACGGTGGCCGTGGAGCGGAGGCCGGTCTGGTGGGCCGCCTCGATGATGGCCTCCCACTCGGCGGCCCGGAGCTTGTCGGGCGAAAGCTGGTCGCGCATCGCGTCGTCGAGGATCTCGGCCGCCGTGCCCGGGACCGACCCGAGGCCCGCCTCGCGGAGTCGCTCGAGCACCGCACGGGGCTCCAGGCCGCTCTTGAGGCAGAGCGAGTGGATCTCCATCGGCGAATACGCATGGAGATGGACGCCGGGCAGGGCACGTTTGAGGGCCCGGAGGAGTTCCTCGTAGTAGTCCAATCCGAGGTCCGGATGGATACCGCCCTGCAGGCACACCTCGGTGACCCAGGGTGTTTGCATCACCCGCTCGACGACCGCCCCGACGCTCCGCGTGTAGGCCTCGGGGTGACCCGGGGGCCGGTAGAATCCGCAGAAGGAGCAATGCGTGGTGCAGACGTTGGTGAAGTTGGCGTTGCGGTTGACCACATAGGTCACGACCTCGCCATGGAGTCGGCGGGTCAACGCATCGGCCGCGTCGCGGATCTCGTCGTGGGCCGAGCCGTCGGCCTGCACCCACCGCAGGGTTTCCTCCACCGACAGCGACTCCCCGCGCAGGGCCCGGGTCAGCGGATCGGCCGGCAGGTGCGGTCGCAGGATTTCCGGGGTGGCGGGGCCAGGATCGCTCGGACCGGGCCGGGTTCCGCCATCCCGGGCTCGGATGACCGTGGCCACTCGGGGGGAGATCCACCCATTGTCCACATACGCGTCATACACCGGCCACCGGTGACGCAGTTCCATCCCGTGGCGGCGGCAGGCGGCGGCGTAGCGTTCGGGAGGGTCCCAGGGGTTCAGGGGATTGACCCAGTCGCCATCGGTGCTGATGCCGCCGAGATCGTCGGTCCACGGCAGCAGGGCTTCCCAGTGGGGATTGATGTTGGGCGGGATCTGGATGGCCACCCCGGGAGCCACGCACCGCCAATGCTCGATGAGCTCCACATAGTCTTCCAGTGCCGGCGCCTCCGGCACCGAACCGAGCCGCGATCCCTCGTTGGGGATGAAATTCTGGAGGATGATCTCCTGAAGATGACCATGGCGGGCGTGGAGCGCGGCCAGGGCGTCGAGCGAGCGCAACCGGGACTCCCGCGACTCGCCCAAGCCGATGAGAATCCCGCTGGTGTACGGCACCCGGGCGCGACCGGCGGCCTCGATCGTGCGCAGGCGACCCTGGGCCGACTTCTGGGGCGCGACCGTGCGGTTGAAGGCGTCGTCGATGTTCTCGAGCATGAGACCCATCGAGGCGTTCACTTCGGCCAGGCGCTCGAAATCGCGCGGAGACATGGCCCCGATGTTGGTGTGGGGCAGGAATCCGGCTTCCAGCGCTCGCTCACAGGCCCAGCGCACGTGGGCGACGAAATCATCGAAGCCCCGGGCCTTCAACGCGGCCCGCAAATGCGGCATGGCATCGGAGGCCTCGCCGGCGAGGAACAGGATCTCGGTGGCTCCACCTTTTCGGGCCGTGGCGAGGAGTTCTTCGAAGCGCGCCTCGGGCATGAGCCCCTCCCGATCCCGCCGGTACCCGCAGTAGGCGCAGTGCCACGGGCAATCCCGCGTGAGCGGAATCGTCAACGACGGCGAAAACGTGATGACCCTCGGAGGACTCAAGAGGGCCATGCTACTCCGGCGTTCCCCCCATGCAACCGCACTAAACCCCACAAGGGCCACCGGTTCGTACCTTGGGTCATACTCGGATTCCCGGGCACGGCTGGCTGAGCCTGAGCTGCCATCCAGGCCTCTCGGGTAGGGTTGGCTCTCCGAGCCGGCCGCGCTCCACCGGCGCTTTCGGAGAAAGCGCCCTACCTAACCTCGCGATGCGAGGAGAATGCGGTGGGTCGCTGGCGACACCGCAGACCTGGCCCCTCGAGCCG
>JBEGWF010000116.1:0-7703 GCA_041177965.1 Verrucomicrobiota bacterium | reverse complement strand
TAACCGAGCCCTGCACGCCTTTGCCACCGACGGCATGGCGATGGATTTTCCATTCGCCCGCAGCTTGGTGGTTGTCCGGAGTCGCAGGACCGAGAAGCGCTCCGGCAGGACCACGGAGGAGACCCGCTACTACGTCAGCAGTCTCGAACCGGAGGATCTGACACCCAAACAATGGCATCAGTTGATCCGAGGTCATTGGGCCGGGGTAGAAAACCGCAACCATTGGCGACGGGATGCGCTGATGGGGGAAGACCGGTCTCGGAGCCAAAACCGGTCTCTACTCACCAATCTAGCCCTGATCCGCAACGGACTACTGAGAATCCTCAATCGCTGCTTCCCAGGCCAATCCCTCCCCGTCATCCGCGAACGCATCCAAGCCAAACCATCCCTCGCATTCAGAGCCCTCGAAGCCTGAGCCCGTCAAAACAAACGACCCTGGCACCATCCCAGACGATGGTCAGCTCCGTTGGCATGAGCGAACAATACACGGAGGATTGGATGTAGTCACCCTATTAGGCGAGATTCAATAAAGTGGCACACCGGCACGCCGCCGCCTGACAAGGCTCCAAAAACCCCAAAACAATTCGGGCCGCTACCCAGTCCCCAAATTCAGATGAATTCGCCCTGCAGAATATCATATCAACAAATCGGGATGCGTTGATTTATCTATTGGAACCCCGGGGGCTGCCCGGTAGCCTGCGGGCATGTCGAATCGGTCGGAAGCTTGCAGCCAATGGACGCGGGGTCAGGGGTTCGTGGACCTGCTGGATCAACGCATCGCCATCATCGATGGGGCGATGGGAACGGTCATCCAACGATACAAGCTCGGGGAGGCCCAGTTCCGGGGCGACCGTTTCCGCGATTGGAAGGGCAAGGACCTCAAGGGCAACAATGAGCTGCTCCAGATCACCCAGCCCCAGGTCATCGAGGAGATCCACCGGCATTACCTCGAAGCCGGCGCGGACCTGATCGAGACGAACACCTTCTCGGCCACCACCATCGGCCAGCACGACTTCTTCTTCCGCCATGCCGAGGGCCGCAAGGACCAGACCTTCTTCAACGAGGTCATCGCGGACCCGTTCCTGCGGGAACTCACCCGCGAAATGAACCTCGCCTCGGCCCGATTGGCCCGGAGGGCGGCCGATACGGTCGGTGCGGCAACCGGCATTCCCCGCTATGTGGCGGGAGCCATCGGGCCGATGCCGGTCACCACCTCGATCTCGCCCGATGTCAACGACGCCGGGTTCCGTTCGGTGAACTTCGAGCAGTTGGTCACGGCCTACACCGAGCAGGTCGAAGCCTTGATCGAGGGCGGCGTGGACGTGCTGCTGGTGGAGACCATCTTCGACACGCTCAACGCGAAGGCGGCCCTGTTCGCCATCCAGCAGGTGCAGGACCGACTGAAGGTCCGCCTGCCGCTGATGATCTCGGGCACCATCACGGATCTTTCGGGCCGCACCCTCACCGGACAGACGGTCGAGGCCTTCTGGAACTCGGTGCGGCACGCCGAACCGATCACCATCGGATTCAACTGTGCCCTCGGCCCCAAGGAGATGCGGTCCTACGTGCAGGAACTGCACCGCATCGCCGATACGCGCATCTGCGTGTACCCCAACGCCGGCCTCCCCGACCCGCTGTCGCCGACGGGATTCCCGGAGACCCCGGAGACCCTCGCGCCGCAGATCCGCCCCTGGGCCGAGGAGGGCTGGCTCAACGTGGTCGGCGGTTGCTGCGGCACCACCCCGCCCCACATCCAGGCCATCGCGCAAGCGGTGAAAGGGTTGGCTCCGCGCAAGACCCCGACGCTGGAACCGCTGCTGCGCCTCAGCGGCATGGAGGCCTTCAACCAGACCCGGGAGACCAACTTCATCAACATCGGCGAGCGGGCCAACGTCACGGGCTCCCCGAAGTTCTCCAAGTTGATCCTGGCAGGCGACTACGATGCCGCGCTGGAGATCTGCAAACAGCAGGTCGAGGCCGGCGCGCAGATCATCGACATCAACATGGACGAGGGAATGCTCGATGGCGCCGCGGCCATGTCGAAGTTCCTGAACCTGATCGCCGCCGAGCCCGACATCGCCCGGGTGCCGATCATGGTCGATTCGTCGAAGTGGTCGGTGCTGGAGACCGGACTGCGCTGCCTCCAGGGCAAGGGCATCGTGAACTCCATCTCGCTCAAGGAGGGCGAGGAGCGCTTCCTCGAGCAGGCCCGGCTGATCCGGCGATACGGTGCGGCCGTGGTGGTCATGGCCTTCGATGAGCAGGGACAGGCCGACTCGTTCGAACGGCGCATCGAGATCTGTCGGCGCAGCTACGACCTCCTGACCCGCCAGGCGCAATTCCCGCCGCAGGACATCATCTTCGATCCCAACATCCTCACCGTCGCGACCGGCATCGAGGCCCACAACAATTATGCGGTGGACTTCATCGAGGCCACCCGCTGGATCAAGGCGAACCTGACCTTGGCCAAGGTCAGCGGTGGCGTCTCCAACATCAGCTTCAGCTTCCGCGGCAACAACCATGTCCGCGAGGCGATGCACAGCGCCTTCCTGTTCCACGCCATCCGGGCTGGCCTCGACATGGGCATCGTCAACGCGGGCATGCTCGAGGTGTACGAGGAGATCCAACCGGAGCTGCGCGACCTGGTGGAGGACGTGCTGCTGAACCGCCGTCCGGACGCCACCGAGCGCCTGGTGGCCCATGGTGAGGCGCTCCGGCGCAAGTCCGGGGCCGCGGGGGCCGCCGAGGCCAAGGCCGACGAGGCATGGCGTTCGGAACCCGTCGAGAAACGCCTGGCGCACGCCCTGATCAAGGGCATCGACGCCCATGTCGACAGCGACACCGAAGAGGCCCGCCAGAAGCTCGGTCGCCCGCTGTCGGTGATCGAGGGCCCGCTCATGGACGGCATGAACCAGGTCGGCGACCTGTTCGGCGCCGGGAAGATGTTCCTCCCGCAGGTGGTGAAGTCGGCCCGCGTGATGAAGAAGGCCGTCGCCTACCTGACCCCGTTCATGGAGGCCGAAAAGGCGGCCGCGGTGGCCGCCGGGGGCGAGGTCCGGACCCAAGGCAAGGTGCTCATGGCCACCGTGAAGGGCGACGTCCACGACATCGGCAAGAACATCGTGGGCGTGGTTTTGGGGTGCAACAACTACGAGGTCATCGACCTCGGCGTGATGGTGTCCTGTGACAAGATCCTCAAGGCCGCGCAGGAACACCAGGTAGACGTGATCGGCCTCAGCGGCCTGATCACGCCGTCGCTCGACGAGATGGCCCATGTCGCCCGCGAGATGGAACGCCTCGGGATGCGTCAGCCCCTGCTCATCGGCGGAGCCACCACCAGCAAGGCGCATACGGCCGTGAAACTGGCCCCCGGCTATTCCCAACCGGTCATCCACGTCCTCGACGCCAGCCGCGCCGTGCCGGTGGTGAGCAACCTCATCAATCCGGACCTGAAGCCCGCCTATGTGGCCCAGATCCGCGACGAGTATCAGCGGCTCCGCAGCAGCCATGAGGCGACCAGCACCCCGCTGCTCAGCCTCGAACAGGCCCGGACAAAGGGAGCCCGACTGGACTTCTCGGACCTGCCCCGCCCGGAGTTCACCGGAGTCCGCGTCCTGGACGACGTGCCCCTCGAGACGCTGCGGCCCTACATCGATTGGTCGCCGTTCTTCCACACCTGGGAGCTGCGCGGCCGCTATCCGGCGATCCTCCAGCATGAGAAGTACGGCGAGGAGGCCCGGAAGCTGTTCGCCGATGCCCAGGTCTTGCTCGACGACCTCATCGCCCGGAAGCGCATCCGGGCCTGCGGGGTGTACGGCCTCTTCCCGGCCAATCGGGACGGGGATTCGGTGCAGGTCTTCGCGGATGAGACCCGCTCGTCGGTGCAGACGACCTTCCACATGCTGCGGCAGCAGATCGTCAAGGAGGACGGAACCCCGCAATGGTCCTTGGCCGATTTCGTTGCCCCGAGGGGCTCGCAGGACCATGTCGGAGCCTTCGCGGTCACCACCGGGATCGGGCTCGATGAGGTGGTGGCTCAGTACAAGGCCGCCCACGACGACTACAACGCCATCATGGCCGAGGCCCTGGCCGATCGCCTCGCCGAGGCCTTCGCCGAATACCTCCACGAGAAGGTCCGCAAAGAATGGGGCTTCGGAGCCGCGGAGCACCTCAGTGCCGAGGACCTCATCGAGGAGAAGTACCGGGGCATACGGCCGGCTGGCGGGTATCCGGCGAGTCCGGACCACACCGAGAAGCGCACGCTCTGGTCGCTCCTCGCTGTCGAGGCCCGCACGGGCATCCGCCTGACGGAGAGTTGCGCCATGTGGCCCGGCAGCAGCGTCAGCGGCCTGTACTTCGCACATCCCCAATCCAAGTACTTCGCCGTCGGCAGGCTCGGCCGCGATCAGGTGGCCGACCTGGCCCGCCGCAAGGGGGTGCCGGAAGCCGAGATGGAACGGTGGTTGGGCCCGTGGTTGGGCTATGAACCCGGCAAAGGAGCCTGACCCCGGACGGTCCGAAGCGTCCCGGATCTTCCTGTGGGGAAAGCGCCGACCGCGTTTCCCGGGTTGCGCTCGGGCGATGAACTGCCAGTTTCCCTCATATTTTCTATGTCGAAGCCTACGATCATCGCCTACCTGAAACCCTGGTGCGGATGGAGCGCCGGGGTGCGCGCCGTCTTCAAGAAGTACGACCTCACCTTCGAGGAGCGGGACATCATCAACCGCCCGGAATTCTTCGACGAGATGGTCCAGAAGACCGGACAGACCAAGCAACCCACCGTCGAGATCGACGGCAAGGTCTTGGCCGATGTCTCGGGCGAGGAGGTCGAGGCGTGGATGCTCCAGAACCGCATCGTCAGCCAGAACAACCGCGCGCCCGAAGCGCCGATCAATCAACCGTGCGCCCATGAGATGCCCGGCGCGGCTCCGGCGGCTCCCCAACCGGCACCGTTGTCGTTCAAGCGCTGATCCGCGACCGCTTCCGCAAGTTTCCCGCTCCCGGGACGGTTTCCGTGACCGCCCGGGGCGGTGCCCAGCCCCTCCTCTGCCGCCCATGCACCACGTCCGTCCCCGATCCTTGACCACGATGATCGGAACGGCTCGTCGGAGCGGCGCTCAGCTGTTTCGCGGCCTGCGCAGAGCCCTGCTCATGGTGCTCATCATGGTCGCAGGGGCATTGCACGCCGAGCCGACCTTCGACGAGACCATCGACTTCATCCGGCGCACGGTCGAAGAGCATGGGCAATTCCGGAACATCGCCGGAGGTGGCCGCATCCGGGTGAAGCTCGCTCAGGTGCTCGGCCGACGTCTCCGATTCCGGACCATCGCCACCGACGGCATCCCCGGCAGCCTCGACCGCAGCGAATCGACCGAATTCTCGCTGGCCGACCTGGATCCCGGTGCCACGCATGTCCGCCTCTGGTTCGCCGGCGATCGCCGCGCCTTCGCGGTCTGGATGACCGATGCCGGTCGCGTCAATGGTGTGCGCCGCTGGCAGGACGGCAACGAAGAGATGCCCGCCCGAACTGTTGCCTCGGGATGGATCGCCATCGATGACGAAGCGCAGGCCCAGGCGCTGGCCAAGGCCATCAACCACGCCATCCGCTTGGCCGGAGGTGCCTCCCGGAACAGTTCGGCCGACCAGTTCTTCGGAGCGTCGCCGTCTCTGCGCAGCTACCCCGTCAACCCGGTGACGGGCGATGTGCACCATGTTGTCTCCCTCGACGACGCCGTGGCCCTCATGCGGTCCCGACTGGAGCGCGATTCCGGAGCCTTTTCCGCGATCCGACCCACGGCTCCGGAGGTGTCCGGGCTCCCACCGATCCCCCTCCCCGGTTCGCCGCTTCGGGTGACGCTTCCGGGCGACGGCCGCGACTTCGAGACCAACATCATCGACGTCGTGCGCTTCCACTGGCCCGCCGAAGCGCAGGGCCAATCCCTCACGGCGCTCCTGGGCGAATCCGAGGCCTTTGTGGCCGCGGGCGTATCGGCCCGCGACCCCTCGGTGCTGCGCTGCCAATTGCTCCAATTGCCGCTGACCGCCGGCCAATTGCCTCCGCTGGGAGCCAAAATCGGAGCCAACACCCCGGTCCGCCTGTGGATGTCGATCGGAGAGCCCTGGCCTTCGGGGGCCGAAGGATTCCTCTGGTTGGCCCGCAAGAACGACGGCGCCCGCCAATGGCCGGTCCGCCTGGCCACCGCCAAGAAGGCCAAGGAGTTCGGCCCCGACGCCGTCAAGAACGCGGCGGCCGCCTTGGGCCTCAAGCCTTCCGAGTCGCTGACGCGCGTCTTGGAGGAGAATGCCAAGGCCGAGAAGGCCGCCCGCAAGGCGGACAAGTAGTTCCACGCCAAGCCCCCGGGTCCCACCCGGGTGGACGTTCGATGTCCCGTCGACGGCGATTCCGGTCCCCGCGACTCCGCTGGTGCACTCCGCCGCCGTCGGAACCCGAACGCCAATGCCGGACACTCAGACCCCGAACACGCGCCGGACGAAATCGCGACTGCGCCGGTGGTTCTCGACGACCGAACGCGTGATCCGCGTGCCTCCCTCCAGGGCCAACTCCACCGAGAAACGGCGCGGCAAGTGCCGGGATCGGGCGAAGGCGGCGATCTCGGCATAATCGATGTCTCCGGTATCGAGGTCTTCCCACCAGACCTTGTCGCGACTCTGGCGCAGGTGCCACGACACCACCCGGTCCCCGTATTGGCGCAGCGCATCCATCGGAGCGATGCCGCCCCGGAGCATCCAGTGGGTATCGATGCAGAAATCCACCTCGCCGGCCCGCGTCACGGCGAAATTGTGGTGGTACTCACGACCCTCACGACCCAGTTCCGGCGTGTGGTGATGGACCCCCAGGCGGAGTTTCAAGGCCTTCAATTCCTTGCCCAGAATGGCCAACGCCCTGCCCTGACGGACCAGTTCGGCCTCGGTCTTTTCACGACCGATCGGGTCCACATTGCACACGATCACCTCGAAGCCCGACCGTGCCGCCACCAGTGAGGCGGCCACCAGTCGCTCGACCACCGCGTCGGCACCGTCGTTGTGGAGGGCACCGCCCGTGTACAGGCTCACCGGCCTCAACCCCTTGGCACGGAGTTTGTCGGCGAACTCCGCGTTCTTTTCCGGGCGTCCCGAATCCAGGTTTCCCTCGGCATAGTCGTACCCGGCGTCACGGAGCGCGGAGAACACCTCGCCGAGGTGGGCGTTCATGTCCTTTCCCTCCCGTTGGTAATACTGGCCCCACCCGTAGAGTTGACTGCCCACCAGTCCCGTCGGCTTGGACTCCGCGGCCTCCAACGCCAGCCCCACCCATGCTCCGACCGAAGCCTTCAAGAACTCCCTGCGCGAACCCGTGATCATCCTTCGACTCAAATCCGAATCCCACTGCCTTCCAAGTTTCAAAACCCGAAAACCCACCCGCCTCATCCCCTTCCCCGAGGTTCCCGCGAGTGAAGCCCGAACCCGCGGAGCCCACCTAAACCGAGCGGAGCGGATCCGGGCTGGAGCGAGCTTTGGAACCGATCAACAAGCCCCCCTCGCGCGCAGCGCGAAAGCCTCCCCGTCCCCGAGGTTCCCGCGAGTGAAGCCCGGACCCGCGGAGCCCACCTAAACCGAGCGGAGCGGATCCGGGCTGGAGCGAGCTCTGGAACCGATCAACAAGACCCCCTCGCGCGCAGCGCGAAAGCCTCCCCTTCCCCGAG
>JBEGWF010000115.1:0-47714 GCA_041177965.1 Verrucomicrobiota bacterium | reverse complement strand
CCCCCGGAGAGGAGGCCGACGAGGACCCAACGCTGCAGCAATCGCATGGAGGCCATGGGAATCACGACGAGGATTGTGGCCCTCTCTTCAATCGAGGCCATGGGAATCTGTGGCCAATCGTCGCCCGATCTCTGGCGGAAGGCGCGTCCCAGAGACTTCCCGGATGGAAAACGGGGGCGACAGCCTCGGCCATCGCCCCCGTTTCGAAGACCTCGATGGGTCACTCCCAACGCGTCACTTGGCGAAGGCCTTGTGCTTCGGATTGCCGCCCGATTGCAGGTAGGCGATCAGGTCGAGCAATTCGTCCTGGTTGAGCGGATTGATCATGCCGGCCGGCATCAGCGACACCGGGTAGGGCTTGCGGTTCTTGACCTGGTCGAGGGCCACGGCCGTGAACTCCTCGGGGTTGCGCGGATCGGCAGTCACCACCAGCTTGCCGTTCTCGACGTAGGCGCGCCCGACCAGCGTGGAACCGTCGGCCAACAGCACCTCTTCCGATCCGTACTGGTCGGAGATGACCTTCGACGGCTCGACGATGTTCTCCATCAGGTCGCGGAGCGTATAGCGGGAGGCCACGCCGGAGAGGTCCGGACCGACACCACCGCCGGCCCCGTCGAAGCGGTGGCAGGCCGCACAGCCGACCGAGTTGTACATGGCCTTGCCGTTCTCGAAGCTGCGACCCTTGACGCCGCCCGAGGCCAGCGCCAGCGCCTGCTCCACGGTGTAGGCCTTGCCCGGGCCCTTCGGCGCGGCATAGGTCGGATCGCCACCGGTGGCGCGACGCGTGGAGATCTCCTCGTAGTTCTTGCGCTCGGCCGGATCGGCCACGGTGGCTAGGGCATCCTTGCGGATGTTCTCGATGAACCCGCGGAAGCTGTTGCCGCCCTGCCAGGGGGCCGTGCGTGGGAACCAGCTGAAGAACGACTTCCGAAGGGCCGGGGTCCAACCGACCTTGGCCTCGCGCAACAGGTAGGCGTAGGCGATCTGCTCCTGGTTCGGACGGCTGGTCGCGGCCTGGGCGAAGGCGCCGGCATACCCGCGGTTGCGGTCGAGCAGGGCGTCGCTCGCGTAGCGGACGTCGGAGTCGTTGGCGGTGAGCATCAGCGGCACGCTCTTGGCCACCACCGTCGGAGACCCGAGACGGATCAACGCACCCACCAGTTCACGGTTCAGGGCGCGGCTACCCGACGGATACAGGGACTCGAGCCGCTGGAGGGTCGCCTGCAGGGTCGTCCCCTGCGGATTGCCCTGGCGGATCAACACCAACTGGTAGGCGCGGACCACCGCCAGCTTGGCGGATTCATCGAGCCTGCGCAGGTCGAGCTTGTTCAGGAAGCCCAGCAACCGGTCGCGCTGCTCGGGCGTGCCCATGCGGGCCAGGGCCACCGCCCCTTCGATGGCCGCCCAAGGCCGGGTCTCGGAGAGGACGCGATCGGCCCACTCGGCCACCGGACGACGCTCGATGGCCACGCGGGCGGCATAGCGGACGAACCGGTCCTCATGGCCCAGGCTCTTCCACGCCTTGGTGACGGCCTCCGGGCCGGTGCCTTCCAAGTGGAGTTGCTCCAAATCGCGCCGCAGCTTGGCCGCGGCGGTCAACTTCGGGGCCGGGGCCGGGGCGGTGCTCTCCTTGCCGACATAGGTCACGCGGTAGACGGCCGATTCGGTGCCGCGACCGCCGATGGCGAAGTACATCGCGCCATCCCTGGGGTGGATCACCAGGTCGGTCAGGGGCAGCGGACGGCCGCTGACGAACTCCTCCTTCTCGGCCTTGTAGCCCGCACCATCGGGAGTGAGGTGGATGGCGTACATCGTGCCGTAGGTCCAGTCATTGGCGAAGATGGCGTTCTGGTAGCGGGCCGGGAACTTGGCCCCCTGGCCGGAGGTCACTCCGGTGGGTGAACCGGGCCCGATGTCGACGAGCGCAGGGAGGCTGTCGGGGTAGTAGGTGGGCCACTTGCCCGCGCCCGAGCGCCATCCCATGTCGCTGCCGCTGGTGGCCACCGAGACGCGGGTGGGGCGGTACCAGGGGGCACCGGCGTCCCACTCCATGTCGGAGTCGTAGGTGAACAGGTCGCCTAGGGCGTTGAAGGCGATGTCGTACTCGTTGCGATAGCCGTAGCTGATCAACTCGAAGGTCTTGCCGTCGGGGTCGGTTTTGCAGATGTAGCCGCCCGGCGCGAGAATGCCGCGGGCGTGGCCGTTGGCATCCCAGAGGCGGGTGACAACGTGGTCCTCGTTCCAGGCGCGCGCGGCGCGGGAGAGCTCCATGTGGTCGGGCAACTTGGTGTGGTTGCCGCAGGCGACGTAGAGCGATTTGCCATCGGGCGAGAGGACGATGCCATGGGGCCCGTGCTCTCCGCCGCCCTCGATGCGGCGCAGCATCTTCTCCTCGTCGTACTGGTCGTCTCCGTCGGTGTCGCGCAGACGCCAGAGGCCCTGCCGACCGCCCTGCTCATTGACCATGACATACAGGCTGCCGAAGGCGTGCAGCAACCCGTGCGCACCACCGACGGCGTTCTTGAGCTTCTCGATGGTGGCGGGTGCCGACGAACCCGGGGCCGCCAGGGTCAGGCGATAGAGACCACCGCCCTGATCGCAGGCCACCAGGCGGCCCTTCGGGTCGACCGTCATGCTGACCCACGATCCCTGCTGGGACTTGGGCACGGCATAGATCAATTCGGCGCGGAACCCGGGCAGGAGCCGGATGTCGGAGGGCGCGATCACCGGGGCCGCAGCGGGCTTGCCGGGAGCGGCCGCTCCGGCGAGCGCGTTGCCCCAGGGCTGGTCGCCGTACTTGGCCAGGACCTTCGCGGGCTTCCAATCGGACTTGCCGGGCAGGGAGGCCTCCCAGGACCCGTCGCTCTCGATGACGGTCTGCTTGCCGTCGTTGTCCTTCAGGGTGAGGCGGGCCACGAAGCCGGCGATGTCGCCCTCGTTCTTGCACTCGGCGCGCAGTTCATGGCGCCCGGCCTTCAGCTTGCGGGTCAGGTTGACCTTCGAGGGCTCGCTCCAATCGGGATTCGTGACCACCAGTTCGCCATCGAGGAACACCTTGGCTCCGTTGTCGCAGGTGACCACGAGGACCGCCTCCTTGAGGGGGCCCGCCACCTCGAAGGATTTGCGGAGGTTCGCCGCGGCCTTGCTGTTGGGGCCGTCGGCCCAGATCCAGGAGGTCTCGGCGTGGGTGGGGATGGAAACGAGGGCCAATGCGGCCACGAGGGAACGCCAGGTGCGCGGACGCGGTCGGGTGAAGTGCATGCCTCATCATCCCGAAGCCACGGGGGCGTTCAAGCCCCGGCCCCGGTGACGTCAAAAAAACTTCGCCCGGCCGGAGGCGGCTCATGGAAGCCACGGGTGATAGCGGGCGACCTGCAGGCCTTGGATCCATCCGCCTCGTCCCTCGGCATCCGAAACCCGCACCCATCCATTGCGATGCTCCTCGACGCGGACCTCGGCACCGTCGGTGAACCGGTTGGCGATCTCGGATTCCTCGAGTGGACCGTAGCGGGCCACGACCTCACGGCCCGCGATGGCCGCATTGGGCCCGCGGACCACACAGACCCACGCGGCGATCCATGCCGCCACGACGAGGGCGGCGAACCCTCCCAGGAGCCCCCGGAGGCCGGCACCGATCCGCGCCAGCCCGGGCCGAAGGCGGATCAGGACCCCCCAAACACTCCAGGCCCAGACCAGCGCCACCGCACCGCCCCCCCATTCATCAAGGGTCCACCACTCCAACCAGCGTCTCCAGACCGGGATACCGGACTGCCCCAGACGGCGGCGGATGAGGTCCAGATTGTGCCGGAGCGCCGGATCCCGCGGAGTGATCCATTGGGCCTGACGCCAGGCGGCCAAGGCCCGCCCCATCTCCCCCTGACGGAACCGGGCATTGCCGAGGTTGTAGAGCACACCCACCCCGCCGGGGGCTCCTTGGAGAGAGCGTTCGAACCCGGACACGGCCTCGCCGAACCGTCCCTCGTCGTAGGCCTTGCGGGCCTGATCGAACTCGGAGGCCGCACGGGCCACCCCTGCGGACAGGAACAACCACAGGAACGCCAGCACCCAACCGGTCAGACGGCCCGGTCCGGCAATACGTCGATCGATCGGATTCATCGCCGGACTCCTTCCAGATCACGGAGGACCGCGACCACCGCGTCGGCCTGCTCGCGCATCCACGGCATCGCGCCGGGTGCGGCATCGGGAGAGAACTTGGCGGCATCCACCGCCGCGAACAGCCGCCTCAGGGATTCCGCAGAATCACCGTCGAGACCGCGGGGGACCAGGCCGGACTGCACGATCTCGACCGTGATGGCGTCGCCATTGGGCCATCCCAGCACGAGGGCGCACTGGATCCGGAGAAGGGCGTCCAGCGCCCGGAAGAACGACCGCGAATCACCCGCTCCGGCAGCCGCCCTCATCGCCTCCTGCTGGCCGATGACGGCATCGCGCATCCGGGACGCTTGAGTGGGTCGCAGACGCTGGCCGCGATGTTCCCGCCAGCGCTGCCATCCCGCCAGGGAACCCCATCCCGCCAATGGCAATGCGACCAAGGCCAACCAGAGCGGTTGGAGGGCCCAGGGCAGTCGTTCCGGGACACGCCTCCCCCCCCTCAACGAGAGGGACATCAATTCCTCGCGGCGGTCCGGGAAAAGGGAACCGGGGATCGCGGTCGTCGTCGGGCCGGCGGGCATCGCCCCGGCGGCACCGGACCCCGGTCGGACGTTCAGGGCGATCGGCCGGGGCCTGACCGTGGAATACCTTCCGGTCTCGGGGTCGAAGAACGAATAAGGTTCGAATTCAAGCATCCGGATGGACGGCGACTCGACGACGACCATCGCCTCGAAGGTCTTCGTTCCCGAGAGGCCGAGCGGATCGTCCGATGCGAAACCATTCGTTCCGGGGTAGGTCTTGATGCCGTCGGGCGCGGTCAACCTGGGCTCCGGCACCGAGTTGAAGCTGCCGCGACCGTAGACCGACCACTTCACCGTGATCGCCTCCCCCACCGAGACATTGGTCCGGGATACGGTGGTCTTCAGCGAGAACCGGCCGATCGCCCCGGAAAACCCCGAAGGACGCCCCTCCGAGGGCAAAGGCCGGACCCGGATCCGCCGGGCCGGGGCCTCGACCGTGCCCCGCTCGAGTTCGGCTCCCCCGCCGAAGAAGTCATCCAGAACGCTGCGGGGGCGACGGCCGCGATTGACCTCGACCACGTATTCCTGGGTGGCCGGTCCGAGAGAGAGGAGTCCCTCCTTGGTCGGGGTGGCGGTCTGACGATAGCTCAACACGATGAAGGCCTGACCGTCCCTCACGGTCTGCGTGTTGGAGGGTGGCATCTCCTGACCGGTGACGAACCCGTCGAAACTCATCTTCGGCGGGGCGATCTGGTTGAGGTTCACCGACGAGTAGAGCTGGAGGTCGTAGGCGAGCGTCTCCCCGACGTAGCACTCGTCGCGCGGGGTCACGATCTTGAGCGAGACACGGTCCTTCTTGGGCTCTTTCGGAACGATCCGACAGGTCACCGGTTCGGTCTGCAGGTTCCCGCCACGGGTGGCCACAGCGATCGGGGGCACCCTCAATTCACCTTCTCCCCGGGTCTGGAGTTGGAACTGGAACACGACCCGGAAGGTCGTGACCCCGTTGGCGATCTGGGTCGTCTGAAGGGGGCCCATGTACTGGACCGACTGGACCATCGGCAGGTTGGGGATCCGGGGAACCGCCGTCGGTTGCTCACCCTCGAGCGTGACATTGAAGCGGAGGGTTTCGCCCGACTCGGCGACCGCCCGGTCGAAGGATGCCGACACGGAGGCGCCGGTCGCCCGCGGCGCCAGGAATGCCGCCATGAGCCAGAGGCACCATCCGACGAGTGTCCACCTCACCATGCCTTCCTCCTGGCCGACTGGCCGTTGCCGTCCCCCAACTCTCCGCCGGCCCGACGTCGCCTGAGGATCAGGGCCTTCTCGGCCCCCTTCTGACCGTCGAGGACCTTCTCGGCCTCGCGGATCGTCATCAGTTCTCCCCGACGGGCGTCCTTGTCGGGCTCGGCCGCCCCGCCCCCTTCGCCCGCTTCGCCCCGGTGGTCTCCCGTGGACTGGCCGGGCTTGGCTCCGGCGGCCGATGGTTTGCCCCGCCGCTCGTCGCCCGGTTTCTCGCCGGGCTGCTGGCCCGGGGATGAGGATCGGTCCCCCTGCGGATCGGGTTTCCGACCCTGGCCATCTCCCTTGTCCTCGCCCTTTTCCCGCCCCTTTTCCTGGGGCGATGATGAAGGATCCTCGCCTCTCTTCTGCTGTTGTTTCTCGCCGTCCTTCCGACCGTCATCCGGTGGGGAGGACGAGTCCTTGGAATCCTTCCGGGATCCGTCGTTCGAGTCCTTGGAATCTTTGGAACCCTTGGGATCCTGCGATTGACCCTCCTGGCCCTTCTTGGAGTCGTCCCGGGATCCACCGTCTTGCTGCGGGGGCGGCGTGGGCATGGTCTCGATGGCCTTCTTGACGGCCTGATGATTGGCCTGGGCGGCGGGATCGCCCGGATTGAGTTTGAGGGCGGCGGTGTAGCTCGAGAGCGCCTGTTGCCACTGTTCGCGCTTCTTGTCCGGATCCTGCTCGGCCTCTCCGGCACGGAACCGCGCGTTGCCCAGATTGTACCAACCCTGCTGCTGCAGTTCGAGGTCCGGCGATCGCAGCACCTGCTCGAACGATCCGGCGGCACCCGCGAAATCGCCCATCCGATAGGCGGCCGCACCGGCATTGAAGCGGAGCCGGAAATCGTCGGGCTGTTCCTGGGCGAGCCGCTCGTACTCCTGGCGCGAGGCGGCGAACTCGCCTTTCCGGTAGCGCTCCAGGGCGTCGTCCGTGGCGGCCCGGACCTCCGAAACGGGACCGGCCAGCAGCACCATCCCCAACGCCACGACTCCGGCCTGGATCACGGAGCCCGTCGGCAGGCGGCCGGCGGCCTTCGAGGCTCCCGGCAGCAACAGTTCGGCCAACAACAGCACGAGGCCCAGGCCGAGCGGCCACTGGAACCGTTCGATCCGCGACCGGACGGTGGTGGACGAGAACCGGACCGCCTCCATCGGCGCGATGCCCCGCTCGTACAGGGTGGCCATGGTGCGGGAGGATTGGAGCGGCAGGTAGAACCCGTGGGCCGCCTCCGCCAACCGCTGGAGGAGCGGTTCGTTGAGCTGGGATTTCACCGGGTTCCCATCCTCGTCCTTGAGGAAGATCGCGTTGCCGTAGGGATCGCTGGTCTTGAGCAGTTCGCCCCGCGGGGTGCCCACGCCGACGGTGAAGAGGCTGATGCCGGCGGCGGACAGTCGGCGGGCGGCGGATTCGGCCAGTTCTTCATGGTCTTCACCGTCGGTGATCAGGATGACCGCCTTGCGGGTACCCGAATCTTCATTGAAGGCCTCGATCGCCTCGTCGAGGGCGGCCGCCAACGCCGTGCCCTGCTCCGGGATGATGTCGGAGTCCAGGGCGGCCACGTTCTGACGGAAGGCCTCGCCGTCCAGGGCCAACGGGCATTGGAGGAAGGCCGAACCGGCGAAGGCCACCAGTCCGATTCGGTCGGATTTGGCCACCGAAAGGAGGTCGTAGCAGGCGAGCTTGGCCCTGGCCAACCGGCTCGGCGCGGCGTCGGTCGCCATCATCGAACGGGACACGTCGACGCAGACCACGATGTCGCGGCCGGTCGCCTGGGCGACCGCCTCGCCGTAGCCCCAGACCGGGCGGCCCAGGGAAAAAAGCACGCAGGCCAACCCCGCAACCCACAGCACCGCCTTGATCCGCTGGCGACGTGGGGATACCCCAACGGTCAACTCCTCCAAGAGTCGGGACCGCATGAACAGGCGCAGCGCGGACCGGTGCCGGCGCCACGCCCACGCCAGGAACAGGACCATGAGCGGCGTGAGCACCGCCGCCAACTGCATCCACTGGGGTTCCGCGAATTCCATTCGATGTTCCGGGATCGATGCGACTAGGGGAGCCGACGCCAGACCGTGTTTCCGACGATCAGCTCGAGGAGCAACAGGGCCGCCCCCGGTGCGACGCACCACACCATCCACTCGGCGTAGAGCACGTTCTGTCGGGTCTCGATCTCGGTCTTCTCCAACCGGTCGATCTCCTCGTAGATCGAGCGCAGGGTCCTGGTGCTGTCGGCCCGAAAATATTTCCCCCCGGTCCGCTCCGCAATCCGGGTCAGCGTGTCCTCGTCGATGTCCACCGCCATCTGCCGGTACACCTTGCGCCCGAACGCGTCGCGACCCACCGGCATGGGCGCATTGCCCCGGATGCCGACCCCGATCGTGTAGACCTTGACCCCTAGGGACTGGGCCGCCTCGGCCGCCGTGAGCGGCGGCACGTTGCCCGCGTTGTTCTGACCGTCGGTGAGCAGGATCACGATGCGGCTCTTGGACTTCAGGTCGCGCAGTCGGTTCACCGCGGCGGTCAGCCCTGCACCGATGGCCGTTCCCTGCTCTCCCAACACCTCCATCCGGTCGATGTGACGGCGAAGGAACTCGTGATCGAGGGTCGGCGGAGCGGCGATGTAGGCGTTCGAGGAGAACACCGCCAGTCCGATCCGATCGTTGGGACGGTTCTCGATGAAGGCCTTCAGCGTGTCCTTGGCCACGGTGACGCGGTCCACCCGCTCGCCCTGCAGTTCGAAGTCCTCGCTCAACATCGACACCGAGAGGTCCAGCGCCACGGCGATGTCGATGCCGCTGGCCTTGCGGGGCGCCTTGCCCAGGGCCCACTGGGGGCGTGCCATCCCCACGATGAGGAGGGCCAATCCCGACCACCGGGCCGCAAGGAGCAACCGGCTGGCGAGGGTGCGGTTCATCTGGAGGATGCCCTTCACCAGCGTGAGGCTCGAATAGACGAACACCGCCTCGCGCGCGGTGCGGCGGCGGATCCATTCGAGGATCGGCAGCGCGAGCAGGGCCAGCAACCACCACGGCGACTCGAACCGGAAGTTCATGAACGCCCTTTCCGCCCGGGCCCCGGCCGCTGCGGAGCCGGATCCACGCCGGTCTCGTCGATCAGGCGGGAGGCCATCTGGTGGAGGCGTTCGCATTCGGTCCGCCCCGGGTCCCCCTGTGCGAACTTCACCCAGTCGCACTGGGTCAGGAACTCCTCGAGCAGGGGCTTGAGCCCGACATCGAGAACCGTGTTTTGGGACAGGCTCGCGAGGAACTCCTCGGTGGTCTGGTCGGGGGCCTTCAGGCCGAAGCGCTCCTCGAGATACCCGCGAACGACCTCCGAAAGGCGCGTGCAGAAGCGCTCGGGTTGATCCACACGGGCCCAGGCCTCGGACAAACGGGCTCGCGCCCGGGCCGCGGCCGACTCGCGGAACTCGGCCCGACCTCGGGCACGGCGACGGAGGGCCCACCAGATGACCGCCAACACCACCAGCACCGCCAGGACCAGCAGCAACCGGTGGAACCAAGGCGTCACGGTGGGGATCTCGACCGGCCCCCGGATGTCCTGGATCACCCCGGTCGCGGGCAGGGCCGGATGGGCAGGGCCGGAAACGGCGGTCGCGGGCCCCTTGGCGGGCCGGTTCGTGACCGCCGCCAGGGTGGAATAGGCGGTCGCCAAAGGCACCGCCAGCGACCCGAGGCACCGAATGGAAGGGCGGACGGACTTCATCGCCTCCTCCGTTTCTGCCGCCCCTCGAAGAACGCCACCAACTCGCCCATGTAGGCGTCGTCGGGCACCCCGGCCGCCGGCGTGAGGATCTTGAGATGATCGACCCGCGCCCCGCGGAAGAGCCGATCCAGTTCCTTCTGGGACTTCAGGGCACGGGTCTCGAAGGCCTCGCGGCGACGCACGTCGGAGGTGTTGATCTCGACGACCTCGCCGGTCTCGGCGTCCTTGAGCAGCAACCGTCCCACGTCGGGCAGCGACTGCTCCCGGGGGTCGCCCACCTGGAGCGCGATCAGGTCGTGGCGGCGCCCCACCTGGTTGAGTGTGTTCTGCGACAGGCGGCCCAATGTCTCGGAATGCAGCACCTTGCGCTTCAGATGGGCCCGCACCGCCGCACGCCCCGGATTGGTCTCGCCGAGGAAATCGGAGATGAGGATCACCACCGCGCGGTGCGGCAGCACCTTGTTGAGGAAATCGAGCGCGCCGTTGGTGTTGGTACCGGCGAACTCCGGCCGGAAGAAGAGGACATCCCGCACGACCCGCAGCACGTGGCGGCGTCCCTTGGCCGGGGGAACGAACTTCTCGACCGTCTCGGTGAAGAGCAGCAGCCCGACCTTGTCCTGGTTGCGGATCGCGGAGAACGCGAGCACGGCCGCAAGCTCGGCCATCAGCGCCCGTTTCGACTGCTGTCCGGAGCCGAACCGTCCGGAACCGCTCAGGTCCACCACGAGCATCACGGTCAACTCCCGCTCCTCGCGGAACTTCTTCACGAACGGATGGTTCATCCGCGCGGTGACGTTCCAGTCGATGGTGCGCACCTCGTCACCGGGCTGGTACTCGCGAACCTCGTCGAAGTCCATGCCCTGCCCCTTGAAGGCCGAGTGGTACTGGCCGGCGAGCGTCTCGGAGACCAGCCGTCGGGTGCGGATCTCGATCTGCCGGATCCGGCGGAGCAGTTCGGGGGGCACCCCTGATCCGGATTCGTCGGAGGTCTCCGGGGAAGGCGTCTCGTCCGGCGTCCCGGATCCCGAGATCCAACGCATCCACCGCCGGACAAACCCGGACCGCCCCGCCTTGGAACCCCGGTCGGTCATGACGTCACGCAACGCACTCCCTCCTTCGAGGGGGCGGGGATCGGGTTTTCGCGTTGGACGTGGCCCATGACGTGTCGGACACCGTAGTCCGCACCCGGTTCAATCGGCAAGACGCCCGATCAAACGGCGGGAATCCCGTGCGTCCGGATTCCTCCGAACAGGATCGTCTCCCGAAGCGACTCACCGGGATTGACCCGGGAGCGGATCCCCCGCGACGCTCCGGGTCGGGCGGGCACCCGGGACCGGATCCGTCGATTCCCATGGGATCGGACTCCGGACCCCCCAGGCCACCCTCCCCCACTCCGACCATGCTTTCCATTGGCCAGCTGAAGATGTCCGTCGCCGGACGGATCCTGTTCGAGAACGCCTCCCTCCAGGTCAACTACGGAGACCGGGTGGCGCTGGTCGGCCCCAATGGCGCGGGCAAGTCCACCCTGTTCTCCATCATCCTCGGCCGACGCGCTCCCGATGAGGGCACCGTCGACCGCGATCCCTGGACCATGGTCGGCTACCTGCCCCAGGAGGGCGAGGCCGTGGGCGAAGAGACGGTGCTCGAAGTCGCCACCGGACGGGCCGGCGAATTGCCCCGCCTCGAGAAACGCCTCAAGGAACTCGAGGCCGCGGGCTCCGTGGACAGCCCCGAATACATGGAGACCCATGCCAAGTTCGATGCGCTGAACGATCCTCAGGTGGAGGCCAAGGCCAAGAAGATGCTCAAGGGTCTGGGCTACAAGGAGACCGACTTCGAACGCCTCGCCAAGGAGATGAGCGGCGGCTGGGTCATGCGGGCCCACCTGGCCCGGTTGCTGGTGATGGAGCCCGACCTGCTGCTCCTCGACGAGCCCACCAATCACCTCGACCTGCTCTCCCTGCTCTGGCTGCAGGAGTACCTTTCCCACTACCCGGGCGCGATCCTGCTCATCTCCCATGATCGTCAGTTCATGGACGAGATCATCACCCAGGTGCACGAGATCGCCGATCGCAAGCTCATCGGATACACCGGCAATTACACCGACTACCTGCAGCAACGGGAGGAGCGCTATGAGCAGCAGCTCTCGGCCTACAAGAACCAGCAGAAGGAGATCCAGGCACTCCAGGAGTTCGCCGACCGGTTCCGCTCCGTGGCCTCGAAGGCCTCGCAGGCGATGTCCAAGCTCAAGCAGATCGAGCGGATGGAGCTGATCGAGAAGCCCACGCCGCCCCGCAAGCCCTTCCGCATCCAGATTCCGCCGCCGCCGCGCGGAGGCCAGCGGGCCATCTCGCTGGAGGGCATCCATTTCGCCTACGGATCGCACCCGGTCTACTCGGGCCTGGACCTGACCGTGGAGCGCGGCGAACGCACGGTGCTGGTGGGGCCCAACGGCGCGGGCAAATCGACCCTGCTCAAGCTCATCGCCGGCGTCCTCGAACCGCAGCAGGGAATCCGCAATCTGGGGCACAACGCCAAGCTGGGCTACTTCAGTCAACACAGGGCCGACAGCCTCGACCCCAACAAGAATGTCATCGAGGAGGTGCTGGCCAGCGCGCCCGCCCTGCGCGAGGACGAGGCCCGTGCCGTGCTGGGATCGTTCATGTTCCGCAAGGAGGAGATCTACAAGCCCACCACGGTCCTGAGCGGCGGCGAGAAGAGCCGGCTCAACCTCATCAAGTTCCTGGTCGATCCACCCAACCTGCTGCTGATGGACGAGCCCACCACGCACCTCGACATCACGACGGTGGAATCCCTCACCCTGGCGCTCGAGCGCTACGAGGGCACCCTGCTCTTCATCTCGCACGACGTGCATTTCATCCGCCGGCTGGCGACCAAGGTGCTGCACGTGAACAACGGCCGGGTGCTGCCCTACTCCGGCGGCTACGACTATTTCCTCGAGAAGATCGGTGCGGGCAACGACCCCCGGGCGGCCCTGACCTCGGGTTGAGGCGGCATGGAGGCGGGGCGCCGGGCGAATCCTGGAGCCCGATCTTGCCAAAGGCGGCCCGGAAGCGCAGGAGTGGTCCGGCAACGACCCATTGCCCAACCAAACCCGCCCAGCGACCGCCATGCCTCCCTTCCTCGTTCGCAACTGGTTCGCCCTCAGCCTGCCCCTGGCGGTGGGGTTGGCCTGGTTGATCCCGGACCTCGGCTGGTCCGAGGGACCGCTGAAGACCTCGGTCAGCACCAAGGCAGGCGTGGCGCTGATCTTCCTCATCCAGGGCCTGACCCTTCCCTCCAACGCGCTTCGCAAGGGTCTTTCGCAGTGGCGCCTGCACCTCCTGGTGCAGTCCTTCACGTTCCTGGTGTTCCCTCTGATGGGGCTCGTGCTCGACCGGATCGCCGGTGGATGGCTGGTCCCCGACCTCCGACTGGGCTTCCTCTACCTCGCCGTGCTGCCCTCCACCATCACCACCTCGGTGATCCTCACCGGCATGGCCGGGGGCAACACCGTGGGTGCCCTCTTCAATGCGGTCCTCTCGAGCCTGCTCGGCGTCTTCGTGACCCCGCTGTGGGTGGCCTGGCTCATGAAGGCCAGCGGGCAACAGCAGCCCCTCGGGCCGGTGATCATGGAGATCGTCACCCTGCTGCTGGTGCCTCTGGCCGTGGGCCAGATGCTGCGACCGCGCCTCGCGGCCTGGGCCGATCGCCACAAGAAGCGACTCGGCAACCTCTCGAGCGGCATCGTGCTGTTCATCGTCTACGCCGCGTTCTGCAACTCGGTGAAGCAACGCCTGTGGAGCCAGCATGGCGCGGAGGTGCTGCTGCCGGCGGCCTTCGGAGTGATCCTGCTGTTCGGACTGGCCGTGGCTCTCACGGAGGTCCTGGCCCGGGCGTTGTCGCTGCAGCGCCCGGATCTCATCGCCGCCCGGTGCTGCGGTCCCCAGAAGACCCTCGCCTCGGGGGTACCCATGGCGAAGATCATCTTCGGAGCCCATCCGGGACTGGGCCTCATCCTCCTGCCCGTGCTGCTGTACCACCCGCTGCAACTCGTCGTCTGCGGGGCGTTGGCCGCGCGATGGGGCCGGGAGAATACGACGCCCCGGGGCGGCCCCTCACCGGATCCGCGACCGATCAATAGGTGATCAGGGAGCGCACATCGAACGCACCCAGGCGCTGGCGTCCCTGCAGGAATCCCAGTTCGATGACGAAGCGCACCCCGACGATCCTCGCACCCAGGCGGCTCAGCAATTGAAGGGCCGCACCGGCCGTCCCACCGGTCGCCAGGAGGTCGTCCACCAGCAGGATCCGCTCGCCCGGAGCCACCGCATCGGTGTGCACGGCGACCGTGCTGGACCCGTACTCGAGCTCGTAACTCTGCTCATGGGTCTGCCAGGGCAGCTTCCCCTTCTTGCGCACCGGAACGAAACCCGCTCCCAACCGATGGGCCACCGCCGCCCCGAAGATGAACCCTCGGGCATCGATGCCCACGATCTTGTCCACCGATCCCTGCGGGATGTCGGCCAGCAGGTGACGGATGGTCGAATCGAACAAGCGTCCGTCGGCGAGCACCGGGGTGATGTCCTTGAACTGGATGCCCGGCTGGGGAAAGTCGGGGACGTTGCGGATCGACTGCTCGAGTTCGCTGATGGAGGCGAGGGTCACGGGCGGGGTTTGTGGACCAACCGGACCCCGACGTCAAAGCCCGTTCCGCCCGATCCGCCGTTCCCATCCAACGACCGGGGGAGCCTCCAGGGGTTGACCTCGACCCCGTCTGCGACACACTTCGCCCGCGATCGATCCGTATGTTTTCCAAAGGTCAGAAAGTGGTGTGCATCAACGACGACTTCCCCCCCGAGGCCGCCGTGCTCTTCGCGGAACTCCCCAAGAAGGATTCGGTGTACACGGTGCGTGGCATGTACATCGGCCGGGGCAACTACTTCCGGCACGAGTCGGGCAAGAAGGATGGCGAGATCGGCCTCTTGCTGGAGGAGATCCTCAACCCGCGCGACCCGGCCCTGAAGACGGGGCTCAACGGGGAGTTGGGATTCAACAGCGAACGGTTCGCCCCCTTGGAAACCGACGAAGACAGCGCGACCGCCGAAGAGGAGGAGGAGTTCGCGCTGCCGACTTCGGCCGCCTGAGCCGGACCGATTCCTGGGGATCGCTCACGCCCCGACCGGGCCGACACCGATCAGGCGCATCACCGGCGCCTCGGCCGCCTTGCTGGCCGCCAGGTCCACCTCGAACTCGGCCTGCCAGTCGTTGTGACCCTCCGGGTCCACCATCACCTGCATCACCCGCCAGGTCCTGCGGTCTTCGGAGGGTTTGACGTGGGTGTGCTTGGCGTTGCGGGCCTCGGGATCGAGGCCGATGCGCTCATGGTCGTCGTAGTACGGATCCACGGCCGCCTTGAGGGTGGCCGCGGTCCAGCCTGAAGACCCGGACTCTCCGCCGCTTTCCAACGCCGCGACAGCCTCGTCGAACTGGTCCAGAGCCAGATTCCGGATCCAAGGCAGGATCCGGGCGCGGATCGTCGCAGTGAACTGGCGGGGATCCCGGGTGATGTCGCGCGCCGCCTCATCGGCTCCGGGCGGCTTGGCCTCGGGCTTCGATTCGCGCGGAGCGGCCTTGGGGTTCTTCATCCGCTCCCACTCCTCGATCAGGCTCGAATCGACCTGGCGCAGCAGCGCGGCCAGGTAGGCCTCCATCTCGCGCAAGGTGTCGTTCTTGGCGGCCTCCGGGACCGTCTGTCGCAGGACCTTGTACACCGAGGTGAGATGCCGCAGCAGCAGGCCCTCGATGCGCTGGAGTTCGTAGGCCTTGATGTAATCGGAGAACGAGTAGTACTGCTCGAACATCTCCCGGGCGATGGACTTCGGCCGGATGTTCTCCTGCCCCACCCAGGGATGCTGGTCGGCGAAGGCGTTGAAGGTGGAATACACGAACTCCCGGCAGGGCTTGGGATATTCCAGCTTCTCCAGCTCCTCCATGCGCTGATCGTACTCCATTCCCTGGGCCTTCAGCTCGGCCACCTTGTCGCCCTTCAGGCGATCGAGTTGGCGGCGCAGGATCAGGTCGGGATTCTCGAGGATCGATTCGACGAGCGTGAGGACATCGAGCGCGTGGTTCGGCGCCTCCGGATCCAGCAACGGCAGCGTGTCGAGCAGGTACAACGACAGCGTCTGGTTCATCGAGAAGTCTTCGGGCAGCTCGACGTTCACACGGACCCGCTTGCCCTCACCCTTCGGCGACAAGGTCACGATCTTCCGATCGACCAGGGCCCGGAACAACTGCCAGGCACGCTTGAAATGGGCCTTCTTCTGGGTGGGCCCGTCGTGGCAATCCCGGATGAGCCGACGCAGCGCACCGCAACCGTCCTCGGGTCGGCTCAGCACATTCAGGATCATGCCGTGCGACACCTGGAATCGGGACACCAACCGCTCCGGGGCCGCCTGGATCAATCGCTGGAAGGTCTGTCGGTCCCAGTGAGCGTAGTTCTTGTCCGGGGCCTGTCGCTTCACGAACTTCTTGCCGTCGCGCTTGGACTTCTCCTCGAGCTTGAGGTTCTCGACCACGTGTTCCGGCGCCTGAGCGACGACCCAACCCACCGAGTCGAACCCCTTGCGACCGGCCCGCCCGGCGATCTGGTGGAAATCACGCGCCCCCAGGATCGCCGTCTTGTCACCGCCGTACTTGCACAGTCGTGTGAAGAGCACCGTGCGGATCGGCACGTTGATGCCCACGCCCAGGGTGTCGGTGCCGCAGATGACCTTGAGCAATCCGCGCTGGGCCAGTTGCTCGACGAGGATGCGGTAGCGGGGCAGCAGACCCGCATGGTGCAGGCCGATGCCCGCCCGCAGCCAACGCTTGATGTCCGGACCGTAGGGGCTGGAGAACTTCACCCCCTCCAGGGCGGTGGCCAGGGCGGCCTTCTCCTCCCGGGTGGCGGTGGCCAGGCTGGTGAAGTCCTGGGCGCTTTCGGCGGCATCGGCCTGGGTGAAATGCACGACATACACCGGGCCCTTGCCCTCGCCGATGAGGGTCTCGACGGTCTGGGCCAGCGGCGTCTCGGCATAGCTGAACTCCAGAGGCACCGGGCGGGTCGTGGACTTCACCGTCACGCTGGAAAGGCCGTTCAGACGGGTCATCTCGCCCTCGAAGAACTCGGTCTCCCCCAGCGTCGCCGACATGAGCAGGAAGCGGGCGTTGGAGAGCGTCAGGAGCGGCACCTGCCAGGCCACCCCACGCTCGCGGTCGGAGTAGTAGTGGAACTCGTCCACCACGACATCACGGACGCTGGCATTGGCTCCGTCCCGCAGGGCGATGTTGGCCAGGATCTCCGCCGTGCAGCAGAGGATCGGCGCATCGTGGTTGATCGTGGCGTCGCCGGTGCTGAGGCCGACGTTGTCCGGGCCGAATTCCCGGCAGAGGGCCAACCACTTCTCGTTGACCAACGCCTTGATCGGGCAGGTGTAGACCGACCTGCGCCCCTGGGCCAGCGCCTTGAAATGCAGCGCCGAGGCCACCAGCGATTTCCCGGATCCGGTGGGGGTGTTGAGGATGACATTCTTGCCCGCGTACAGCTCGAGGATGGCCTCCTCCTGCGCCGGATAGAGTTCGACGCCCCGGGCGCGGGCATAGTCGAGGAACCGGTCGAGCAGATGGTCGGCCGTCGGCGCCTCCAGGCGGGGCAGGAAGTCGTAGAGGGTGGCGCTCACAGGGGCCGCGACCCTAGTCCGCCCGGGGGTTTGCAAGCAACCGCCGGTAAAGGGCGTGGTACTTGCCCCAGGCCACCGAGGCCGAATAATGACGGGCGCTGTCCCGGATCTGTTCGGGGGTCGCCGTGATGCCCTCGCCCGAAAGGATGCCCGCGATCTGGCGGGCGAGGTCTTCCGGGTCGTCCGGGCGGAAGAGTCGGCCGTTGTATCCGCTGCGGATGATGTCCACCGACCCACCGCTGGCCGAGGCGATCGAGGGTTTCCCCAGGGCCAACGCCTCGGTGAGCGCCACCGAGCAGGGTTCATGGGTCGATGGGATGATGAACACATCGGCGGCCTCCACCACCTCGCGGACCTGTTGGGTCGGCCCTGCCAACCTCACGTAGGGTGCCAGGCCCAGCGAACCGACCTGGGCCTTCAATTCCCGGGCGAAGGCCTGCGAATCCGGGTCGGCCGGCGTGGGCCCCCAGAGCGTGAAGTGCACCCGCTGTCGCAAGGCGGCAGGCAACCTCCCGAGGGCATCGAGGACGAGGTTCCACTTCTTCCATCGGACGAGGTTGCCCACCCCCACCAGGGCCAGGCGCGACCGCGGGCCGGTGCGATGGGTCAATGGCCCCTCGAAGAACGAGTCCGCGCAGCAATCGGGGACGATCTCGACGCGTCCCGCTCCGGGAACCAGGCCATAGTGGGCCGCCATCGCGGGGTTCAGGACCACCGTCGCCAGGCGACGACGCCCGGCGGCCCAGCGGTACATCCCGGTGCGCCGGGCGAAGGCATGGTTGGTGAAGACCAGGGGGACGTGCCCCGGGAGCATCGACAGGAGGACCGCGGCGACGAACCCGCCCCGACTGTGGGCGTGGAGGATGGCCCAACCCTCCTCCCGGCAGCGACGGCGGGCCTCGATCACGACGGGCAGGGCCCTCGCGAAGAGCGACAGGTGGCGCGGGGATTCGGCCAAGAGCCAGCGGCTTTCGCGCAGGTCGAGGGGCGGTTGCCGCCGGGTCTCGAACCCCCGATGCACCACCACCGAGTGCTGGAAGACGCCCTCCGGATCGTGGGCATGGCGCAGGACGGTGAGGATGCCCCCGTCGTCGTGGGTGGCCCCCACCAGATGCAGGATCCGGATCCGTCCGTCCGGACCGGGAACCGGCGGGTTCGCAGGCCGAGCCTCCGACCTGGGCTTGGGGGTCATGGGCCTCGGTCAGGCGGCCGGTTGCCCGGATCCGGCGGGCGATGTCTCGTCGTCGTCCTTGGCGGCGATGCGGAACAGGGTCTTGGGGGCCGGCGCATCCAGATGCAGGGTCCGCGTCCGGTGCCAGTGGGTGGCGAGCACCATCCCGGAGAGCAGTCCGAAGGTCTGCATGAAGAACCCCGCCTCGCCGGTGGTGGTCATGAAGGTCGCCAACTGGACCAACCACAGCGAACTCACATGACAGGTGAGCCGATCGAAGGAACTCCGACACCCTGAACGGTGGATGGACCTCAGGTTGCGCACGGCGATCACCGAAACGGCTCCCAGGAACAGCACGACGCCGGCCAAACCCGGCAACCCGAGATTCACCAGCAGGCTCGGGATTCCGGCATAGAAGATGCCCTGGTCGAGGCTGTGCTCCAACATTCCGTACTGGTCGATCTCGTTGTGCGTGTACAGGTGGCTGATGTCGGGCACGAAGCCCAGACCGCGACCCACCCATAGGAAGTTCGGGGCGATGTCGAAGGCGATGCGGCGCATCGAGGCGCGGCCGGTGGTGGAGTTCTCGGCATCCACGCTGGCCAGCGGGTCGATCTCGATGCCGGGCAGCACCGACAACATGCGCTGGGCGGCGTGAGGCAGTTGCCGGGCCGTCTGGTAGGTGATCATCAGGGCCACGGCCAAAAGGATCGCCGACACGATGACCTTGGCCATCGACACGGTCCGCTGGACGATGCTGGAGAGCAGGATGACCGAAGGGATGATGATCATCGACATGCGGTGCCCACCCAGGGCGCTACCACCGAGCAACCCAAGGGTCAGCAGCACGCGGGTCACGGACCCCAGGGTCAGGGATCGCGATGCGGGGACGAGCACCAGCATGAGGTAGATGAGGTCACGGGAGACGAAGGCCACCGACTGGAACCGCCGGACACCTCCCTCCAGCGACTGCACCTCGAAGGCGAGACTGTCGGTGGACAGACCGAAGAACGAGAGCAGCACCCAGAGGGGCCCCGTGCCCGCCGCCAACGTGAAATCGGACACCAGGAAGGAGGCGCTCATCAGGCAGTGGGCGATGTAGATCCGGACCAGCATCTGCGGGGTGGTCGGAACGGCCATGTACAGGAGCGGGAAGAGCAATCCCAGGAACTGGGTCACGTAGGCGCGGCCACCCACCTGGCCCTGTCCGAGCACGTTGAGACCGAATCCCCGGAACTTGATCAGCGACACCAGCACCAGGAAGAAGATCCCCAGACCGATGAACACCCACCGGAATTCCCTCAGACGATCCCCGAAATCCGGTGCGTTTCGCCGCATCGCGAACATCAGGGGCAGGCCGCTGATCGACAGCATGAGGCTCGCCTCCCAGAAGAAGGGGCGCCCGGAGACGAAGGGCACCAGGAGCGACGAATTGATCATCACCGATCCGAGGATGAGGGCGAGCGTCCCGTGTTGTGGGAGGGTCAGCGCCCAGATCACGGCGACGAAGCCCATCAGGGCGAGGATCTGGACCGAACCCAGCAGCACCGCGAACAGCAGCACTGCGCCGATGAGGAAGACCCCGAAAAGGGCCTTCTGGACTTGTTCCTGCGCGGCGACCATGAGGCGACAATAGAACGCCCTTCAACCGGGGCCATCAATGTCTTTTGCCGGTCCAGCCCCGGCTCCGGGGTCATTGTCGGTATGCGCGACGGGCCCACTCGGGATCCATTGAGGGATGCCCATCGCTCCAGCGGATCCATGGAGGACTTCCCCGCCCCGCCGGCGGTCGGGTGACCAGGAAGGCGAAACAGTTGGTCTGCGATGGAAGGATCCGTCCCAGGACCTTCGCCAACGGGATCGCCAGTCGAAGTCCGAGCCGGATCCAGGGGTTGCTTCGGCTGGCCGCCCCGGAGGGGGGACGGGTGGCGTGGAAATAACGGAAGCCGCAGACCATCCAAGGTGTCGCGCTCCGGATCGTCTTCTCGATCTCGCGCTCGGTCCACCGGTAGACGTAGTTGGGGACCGGCCCATTGCGCCATCCCCCGCTGACCCGATCCTGGCTGAGCGCCACGGCCGCGGTCTCGTAGTCCTGACCCAACCCCAGACGCACACCCAACCGGGACACCCAGGAATCCCGGGGCTCGAAGACCAGCAACCCCTTGCGGGCCACCCGGTGCATCTCGAGCAGGCCGCGGTGGGGCGAGGCGCAATGATGGAGGCCATTGTGGGCGATGACGAAATCGAACGACTGGTCCGGGAAGGTCAGATTCTCGACATCCCCATAGGCCACCTTGTGGGTGCCGGGATCGGGCAGTTCCCAACGGGTCTCCAGGTTCGTCAGCGTGACATTCGGAAAGCCCGCCTCCTTCAGGGTCCGGTGATCCCGCTCCCCGGCACACACGCACAGCAGGCTCGACGCGGGATCCATCACCCCTTCGCGGACGAGACGGCGCAGGGTGTCCAAGTAGAAGGGATCGAGGTCGGACGCCATGAGTCCCCAAGGAAGCCCCAGAGTCCGAATCCTTTCAAGAACTGGGGCTGGGGCGGCACCGGTTGCCGACTTGTTCCCGAAAGACCGCGGGGTATCCTCGCGATCCCGTGACCTCCGCATCGGCACACCGCAATCGCCTGGCCCAAGAGAAATCGCCGTACCTGCTCCAGCATGCCGGCAACCCGGTGGACTGGTTCCCCTGGGGCGACGAGGCGTTCGCCCGGGCCCGCGCCGAGGACAAGCCCATCCTGCTGAGCATCGGCTACTCCACCTGCCACTGGTGCCATGTCATGGAACGGGAGACCTTCGCCAGCGAAGCCGTGGGCGCCCACCTGAAGGAGCATTTCATCAGCATCAAGGTGGACCGGGAGGAACGTCCCGACGTGGACAAGATCCACATGGGCTTCGTCCAGATGACCACCGGAGGCGGTGGGTGGCCCCTGAATGTCTTCCTCACCCCGGACCTGCAACCCTTCTACGGCGGCACCTATTTCCCGCCGGAAACGAAGCACGGGCGCCCCGGCTTCATGGACCTCCTGGAGCGGATCGTCGAACTGTGGAGGACGCGCCGCGAAGACCTCCTGGCCTCCGCCCGGGATCTGACCGGCCGCCTGCGTGAGATGATCGTCCAGGATCCCGACAACGCCTTTCCCACCGGTCCCCGCGAACTGCACGGCGGCGGCCAGACCCTGATCGGCGAGTACGACCCCGTGAACGGAGGCTTCGGTGGGGCTCCGAAATTCCCGCGCCCCAGCCAACCCCTGTACCTGCTGAGGTACGCCCGGAGGTTCGGCGATGCCGAGGCCGTCCAGGCCGTGCTCACCACCTGCGACCGCATGGCCGCCGGCGGCATCCGGGACCATCTGGGCGGCGGCTTCGCCCGGTACAGCGTCGATGAGCGATGGCTCGTGCCGCACTTCGAGAAGATGCTCTGCGACAACGCCCAACTGACCCAACTCTACCTGGAAGCCTTCCTCGTCTCCGGCGACGCGCGCCACGCCGACGTCGCACGGGACATCTTGCGCTATGTGGCCCAGGACATGACCCACCCGGACGGTGGATTCTTCTCGGCCGAGGACGCCGACAGCGAGGGCAAGGAGGGCAGATTCTACTGCTGGACCCATGCCGAGCTTTCGGGATTGCTAGGTCCGGAGGCCTTCAACGTGGTCGCCGCACGCTTCGGCATCACGCCGAAGGGCAATTTCGTCGACCCCGGCGATCCGGCACCATCGGCCGGACTCAACGTCCTGTCGCTCGCCCAGGCCGAGGTGCCCGAGGCGGATCGCCCCCTGCTGGACGAGGCGATGGCCCTCATGCGCGAGGCGCGTTCCCGACGGGTTCGCCCCCATCGCGACGACAAGATCCTCGCCTCCTGGAATGGCATGATGCTCGGGGCCTGCGCCCGGGCCTATGCCATCCTCGGCGATGAGGAGTACCGGACGATGGCCGAGCGCAATTTGGCCTTCCTCGAGGAACACCTGTGGGTGCCCCCCACCGAAGGAACCCCGGGCACCCTCCATCACCGCTGGCGCGAAGGGGAACGGGATTCGGTCCAATTGCTCGACGCCTACGCCCACCTGCTGGCGGGCACCATCGAACTGTACGAGGCCACACTCGATCCGGCCCACCTGGAGTTCGCCGTCCCGCTGGCCGAAGCCATGCTGGCCCGGTTCTTCGACCCGTCGGGCGGCGGCTTCTGGCAGAGCGGCGCCGACACCCCCCACCTGCTCATGCGCGTGAAGGAGGACTACGACGGAGCCGAGCCCTCGGGAAACGCCGTGGCCAGCCTCGCGCTGCTCCGTTTGTCGGCCATCTGCGCCCGCCCGGACTGGCGGGAAGCCGCCGAGAAGACCCTGCGTCTCTTCGCCCAGAAGCTGCACCAGACCCCGCAATTCGTCCCCTTCCTGCTCTGCGCCCTCGATTTCGCGCTCCAAGAGCCCAAGCGGGTGGTGATCGTGGGCGACTGGCTCTGCGGTTCCACCCGGGCCCTGCTCCACCACGCCCATGGGGTCTTCGAGCCGCACCGCGTGATCCTCGGCAATCACGGCCCGGTGGCCACCTTCGCGCGGACGCTGCCCGGTGACGATGAACGTTCCCTGGCCTACCTGTGCACCGGACAGGCCTGCCAACCGCCGACGCGGGAAGGTTCGGTGGTGCGGGAGTTCCTGCGGAACGCACCGCCTCCGGAATCGCCCTATTGATCGGGGGACCGACGGAGGAGTCTCGGTCTTCGAGGAACTGCTGAGATGGACGCCGGGAGGATTCTCAACCGGGAGGATTCTCGGGGAGGGGACCGTTCGAAGCGCCTCCGACAGTGAAAAACCGACAAAATCCGGGGAACAAGGCCCTGGAAGGTGGTGGCTGGGGGCGGGATCGAACCGCCGACACTGCGATTTTCAGTCGCATGCTCTACCAACTGAGCTACCCAGCCGCACCGAAGAGCGCGAATGAAACTCGGGACGCCGCCTCCTTGGCAAGACGGTTTTTCCAGCTTTTTCGGGAATCGCCGGACGCCGCGCCGGATCCGCGGATGGATCCTACTTCGGATCCAGATTGGCCTTCAGTTCCTCGGGGGTGACCGTGGAAACGACGCCACCCGCGGGGACCTCGACCTTGGCGATCCACAGCAGGGCGTTCAGGAACACCTTCCGAAAATCCTCGTTGCCCCAGTTCTTGTGGTAATGGCCACCGGTGAAGCCGAACCCGCGGCCACCGTTCGGGCGATCATAGGTCCACATCAGGGGCTGCGGCTCCCCCTTCGCCACCGAGGCCCGGACGAAGGGATTGCCGCTGTGGGGTCCGTTGCCGCGATCGAGGGTGCTGGCGGGCGGCACCACGCTGAGGATGGGCGTGACCCCCTTGCGTTCCGGCGCGAAGCGCATGTGGTAGTACCACTCGTCGTGGATGGTGAAGGGCTTCACACCCCGGGTCACCGGATGCACCGGCAGCGATTCGAACTTCGCCGTCCAGGTCGGGTTCACGCTCCAGAACATCTCGAAGTAGCCGCCGGTCCAGTCGAGCATGGCGAAGCCCGGGTCGCCCGCCGGCACCTCCACCCCGTAGTGGGCCGCACCGATGCCCACGCCCTTGGCGGCCAGTTCGTTCATGAGCTTCAGGCGCTCCGGCTTGATCGTCGGATGGGCGGTGCCGCCGTTGGCGAAGACCACCACCGCGTCGGCCGTCCTGAGGATGGCCATGTCGGACGGCCAACCGTTGCTCACCACGGTGGCATGGATGCCCGGAATGCGATTGAGGCAACCCGCCAGCAGGATGCTGCCGGCCCGGAATTCATGATCACCCGGGGCATGGCTGGGGGTGCCCGCGATCAGGACGATGGATTTGTCGGCCGCCGACAACGACAGCGAGGCGCATGCGACCAACAGGGCGAAAAAGAAACGCGTCATGGGACTGCGCCGAGCCTGCGCCCTGAGTGCGGCGACGGCCAGCATTTGTTCGGATGACACCCGGACCGACGGCATGGCCAATCCGGGAAGGGGGGAACTGAAAAAACTTTCAAAAAAACATACCTCGCACTTGCATACATAGATTCTCAATGCATAGTGGTTCCATGAAGATCAACAAGGACCTCAACGCCGCCTCGGCCAGCACCATCGTTCTTGGCATCCTCCAGAGCGGCGAGAGTTACGGCTACGCCATCGTCCAGAAGGTCAAGGAACTCTCCGGCGGGGAGGTCGAGTGGACAGATGGCATGTTGTACCCAATTCTCCACCGACTGGAAGCCGACGGATTGATCCACGCCCGATGGGGCGAATCGGAGACCGGCCGCAAGCGGAAGTACTATGCGATCACTCCCAAGGCACTGCCGGTCCTCGAAGACGACCGACGTCAGTGGATGACGGTCAACGCCGTGATGAACCGCCTTTGGGAAACCCGGACCGCCTGAATCCTCTCGCCTCCCGAACCATGAGCACCCCCTCCTTCGCCAAGGAATTGTCGGGCATCCCGGCCGCCATCGCCGCCGAACTCGAGGACCATCTGATCGAGTGCTACGAGGCCTGCCTCCGCGCGGGGATGTCCTCCGACGAGGCCCGCCAATCCTCGCTCCGCTCACTCGGGTCGCCCGACGAGATCGCCCAGGACTGCCTGAAGGCCTCCGATCCCCGGGATCCGAGCCGCAACCCGCTGTCGCTCCAGCACCGGGTCGCCATCGGCGGTTGGTTGCTGATGGGCATCGGTTTCGCCTCCAGGGTCTGCGAGGCCTCCGATCCCACCCACGCGTCGATCGCGGCGTGCATCGCGATGTCCCTCGGGGCCCTGGCGATGGGCTTCCTGCTCCGTCGTCACCGCATCCCGATGCGGTTGGCCATCGCCCTCTCGCTGGGCCTCACCGGAGTCGCCGGACTGGCCTGCCTTCAGGTCGCCTGGCATCCGTGGATCCGCGACACTCTCGCCCTGACTCCCGGAGCGCTGGCCCTCCTCGCCGTGTTCGGCGCCCTGTCCGGTGGCGCGCTGACGGCCGCCCCGCGGCCGGTCGATCGCACCGCCTGATCCGGCCACCTTCAAGCCCCCCGTTCACCGGGGTCTCTTTGCGTGCATCCAATCAGTTTTACTAACCTTTCTCAGTATCTGTATTGATACATTTATCCAATCCATCATGAAACCACATCATCAGCCCCCCGAATCGACGCCGTCGGCACAGGCACGCCGCGGGCGACCGCTCCGCAACCTCATCGCCACGATCGCATGGTTCGCCACCGCCACCGTCCAGGCGCAGGAACTCCCGGCGCCGCGACCGGCTCCCGCACCGCCGATCATCGAGCCTCTGACACCCATCGACCCGTTCGGCGATGGAACCTTCATCGGTGAGGCCTCGGACAAGGACCTGATCGCGAGGGTGGAGGTGGAGGTGCGCAAGGCGCTCCGGATCCCGTCCACGGATCCGGGACTCAGCATCAAGGCCCAACCCACTGGTCCGACCGACGGTGAACGCGGCGGCGTTTGGCGCTACCGGAGCAACGACGGGATCCAGATCTGGGCCGATTGGTACTGGTTCCCACCGATCGACAGTCCGTCCTCGCTGATGGTCTTCGCCAGTCGGGGATTCGCAGAAAACCGGCTGTACGTCTTGGATCCGATGCTCGGGGGCCAGACGGTGAGCTGGACCGAAGGCAGACCGGCCAATTTCTGGACCTCGATGTCGAAGGAACGTCTGGCTGAACCGGCCCGCGCCATCGAATCCATCCGCACTTCCCTTGGAACCCTCCCCAATTTCAGGATCGGTTCAGAGCCGGGCGACGACCCGAGCATCACGGTGAGCGCCGATCTGTCGACCGATCCGGGCCTGCCGGGTCTCGAGAAGGTCATCGAAGTCCAGCGGACGCTCCTGAGGATCGCATCCGAGAACCGGGCACCGGAGCGGCCGTCGGTGGATGCCGAATCGCAGTCGACGGTCGCCGACGCCGGTTCGACAGGCGCACCCCAGGACCGGCAGCCACCCTCCCCGGAACCACTCGTCCCGGCGTTCGAGATCGCCCCGACGCCCGGAGAGCCGGAGCGACCGGTGGTCCGCCCGGACCCGGTCACCGACTCCAATACGGAGATCACCCAAGGCACGGGCGTCGAGGTCACCCGGCCTCCCGTGGATTCTGAACCACCCATCCAACGCCCGGATTCCGGCATCGACGCCGGCACCCGACCCACGACCCCGCCGACCCCTGATGGTGGCCTCGAGGGCCTGTCCCTGAAGCTGGACTACCCGAAGCTGGAGATCGCCGAGGATCGGGCCATACCGTTGTTCTTCACCGTCCTCGGCAACTACACGGGCACCAATGACGTCACGGTGCGGACCCGGTTCGTCAGCGGCACCGCCACCCCGGGCAAGGACTTCGACATGGACAAGCCCTTCATCCGCCTTCCGGCGCAGGGCGGGCTCGGCTCCATGGCCTGGCTGCCGCTGCCCCCGATCTATGACGAGGTCGACGAGGGCAAGGAGACGGCGGTGTTCGAACTCTCCATCGACGGCAGCACCAACGCCCCGGTCCTCATGGAGGTGACGATCCTCGACGACATGACCCCGGGAAATGTGGGATTCGTATCGCAGCGCTTCCAGATCAACGAGGGCTCCACCAACGGCTACGCCCAAATCCGTCTCTGGCGAACCCTCGACACCCGCCGAACGACCACCGTCGCCTTCCGACTCGACGGGCCGGCCGCCGCGCTGGCGGTCCTGGGCGGCCAGACCCGTCGCACCGCCACCTTCGGCCCCGGCGATTCCCAGATCTTCGTGCAGATCCCGCTGGTGAACAACACCGACGCGCAGGGTACCCAGGACATCACGCTCACCCTGGAAAAGCCCGAAGGCGAAATCGGGCTCCTCGAAGGCTTCGAAAGCACAGTGCTGACATTGGCCGATGACGAGACCCCGGCCGCCGCCGCGCCGCTCTCGATCTCCGAGTTCGAGAGCGGCGACGGACAGCGCGGCGTGATGCTGACGACCACGGTGCCGCGCGGATACCAGGTGCGTCTGGAATTCTCCGACAACGGCGCGGCGGGCCCTTGGCAGCCCTACTGGCTCTTCGAGGGCAACGATGTCGAGCGCACCACCTTCGATTCCTTTGCGACGTCGGTGATGCGGATGTACCGGATCCTCCCGCCGGAACCTCTGGATTTCACCTTCCCGTGGTGAGCGCGATCCTTCCCGGCTGACTGTTTTTTGCCAGTCGCGACGGATTTCACCAAAGCAACGCCCCGGATCTCCGGAAAACGCCGTTGGCAAGCCGGGTGCTTACAGGTCTCGCCCAAACAACCGGCCGGGCGATTTGGAGACGGATCCCCCGGCGATGATGGAAACGATCATCAACCACGGCCGCCCCAGCGATGGGGCGGCCGTGAGTCAGGTCGGGCTCCGCGGCTTTCGATCCCCCTACTCCATCCAGCCGTCCATGGCCCTTCATCGGATCCCCAGCACCCGCACCCACGACCGATGGGACGCCGGGTTGCCGCCAGCGGCCGAGGTGGCCTCGGGCGACACGATCATCCTCGACTGCCTCGATTCCAGCGGCGCGCAGATGTCGCCGACCTCCACGGTGGCCGACTTCGTGGCCATGGATCGCAACAAGATCCACACCATCACCGGGCCCGTCTTCATCCAGGACGCCCGGCCCGGGGATGTCCTTCAGATCGAGATTCGACGCATCGAGCATCGCGGATGGGGCTGGACGAGCATCATCCCCGGCCTCGGCAGCCTCCCGGAGCGTTTCACCGAACCCCACCTGTTCCTCTGGAAGCTGGAGAAGGACTTCAGCGAATCGCTGGCTCCGGCCCGGGTGCCGCTGGCTCCGTTCCTCGGGATCGTCGGCGTGGCCCCGGAGGCTCCCGGACCGCACCGCACCCGCCCTCCTGGCTCCTTCGGTGGCAATCTGGACGTCAAGGACCTGCAACCGGGCACCACCCTCTACCTGCCCATCTTCCACGAAGGCGCCCTCTTCAGCGCCGGCGATGGCCATGCGGCGCAGGGCGACGGCGAGGTCTGCATCAACGGCATCGAGGGTCCGATGGAGGCGGAATTCCGGCTCACCGTACGCAAGGACCTCCGCCTCGATGAGCCCTTCGCCGAACTGCCACCGAGGGTCCACAAGGCGCCGGACCTCGGATCCTGGGCCTTCATCGCCAGCGCCCCCGATGCGATGGCCGCGGCCCGCAACGTCATCCACCACGCCATCGATTTCCTCGTCGCGAGGTTCGGACTGTCGCCGCAACTGGCCTACACGCTCTGCAGCGTGGCCCTCGACCTGCGCCTGAGCCAGATCGTCAACCAACCCCAGATCACCGTGACGGGAACCCTCGCCAAGTCACTGTTCCCGAGGATCGCCTGAACCTGTTGCCCGACCGCCATGCTTCGTGCCCGCACCCCGGAGGGATGGTTCCTCATCACCCACCCCGAGCATGCCCGGATCGCCGGTGAATTCGCGCGTGCCTGGGGCAACGACCTCTTCCGCAGCCCCTTCCCTCGAGACTCCACGCTCGAAGGCATCCGCCGGCACGATGACGGGTGGGCAGTCCGGGACCGCTCGCCCAAGCTGACCCGTGAAGGACGCCCCAGCGCTTTCGGCATCGACCTCGTGGGCAAGTACAGCGCCTTCGAGGAGATCGACCTCGCGGACTATCTCCAGGTGCGCGGGCAGGCCATGGAGGCGGTCGCCGCCCAGGATCCCTACGCGGCGGTCCTCATCTCGATGCACACTTGCAACCTGCTGACCGAGCGGGCGGATCACTCGACCCTGCGTCCTGAGGACCGACCTCGCCTCGCGGCCTTCCTCGAGTCCCAACAGTCGCGGCAGGAGACGTTGCGTCAGGAGTGCGCCCGCACCGGCAGGTTCACCCCACAGGACCTGCTGGCGACCACCTGGGTCGAGAACTTCCGACTCCTTCAGGCCTGCGACAACCTGTCGTTGCTGTCCTGTGTCGACTATCCCCACCCGGCCGGGCTCCTGCACCCTCTGCCTTTGAACGGCGGTGGCACCCGGGAAGTCGCCGTGCATCACGTGACCGAGCGCACCTTCTGGCTCGACCCGTGGCCCTTCAGGGATCCGGTCATCGAGGTCCGCGTCTCGGGCCGTCGGGTGACGGGCGAGACGTTCCCCTCGGAGGCCGAGATCGCCACCGCCCATCGGAATGCCCCCACTGAGACTCTGACCCTCCGTATCACCTCGCACGCCCCTGTCACCCCCGCTTGACGGAACTCCGCCCCTCCGAGCCCTCTCCCGGATGTCGTCACACCCTCGCCCCCTCCTTCAACACCGGTAGCAACGAACATCACCCCCGGAACCCAAGCCTCTGCCCGCGGAGCCCACCCGAACCGCAGCGGAGCGGGGCCGATCCGAAGCCCGCTCTGGAAGCGATCACCCGATCCCCCCTCGCGCACAGCGCGAAAACCGATTCTTCCCCGAGCTTCCCTGCGGGCGAAGGGTCGGTCCCGCGGAGCCCACCCATGATGGACGGCGCCGGAAACCCCTCATTCGGATGGATCACCCCGCGCCTTCCGGATCAGGATCACGACCGCATGACCCGCATCCTTGGAGTGCTTTGCCTGTTGATGTCGGCCTGGACCGCTTTCGGTGCCGATCCGAACCGCTTCGTCCAGGACCGCTTCGCCATCGGCCTTTGGGTCCCTCCCAGGACCACCCAGGACCTGCCCGGCCGGTACCGCGAAATCCGCGAGGCGAACTTCAACCTCGTCATCGGGACGGCCGGTTTCAGCGCCGAGGAACAAATCCGCGTCTGTGAACCGCTCGGACTCAAGGTGCTGGTCGAGGCGTCGGATCCGGGGCAACCCCTGCCGGAAGGACCGGCCTGCTGGGGCTACAGCCTTGCCGACGAACCGGCGACCACGGCCTTTCCCGCGCTGGCCGCCCGTGTCGCCTCCCTCCGCGAACGACGCCCCGGCCGACTGGGTTACGTCAATCTCTTCCCCAACTACGCCGGACCCGCCCAGATGGGGGCCACCGACTACGAGGAATACCTCCAGGGATTCCTCAAGACCGTGAAACCCGACGTCCTTTCGATGGACCACTACCCCCAGATGCGTCCGGGCGACGACTCCCGCAATGAATACCTCAAGAACCTGGAATCGATGCGCCGCCACTCGGTCGCCGCGGGCATCCCATTCTGGAACTTCTTCCACTCCATGCCCTTCGGCGACCGGATGGACCCCACCGAGGCCCAGATCCGGTGGATGATCCACGCTTCCATCGCCCATGGCTCCAAGGGCATCCTGTATTTCTGCTACTGGACGCCGGGCCAGGGCAACGGCGGCACCGGCGAATTCCCCAAGGGAGGGGCCCTCCTCACCGCCGAGGGATTCAAGACCCGACACTACGACGAGGCCCGACGGATCAACGCCGGATTGGAGCGCTGGGGCCCCGTCCTGATGCGGCTCACCGGCCAGGGAGTGGTCCGGTACACCACCGGCAACAATGAGTCGCCGCTGGGCCGGACCGGGATCCGTTCCCTGACCCGGGTCGGCTCCGACCCCGACGCCTCGTTCCTGGTCGGAGCCCTCGCCCATGCCGACGGACGGCGCGCCGTGGTGCTCGTCAACCACAACACGGCCTACACGGCGTGGCCGACGGTGGTGTTCGACACCGACGGCGAGGTCCGGGAAGTCAGCCGGGACGACGGACTCGAGCATCCGCTACGGGATGACAGCCCGGAACTGCGCGGCATCCAACTGTCGCTCGGGGCCGGGGACGCTCGGTTGTTCCTGCTGCCGCCGGCCAAGAAGTGACCGGAGGTCAACGACCGGGGCGCTCGCGGTTCTCCGGAGGCACCAGCAGGGCCCGCTCGTTGGCGTGGGTCAGCAGGGCCTGGGCTTCCTCGGCGGTGACCCAGCGCAGGTCGGCCACCTCCCGGGTATCCTGGATCGGCCCCTGCTCCGACAACTCCATGTGCCAGTACAGGACGACCTTCGGGGTCCCATTCACGGCATAGACACTGCCACCGGCGAAGCGATCGACCGCGGCGCGGCATCCGGTCTCCTCCTCGACCTCGCGCACCGCGGCCTGGAGCCAACCCTCGCCCGGATCGAGCTTCCCCTTGGGCAGGGCCCATTCGGGACCATACCGGGTCCGATGGATGAGGATCAGTTCGCGGCCCCGGGGAGAGCTTCGCCACACCAGGCCGCCCGCGGCTTGGATCACGTCTTGGGGAACGGTGAGGTTCACGCGAAGCCAAGGGAACCCGAGCCGACCGCCGAGGGCAACCCGGAGGACGTCAAATCCATCCGCGCCACCAGTACCAGACCCCGCCCAATTCCTCGTGCAGCCATCGCTCGAAGCGGACCAACCCCTCGCTCCGGGGCACCACCCACCAGCGCACGGGACGATCGAGGGCATCCAAGCCCTGGAAATCGCAACCCACCGGCAGCACTTCGACGCCTTGTTTGCGGCAGGCGGCGGCACCCCGGGCCAGGTGGGACGCCGAGCTCACCAGGATCACCCGTTTCCAACCGCGCTTCTTCGCAAGGTCTCCGATCGCGAGGGCTTCCTCGTGGGTGTCGTCGCAGGCGGGCAGGCGCAGCAACTCGCCCGAAGGCAGACGCCACGCGCGAATCCACGAGACCAGCAGATCCCCCTCCGAACGCGCACTCCCGAGCCATTGGAACGGGGCTCCGCTGACGACCAGAGTCCGGGCCTTGCCCTGTCGCATCGCCTCCAGCCCCGTCAACGTGCGCTCGAACGAGGACCCGGTGCTGAACCAGAGCAGCTCTCGCCCCGAGAACTCGATGTCTCCCGACAGGACCACCACGGCATCGGCCACCGGCAGGGTCACCGGATGGATCCGATCATAGGGCCTCTCCAGGCGCGCCAACAGCAATGCCGACAGGGGCGTACCGCCCACCAACCACAGGCCGCCCGCCAGGCACAACGAGGTGAATCCGGCCAGCCAGGCCCGGCGCCGGAACGCCAGACCGCCGACCAGCAATGCTCCCGCCCAGGCCGCTCCGATCGGTTGAACCAGTGCTTCGACAGGCCCCATGATCCGGGAAGCCTATCCGGCCGACCGGCCTCAAGGCCAGTCCCACCCACGGGTCGCACCGGCAGGCCTCATTCGGGCACCACCAGGAATCCGCTGCGGACATCCCCGAGGATCTGGCTCTGCCGGCCCTGATGCCGCCAATGGTGCAGTGCGATCAGGGCACAGAAGAACGCATCGAGGCGGTCCTCGGCCTCCTTGGAAGGATCGGCCTCCAGTAGCCCGTTCCCGACGGAACCCGGGGCCAACTCCGGGAACCGGACCTCGAGGAGGCTGCGGAACAGCGACTGATAACGGCGGAATTCCCGACGCCGGTCCGCGACGGCGCCCCGCTTGTACTTGAGGATGCGGGACAACCCGAACCATCGGATCATGGCCGGGTGGGGATAGACCTCCATGGCCAACCGCGGTGCCGCCGGATCCCACCCCAGGGTGAACCCATCGGACTCGAGGACCCCGGCGATCCGCACCGGACGGGCGCAGAGCCGGCTGTTGGAGGGATGGCATCCGGCGTGTTCCCGGCCGAAGAGCCGATGGGTCAGGCGGTCCACCGGACGGGATCCGTCCCGATTCGGGCAGACCAGGGGTGCATCGACGGCGACATGGCAGGGCGATCCGGCCGCCTTGGCCGCGAGCCATTCCCGAAGCGGGGCGTCCCCGAGGGTCCAACGTGATTCCACGACCATGGCCCTCCCCGGGGGCGTGTCGGCCTCGATCAGGCAGACCCCGTCCCGGTTGCGTTCGCCCCAGGCCAGATCGATGCCCACCAGCAGCATGATGCCAACCTCGCAGGGGAACCGCGTCGCGCAAGCGACGGACCGGTGAACAAAAGCAACAGGCTCCTTCCCTTTTTGACGGGTGAATCTAGGTTGTCGCGGCGCGGATGTGCGCCGGAATCGCCGAGATGAACCCACGCCTGATCTACCCCTTCTTCATCGCCGCCCTCGTGGCCTACGTCGGCCTCGGGGCGAGGCTCTTCGAACTCAGCGCCGCCGACGAGCGCGACGACCCCTACCAACAGCTCGAACTCTTCACGCGCGTGCTCGAGCGCGTCCGCAAGGACTACGTCGACGGCGAGAACCTCACCTACAAGGACCTCATCCAGGGGGCCATGAAGGGGATGCTCTCCACCCTCGATCCCCACAGCGAATTCATGACGGTGTCCAAGTTCAACGAACTCAAGGAGGACACCGAGGGATCCTACGGCGGGGTCGGACTACAGGTCCACGTGAAGGACGGGGTGCTGACCGTGATCGCCCCGATGGAGGACACCCCGGCCTTCGAGGCGGGCATCCTGCCGGGCGACCAGATCCTGAAGATCAACGGCAAATCCACCGAGCGTCTGGTGATGGGCGACGCCGTGAAGCTCCTTCGGGGCGAGCCCCTCTCGAAGGTCACCCTGTCGGTGATCCGCCCCTCGCTCACCGAGCCCAAGGACATCACCCTCATCCGCGAGGACATCCGAGTCTATACAGTGAAGGACAAGGACAACCGGCGGGAATTCCCCATCGGGCCCGATCGGCTGGGCTACGTGCGGATCACCCAGTTCGCCGAGAAGACGGACGAGGAACTCGAATCGGCGCTGGTGAAGCTCGAGAAACAGGGCCTCGAAGGCCTCGTCGTCGACCTGCGCGGCAATCCCGGCGGCCTGCTCGACCAGGCCGTGGCGGTCTGCGAGAAGTTCCTGCCCAAGGGCAAGCCCATCGTCTCGACCGAGGGGCGCAACCGGGCGGCCGACCAGCAGCGCAAGGCCTCCGGCAAGGGCAAGGTCCGCACCCATCCCGTGGTGGTCCTCATCAACGGCGGCAGCGCCAGCGCCTCCGAGATCGTGGCCGGTTGCCTCCAGGATCTCGAGCGGGCCGTGGTCATCGGCGAACAGTCCTTCGGCAAGGGATCGGTCCAGAACATCCTGCCCCTCAATGACGGCTCGGCCCTTCGACTCACCACGGCCAAGTACTACACGCCGAGCCACAAGGTGATCCACGAGCGGGGCATCTCGCCCAACATCGTGGTGCCCATCACCGAGGAGGACGAGGCCGCCATCCAGCTGCGCCGCATGCCCGGGGGCACCAACAGCCTGGAAGACACCCTGCGGCTCTATCCGGTGGCCCAGCAGGCGCGCCTGCGTGAACTGGTCCTGGCCGACGCCGACCCGCAGTTGGAACGGGCCATGGACCTGCTCAAGGGCGTCCGCCTTCTGGCGCGGCGACCCGGCGGCAAGACGTCCCGGGCCGAGGTGCCTTCCAAGGAGTCCCGACCCGCCGCGCCGGCCGCGCCATAACCCCCCGGACGCGCCTTCGGAAACCGCACCCCGGGGATGCGGCACCCCATCGACTGCCCCATGGTCCTCGCCATCGAATCCTCCTGCGACGAAACCAGCGCCGCCGTGGTCCACCGCGGCCAGGTGCTCTCCAACGTCGTGGCGTCGCAAGTGCGACTGCATGCCGAGTACGGAGGCGTGGTTCCCGAACTGGCGACCCGCGAGCACCTGCGCAACCTGATCCCGGTGGTCCGGCAGGCCCTGCAGACGGCGGGAATCCCGATGGACGCCCTCACGGCCGTCGCCGCGACCCGGGGCCCGGGATTGCCCGCGGCCCTGATGGCCGGATGGACGTCCGCCCAGTCGCTGGCCGCGGCCCGCGGGTTGCCGGTGATCGGCATCCATCACCACGAGGCGCACCTGTACTCCCCGTGGATCTCCGGCCAACCCCCGCGCTTCCACGAGGCGGCCATCCCCCCGCACGTCTCGCTGATCGCTTCGGGCGGGCACACCCTGCTCGTCCACGTCCGCGCCGAACTCGATCCGGTGATCCTCGGAGGCACGCTGGACGACGCGGCCGGCGAATGTTTCGACAAGGCGGCCAAGCTCCTCGGGCTGCCCTATCCGGGCGGCCCGGTCCTGGACCGCCTCGCCGAGGAGGGGCGCGCCGACCGGTTCGGGTTTCCCAGGCCCCTGCGCGACGAGCCGAACCACCTCTTCAGTTTCAGCGGCCTGAAGACGAGCGTCCGGGTCTTTCTCGAGAAACACCCCGGACTGGCCGATGGGCCGCAGGACCTGCGCGACCTGTGCGCCGGGATCCGCGCCGCCATCGTGGACACGCTGGCCACCAAGCTCGTCGCGGCCGCCCGCAAGACCGGGGTCGGGTGCATCACGGCCAGCGGAGGCGTCGCCTGCAACCGGGGTCTCCGGCGCGAACTCCAGTCGGCCGCCAAGCAACGCCGGCTCGACCTGCGGATCGCCGAACCCGCCTTCTGCACCGACAATGCCGCCATGATCGGGCTCCTGGCCGAGCGGCGCTTGGCCCGGGGCGAATCGACCGCCCTCGACACCGAGACGGCGCCTGGATGGGCACTGGAGGCCCTGTCGGTCACCTCCGCACCGGGGCCCATCGACGGCGGGTCTCCTTCCCCCGGACGCCCATGACGGTCTCGATCATCCTGCCGGCGTTCAACGAAGAGCGCCTCCTGCCCGCCACCCTGCGTGCGGTGGAGGCCGCCCGGAAGGCCTTCGAACCCGCGGGATGGGCCTCCGAGGTCATCGTCTGCGACAACAACTCGACCGACGGCACGGCCCGGGTCGCACGGGACCACGGAGCCCGGGTCGTGTTCGAGCCCGTGAACATGATCGCCCGGGCCCGGAACGCCGGGGCCGCCGCCGCCATCGGCGACTGGCTGGTGTTCATCGATGCCGATTCGCAGCCCTCCATCGAACTCTTCGGGGCCATGATCGACGCGATCCGGTCCGGACGCGTGCTTGCCGGCGGTGCCACCGTCCGCATGGACAGCGACGACCTGCGCGTGCGGATCGGCACCGCCTTCTGGAACACCGCCAGCCGGCTCCGCCGCCTCATGGCCGGTTCCTTCATCTTCGTCGAAACCGCGGCCTTCCGTCAGATCGGCGGGTTCAGCGGCCGGTTCTATGCGGCCGAGGAGATCGACCTCACCCATCGGTTGCGCCCCCTGGCCCGGGCCTCGAACCGGCGGATCGTCATCCTCTCCCGGACGCCGCTGCTCACCTCCGCCCGGAAGGTCCGGCTCTACACCCCGCTGGAGATCGGCCGGCTGATCCTGCGGGCGGCCCTCCGACCCACGGCCACCCTCACCGACAAGCAGGCCTGCCACCTCTGGTACGACGGCCGCCGATGACGCCCCGGGTTCGCACCGCGACTTCGGAAGGGGCACTGATCTTCTTGTCTCGCCACGAAATATGCCCATGATGGGCGCTTCGATCTCGCATTTATGGCTAAAGTGTACACCGACAAGGACGCCGACCTGAGCGTCTTCAAAGGCAAAACCCTCGCTGTGCTCGGCTTCGGCTCCCAAGGCCACGCCCACGCGCTGAACCTCAAGGAGTCCGGATGCAATGTCATCATCGGCCTCTACGAAGGTTCCAAGTCCATCAAGGTGGCCCGTGAAAAAGGCTTCGAAGTGCTCGCCAGCGCCGAGGCGGTCAAGCGCGCCGACGTGATCATGATCGCGCTGCCCGACACCAAGCAGGCCGCCGCCTACGAGAAGGACATCGCGCCCAACCTGAGCGCCGGCAAGACGCTGCTCTTCAGCCACGGCTTCGCGATCCACTTCAAGACCATCGTCCCGCCGAAGGACGTGAACGTGATCCTCGTCGCCCCGAAGGGCCCGGGACACATCGTCCGCCGCCAGTACACCGAGGGCAAGGGCGTGCCCAGCCTCATCGCCATCTACCAGAACCCCGGCCGCAACGCGAAGAAGATCGCCCTGGCCTGGGCCAAGGGCATCGGCGGCACCCGCGCCGGCGTCATCGAGACGACCTTCAAGGAGGAGACCGAGACCGACCTGTTCGGCGAGCAGACCGTCCTCTGCGGCGGCGCCAGCGCCCTCGTCCAGGCCGGCTTCGAGGTCCTCGTCGAGGCGGGTTACTCGCCCGAGATGGCCTACTTCGAGTGCCTCCACGAGCTGAAGCTCATCGTCGACCTCATGAACGAGGCCGGCATCGCCGGCATGCGCTTCTCGATCTCCGAGACGGCCAAGTGGGGCGACGTGACCGTCGGCCCGAAGATCATCGACGCCTCGGTCAAGAAGCGCATGAAGGCCGCGCTGAAGGACATCCAGACCGGCAAGTTCGCCAAGGACTGGGTCGCCGAGTACAAGGGCGGCTACAAGAAGTACAACGCCCTGCTCGCCGCCGGTGAGAAGCACCCGATCGAGAAGACCGGCGCCAAGCTCCGCGCGATGATGCCCTGGATGCAGAAGCGCCAGATCAAGGGCGCCCAGGCCGCGTACTGATCACCCACCGATCCCCGCTCCCCGCGGGACACACCGCCGGCCCGTCCCCAATCGGATGGCCGGCGGTTTTCTTTTCCACCCGCGTTCCCACCGACCGTCGACCGGACTCCCCATGGCCCGCAGCGTGATCCTCGCAGGAACGATCCGGTGCGACGGATGCTGCCTGCCTCCGCGATGGTGCCTGTGCGAAGCGCGGCAAACCGTGGCCAGCACGGTGGCTGTCGACGTGCTCATCCATCGTCGGGAGCACTGGCGCCCCACCAGCACCGGGAAACTCGTGACCCGGATCCTCGAGGGGGCGCGCTCCCACGTGTACCAACGGATCGATCCTCCCACCCGCGAGATCATCGCCCGACCCGACCGGGAACTCTGGATCCTGCATCCGGGCGGCGAACCGGTGGAGAGCCTCGTCCCGCGCCCCACCGACCGACCCGCCCCGCAGGTCCTGCTGCTCGACGGCAACTGGGAACAGGCCGGGGAGATGCTGCGGGTCGTGCAGGGATGGGGCCGACCCGTCCGGCTCAGCCAGTCCGGCGCCAGCCGGTACTGGTTGCGATCGCAGGAACGCCTGGAGCAATTCTCCACGGCCGAGGCGCTCATCGCCGTGCTGAAGGCGCTCGGCGAAGATCAGGCGGCCGTGCGATTCGGGCATCAATTCGAACTGCACGTCTACGCCACGCTGCGCGCCCGCGGCCACAAGGCGGACGCCGAGGAATACCTGAGGAGCTCGTCCCTGCCGGCGGTGTTCCCCGGGTTCCTGGCCCGATTGAACGAGCGGCGACCGAACCCGTCCGAACCGGCTCCCGCCCGGATGGGTCCCCAACCCCAGCCCGGATGGCGGGGCTGAGCGCGGAGCCAATTCCGGATTGGGATTTTGTCCGCGCGCACCCTTCAATCGGGACGTGGCGCGTGAGTATTCATTGAACCCGTTCCGACCGCCGGCCGACCTTCGGATCGACTACGCGCAGGAACTCAACGCCCAGCAATACGAGGCGGTCACCGCGCCGCCGGGGCCGTGCCTCGTGCTCGCCGGCGCGGGCGCGGGCAAGACCCGGACCCTGACCTACCGGGTCGCCTGGCTCATCGAGCATGGCATCCCGGCCGACCGCATCCTCCTGCTGACCTTCACCAACAAGTCGGCCCGCGAGATGATGGAGCGCGTGGGGGACCTGCTGGGTGGTGGCATCGCCGACCTCTGGGGCGGCACCTTCCATTCGATCGGGGTCCGCATCCTGCGCCTGCATGCCGATCGCCTCGGCTACCGTCGCGACTTCACCATCGCCGACCGCGAGGATGCCAAGGACCTGCTCAACGCCTGCATCACCGACGCGGGCATCGACGTGAAGGCCGTCCGCTTCCCCAAGGCCGAGGCCCTGGCCGACCTCTTCTCGATGCAGGTCAACACGGGGCAGACCCTCGACGAGGTCACCGGCGGTGACGAGGGCCCCTTCGCCGGCGTGATGGATTCCATCCGACTGGTGCAACACAAGTACGCCGAGCGGAAGCGCCAGGCCGGCCTGATGGACTTCGACGACCTGCTGGTGCTGTGGCTGCGGCTCCTGCAGGAGTTCCCCGACATCGCCGAGACCTACCAGCGCCGGTTCCAGTTCGTGCTGGTCGACGAGTACCAGGACACGAACGTCCTCCAGGCCACGCTGCTCGACTGCCTGACCCTACGCCACCGCAACCTCATGGCCGTGGGCGACGATGCCCAGAGCATCTATTCGTGGCGCGGGGCCAACTTCGCCAACATCCTGAAATTCCCCGAGCGGCATACAGGCGCGAAGGTCTTCAAGATCGAGACCAACTACCGCAGCACGCCGGAGATCCTGGCCCTGGCCAACGCGGCGATCGCCGCCAACCTGCGCCAGTTCCCCAAGGCCCTGCAGGCCGCACGGCCTTCGGGACAGAAGCCGGCGCTCATCGTGGCCACCGATGCGCGCGAACAGGCCGCCTTCATCGCCCAGCGCGCCCTCGAACTGCGCGACGAGGGCATCTCCCTGGACGAGATCTGCGTCCTGTACCGCTCGCATTTCCATGCGCTGGAACTGCAGATGGAACTGACCCGGCGCAACATCCCCTTCGTCATCACCAGCGGCATCCGTTTCTTCGAGCAGGCCCACATCAAGGATGTGGCCGCCTACCTCAAGCTCATCGCCAACCCGGCCGACGAGCTCGCCTTCAAGCGACTGGTCCGGATGCTTCCCGGCGTCGGCGGCAAGAGCGCCGATACCCTCTGGACGGCCTTCAGCGCGCGGTTCCTTCCCTCCTCCGATTCGACGCCCGGATTCGAGGTGTCCGACAACGACGGAGCGCTGCCCGAGGCCCGGCCCGTCGCTCCGGAACTCAGCGCCATCGCCCGCAGCGTCCCGAAGAAGGCGGCGGCGGCCTGGGCCCAGTTCACGGCCACCATCGCGCAGTGCGAGAGTCCCGAGCGGCGGGGACAGCCCGGACGCCTGATCCGGCTGGTGCTCGAGGCCGACTACGAGGACTACCTCCGCAAGACCTACGAGAACGCCCGCAACCGCCTCGAAGACCTCGCCCAACTGGCCGCCTACGCCGACACCTTCGCGGATACCACCCTGTTCCTCTCGGAATTGGCCCTGCAGTCGAACCTCGAGGCCGAACAGAACCAACCCCGGGAGGGGGACGAAGAGGAGGAACGACTCCGCCTCTCCACCATCCACCAGGCCAAGGGGCTCGAGTTCCGGGCGGTCTTCATCATGATGCTCTGCGACGGATTGTTCCCCAGCGGTCGCTCCACCGAGACGGCCGATGGCGAGGAGGAGGAGCGCCGATTGTTCTATGTCGCGCTGACGCGCGCGAAGGACGAACTCTACCTCTGCCGGCCCCTGCTCCGCTTCATGGCCGGCATGGGCGAGGCCTTCCAACCGGCCTCGCGATTCCTGGCGGAATTCCCGGAAACCCTGGTCGAGGAATGGAAGATCCACGCCCCGACCCCGCAGGCGAACCCCTGGGGCGGTCGCCCGGGCGCCTCTCGCCACTCCGATCGCGACCCCTTCGGCGATCCGGCCCCCGATCCCGATCCCATCGACGGCGGCGAAGACCCGTTCTGAGTCGCTCCGGGCCGGACTCCTTTCCCGAGACCTTCGATCCTCCCTGCCATCGTCCCGCCGAATCCCCCCGCTCCATGACCTCATCCCTGACCCTCGCCCCCGCCACCGATCCCACGGCCCTCTACCGCTACCGCGACGGCCTGTACGCCGAGGACCTGCTGATCCTCGCGCTGGTCCGCCTCGACTTCTTCAGCGCACTGGAGACCGAACCGACCGACCTCGAGGGGCTCTGCCGACGCCACTCGCTCCACCGACGGCCCGCCGACGTCATGGTCACGCTCTTCCAGGCCATGGGGCTGATCACGTTGCGCGCGGATGGTCGCTACGAACCGACCCCCGCGGCCCGCGAGCACCTGGTGGCCAGCTCGCCCTGGTTCATCGGACCCTATTACGAATCCCTGGTGGATAGGCCCGTGGTGAAGGACCTGCTGCGGGTCCTGCAGACCGACAAGCCCGCCAACTGGGGCAGCCAGGCCTCCCAACCCGACTGGCACAAGGCCATGGAGAAACCCGACTTCGCCCGGCAATTCACGCGTGCGATGGACTGCCGGGGTGTCTTCCTGGCACAGGCCCTCGCGAAGCACCTGCCTGCGGGTCGATCCCGCTCGCTGCTGGACATCGCCGGCGGCTCGGGCATCTACGCCTGCTCGCTCTGCGCGCATTTCCCGGAACTGAGCGCCACCGTGCTGGAGAAACCTCCGGTGGACGCGATCTGCGCCCAGGCCATCGAGGCGCGGGGTTTCAGCGACCGGGTCCGGGTGGTGGCGGGCGACATGTTGGAAGGCCCCCTGCCCGGAGGACATGATCTTCACCTGTATTCCAACGTCCTGCACGACTGGGACGTCCCGGTCGTGAGGGCGCTCCTGGACCGATCGTTCGCGGCCCTGCCCCCGGGAGGCCGATTGTTGATCCACGACGCCTTCCTGAACCGCGAGAAGGACGGACCGCTCCACGTCGCGGAATACTCGGTGATGCTCATGCACGCCACGCAGGGCCGCTGCTACGGCGTCGGCGAAATGGAGGGATGGCTGAAGGAGGCCGGATTCACCGACTACCTGGAACTGCCGGGCGGTGCCGCCCGCGGAGGGTTGATCGCGACCAGGCCCTGAGGGGCAAGGTTCAGGTCCCGGGATCCGAAGGCCGGGATCGAAGGGACCCGCGTTCGGCCGGAGACCGTCGGTATGGAATCCACCGTGGCCCTCGACAGGGCCGGATCACCAACCCACGGCCGAGCGCTTGGCCTGCTTGGTGATGGTCTTCTCCTCTTCCCAGACGGCGAGGCCGTCGCGGGTGGCCAGGGCCATCTGGAACACGTAGGTCGACTCGGTCCGGTTGCCCTGGCGGGTGCGGTTCTCGATGATCTTGCCGGAAAGCGTGTAGTCCGGACGTGCGGCCACCTTCTGCGTTCCCAGGAATTGCTGCTCGCGCTTGGCCTCGGCCGCCAGGGGATCCTCCGGCCCGCTCAGGCCCGCGGTGATGTCGGCCACCACCTTGCCCGTGCCCAGGAGCGAGACCCGGATCTTCTTCACCAGCATGTCCGTGTCGATCTGGATGCTGGTGTTGTTGACGATGCGGCTGATGGCCAGCACCGCCCGCCCGTCGGGCCCGCTGCCCTTCAGGTTGCCCGAGTTGATGTGCTTGGCGATCAGGGAGCTCACCATGGCCTCGGAGGCCATGTTCCAGTCCTGCACATTGATCTCGCCGACATTGCTCAGCGTGCGGGTGCTTCCGGGATCCACATAGGTGGCCTGGGTCGAGCAGCCCGTCAGGACTGCGGCGACAGCGGCGGCGAGGAGGGCGGAAGCGAGGGATCGGTTCATGGGCGGTCGAAAGGCGTCGGATGGTTGTGGAGGGGAAGGTCGGGCCGGGGACTCAGCGGGCATTCTCGTAGAGCTTCAGACGGAAATCGCGCACCGAGGGGTGGGGTGCGACCCCCTGGATGAAGAGGGATTCCTTCCCCTCGACCTGACGGGTCACGGCCACCGAGGAGGGCCCCTCCACCACGTTGCCATCCTTGTCGAACCACTCCCACTTGTAGGCGAAGCGCTGGTTGCTCCGGGTGGTGTTCAGGACCTCGGCCTGCACCTTCAGGAAGCCACCCGGGCCGTCGGACACGTTCACTCCCTGCACCTGGACCCTCCGGGCCAGCGACGAGTCGGTGATCACCCGCTTCTCGGCGACCATGTTGCGCTGGAAGGCCGGTTGGGCGGTCTCGGTGGTGTTGACGGTCTCGCACCCGGAGCCGAACGCGGCCATCAGGATTGCGGTGGCGAGGGCTCGGACAGGATGGAGGTTCATTTGAGACGGATCGTCGTCACCACCAGCGGCGACAACGGACTCACGGAGCGAACGAGGATCAGGTTAATGGATTTCGGATCGACGGCAACTTCGGCCTGCTGGGTGTTCGGTGCCGAGACCCGCAGCTTGCCGTCGGCAGGAGTCGGCAGCGAACAGAACTGGTATTCCTTGGGCAGCGTCGTCCAGGTCCTCGTGTCCGCGATGTTGACCGCCGCCTGCGTCGCCGCGGTGGCCAGCATCGACACCAGTCCGGCGACCGCCCCTCCCTGCTCCTCGGCGGTCTTGTTCACGAAGTAGGCGGCCGTGGCCTTGATGGTGGTGGACAACAGCGTCTTGGTGACGATGCCCGGCAACTCGTCCCGGAACGCCTGGCCGACCACGCTGTCCATGCTGGCCAGGGTCACGGTCGATTCGGAGCCCGTCGTGGCGGTGACCGTCAGGGGAGCCACGTGGTTCGGATTGAATTCCAGCTTCGGCAGGGCGGCACCGACATACGGCACCCGGTTGGCCCCGACGATGAAGAGCGGGATGTCGATGCGGAACTGGTCGCGATGCGGGGCGCTGCCGGTCTCGAAGATCACGAAGGTGCGGGGCGGCAGGGGGGTGCCGTTGGCAGCGCTCTCCGCGAGGGCCAGATCGGCATCGATGTACTTGTTGGCTCCCGACATCCCCTTCACCCGTTCGAAGGATTTCCTGGCCCGCTCGAGATCGCTGCCGCCCGTCGAGAAGGTCAGGAAGTAAAGCGCGTCGAGGTAGACCGGGAACGGGTTGGCGTAGTCGGCGTAGGCCTTCAACTGGTCCAGGGCGGCGTAATTCCGCTTCATGAGGCCGCTGACCGCCGGATCGGACTGGGCCTTCTGGACGCTCTGGTGTTCGCCCGCCTTCTCGGAGGCCGCCGCCTTGATCTCCTCCGCTTCGCGCTCGATGCGCTTGCGGTTGTTGATCACCGCATCCTGCTGTCGCTGGTAGGCGCGCAAGAGTTCCGGACGGGCCTTGTCGGGCTCGCCCGACTGGAGGTGGTTCAGGGCCTTGTAGGTGCTTACCAGTACCTTGTCGTAGTCCCGGCCCGTGTAGGGCAGGTTGGCCTGGTTGGACAGCAGCGCCCCGGCCTCGCGCGAGACGCTCGTCTTGGCCTTTTCCTCGAAACGGTTGATCAGATCGTCGGCCTGCTGGAACGCGGCCTGACTTTCGGCGATCTGGCCGGCGGCCCGCAGCGACATCGCCTGCTCCAATCGGTAGACCAGGGCATCCTTGCCGCCCTGGGCCTTCTCGGCCTTGCGAGCGTAGTCGACGGCGGCCGCCTGGAGGTTGCCGCTGCTCCACAACCCCTTGGTCTCGGCCGTCTTCTGCTCGTAGGTCTGGCAACCGGAGACCCACAGCGCCAGGGACACCGCGAACAGGGACTTCAGGAAGAGGGGGAGTCGGGACATGGATTCGGGTGGTTCGGAAGGTCGGGTCGCGTGGAACCGGAAGGTCCGGTTCATTTCCGCAGGACGGCTCCCTCGGCGATGCCACGATCCTCCAGCACGGTGGCGCGCGAGAACCGCGGCAGCACGTCGGTGATGCGGACCTTGCCGATCTCGACCTCCTCCTTGCCGAGGACCTCCTTGGTGTCGGGGTCGATCATCTCCTTGCCGACGGCGAAGACCCGCCAGACCTGATCGGCGGCCACGCCGGATCCCTCGCCACGGTTCACCGTCACGGTCTTGTCGGTCTTGGCGATCACCTTCACCGGAAAGATCACATCGGCGACCTGGTTCGCCGCCCAATCGGCCGACTCCTTGACCACGGTGCGGATCACGGCATCGGTGACCTCGGCATCGTTGGTCGCCTCGTTGAGCGTCTGCTGGGCATCGGTGGTCGCGATCGACTTCGAGGCGGATTCGAGGAGCTTGCCGGTGCCCGACTCGTAGATCTTGGCGATGAGCGACAGGCGCACCGTCCGCTTGGTGAGCGTGGTGTTGCTGATCTTCTGCTCCAGGCGCTGGGTCTGGTCCTCGTAGTCATCGACCGTCAGCACCGTCAGGTACTTGGTCTCGGCCAGATTGAATCCCTTCGCCTTGTCGGGGTTCAGGGCGCGGGATTTGTCGTCGTCGGTGACGAGTTCCTTGAGATCGCCGCGCACCACCACCTGGAACTTGCGGGTGGCGTTGACGCTGTTGATGAACTGCTCCATCAGCGACTGCGACATCTGTTCGGCCGAAAGGGTCTTGCGGCCATGGGAGAGCTTCGTGGCGACGGCGGGGATCACCTTGACGGGAAGCACGCCGAGGGTTTCACGCTGGGCGAGGGCCTCCGAGGCGGCGATGCCCCCCCAGAGCAGGAACAGGAGACGGAACAGGGACTTCATGATCGGTGAACGGGTGTGGGTGGAAGGGTCAGCGGTTGCGGTTCTGGATCTGGAGGGTGGCCCCATCGTAGAGCGACTTGCCGTTGATCTGCACCTTGGCGTCCTCCCGGAGATCGACCCGGTATCCGCTCTGCTCGAGCATCTTGGCGAAGCCCTCCACCGCCTTGACCTGGGCATCGGTCAGTTTCCGGTTCACCTCGAGGTTCTGCAGGAACGCGATGTTGTCCTTCCAGCGGGCGTATCCCGCCTCGCTCATCTGCAAGGCGGGGCGCAACTTGAGACCTGCGACCGGGTTGATGGTCTGTTCGTAAGTCCGGAATCCCGGGCGGGTGAGCCGGAGCTTGTGGAATCCGGGAGCCAGTCGGAGCGTGGCCGGAGTGGTGCCCACCAGCACCCCGTCCACCTCGACGCTGACATCCCCGAGGATCACCTCCACCGGTGCGGCCCCGCCCTTGACGAGGGCACCGTCGGCACCCACCCGCAGGTCGGGCAATTGCAGGGGATTCTGCGTGAGATCGACCGGCACCGCGGAGACCGAGACCTCGATCCACGGAGCCTTCGCCACATCGGTCTTGGCCACCTGCAGCACCTTGGCCGGGAATCCCTTGAGGATGCCATCGACGGCGTCATCGACGAGCTGGCTGTGGATCTCGGTGGATTCGATGCCACCGGTCTGCGTTCCCCGGAGATTGCGCGAGACCCGGACGGTATCTCCGGCCAATACGCCGCCCTCGCCCGCCTCGGCGATCTTGTAGGCGACCCTCAACACATGATTCTGGCTGGTCACCTTGAGGGCTCCGTCATCGAAGGTGCGCTGTTCGCGGGTGACCGACGTCAGGGAGGCGTGCACGAGGAGGTCGGCACCCAGCGATTGGGCCAGTCGCAATGCCGAGCTGCGCTCGGACAGCAGGCCATCGAGCCGGGCCCCTTCTCCCTCCTTCGCGACGGCGTCGGTCACCAATTGCCGGCCGATGAGGACCAGCCCCTGGCCCGCCGCACGGCTCGACAATTGGTCCTCGAGTTGGCCGGCCAGTTTCTGGAATTCCTGCCCGGCCCGGTTCTCCACCAGGAGGGCCGCCTTTCGGGAGGTCTTGGAAGGAGCGGCTTCCTGGGCCTTCAACGTGCCGCCGATCCCGCAGAGGAACATCGCCCAGGCGTACACGGAGAACAGCAAACGCAATCGGTTCATGGCAATGGAGTCGTCCAAAAGGCAGAAGCCGCAGTCGGATGGGTTTCATCGCGCCGCGGTGACGCGAAGGTCCGGAGGTAATCCAAAGCGGGCCAAAACACGAGGAGATTTTCCGGGGGATCGGTACTGGATTACCCACCAGGACCGCACCGGAGCCTGTCCCTTGCGACGTGGGATTGCGCCGAATGGGCGATCGCTTAACCTCCGCCAACGGTCCGTCCCATGAATCTCCCATCCCGCGCCCGAAACCTCGGCATCACCCTGATCCTGACCCTCCCGCTCGGGTGCGCCAACGATCCGAACCGCCCCGGACTCACCAACCCAAGGCAACCGGGCCCGGCTTTGGGCCAGGCGGTCGGAGCCACGGTCGGGGCCGTGGGAGGCAATGCCGCAGGGGCGGTGGTGGGCGTCGGGGAGGGGGCGACGGCCGCCGCCAAAGCACCGTTCAACAACACCCGCCGGGTGATCCGCCAGTGGCGTCAGGAGACGACTTCCGACGGCCGGGTCATTCAGGTCCCAGTGGATATCGAGGTCGACGCCTACGGGCGCCCCTTGAAGACTCCCAAGCCCCAGTCCCCGAAGCCCTAGGCCTCGGAGCAACGGTCGCCGTGGTCCGAACCCCATCACCCGGCACCCGTCCGGCACCTCGCCGGGCGATCGTAGGCCTTTCGCCGATCTTCCCAGTTTTGGAGGTCACAGAGACCCCGATTCCATGCCCACGGGCAACATCTCATCCAAGGAAAACCCGATTCTGGAGAATCCTTGTGGGGGCATGTGCGGCGCACCCGGCACCTCTGTTGGGCGAGGTCGGTAGGATTGGACGTGGTTGAGGGATGGTTGGGCCAGTCCGCCCTGGCGGGCGTACGGGGAATGAAAAAGCCGGACTTCGTTGAAGAAGTCCGGCTTTTAGGAAAGGTTCGGCGGCTACCTACTCTCGCGCAAGCTATACATGCACTACCATCGGCAATGCGGTGTTTGACGGCCGAGTTCGGGATGGGATCGGGTCGGGCCA
>JBEGWF010000114.1:0-2510 GCA_041177965.1 Verrucomicrobiota bacterium | reverse complement strand
CTTGCGCGTCACCGTCTCTCCGGAGGGGGCCGATGTGGAATATGTCCGCGTCTATTTGCCGGAATCGGAGGGGCTGGGCCGAACCAATCGCATGGTCAGCCACCGCTACACGATCGTCCCCCGCAAGGCACCGGTTCCCGTGGCCGCCTGGCGCCTGCCTGACACCGGTCAGACCAGCAAGGCGGGACTGCCCGTGGCCGGCGCCGATTCCGACTACACGCTGGATCCGCCGTCCTACCGGGACAATGGCGACGGGACGGTGACCGATCAGGTCACCGGATGGACGTGGCAGCGGATCGACGGGGGTGAAATGACCTGGGAACGGGCCAAGGCCTATGCCGCCACCAACACCCTGGGAGGCGTTCCGGCGGGCGGATGGCGGTTGCCCAGCATCCATGAACTGGCGTCGCTGTTGATCTATTCGCGGCAGAATCCGGCCCTCGACCTGGCCTATTTCGCCTCGTCCGGTGGCAATGCCGACTACTGGTGGTCCCGCGACACGCAATCCAATGATCCGACCCGGGTCTGGGTGGCCAACTCGGGCGGAGGCACCGGGCCCAAGGTTCAGAGTGAAACCCTGAGCGCCGGTGGAACGCTCCGCTACCATGCCCGGCTGATCCGTGGAGCGGTACCGGCACCGGTGTCCTCGTCGAGGTTCCGCGCCCGGGGCGACGGCATCGTGGAGGATTCCCTCACCGGTCTGATGTGGCAGCAGGCCGAGGCCACCGGCCCCATGGATTGGGGACAGGCTCTGCAAAGCGCCGAAGCCCTCACGCTCGGTGGATTCCAGGATTGGCGCCTGCCCAACATCCGGGAATTGCGCTCGCTGAACGACGAGACCCGCAACGGCCCCTCGATCGACTCGACGGCCTTCCCGGGAGCCAAGTCGGCCCGCTATTGGACCTCCACGCTGCAGAACAACCGCGCCACCCACGCCTGGTTCGTGGAGTTCATCAGCGGCATCACCAGCCAGACACCGCGGGAGACGCTCCTCTGGGTGCGCGCCGTCCGGGGTGGCTTCACCAACACGGCACCGGTCCTGTCGCCGATCCCCGACCCGGTCTTGCGCCCCGGAGGCACGTTCCGCTGGACCAATGCCGCCACCGACCTGGAAACCGTGCCGACCGCCCTGCGATTCCAGGCGCAGGGGCAGACCAATGGCCTCTCGATCGACCCGATGACCGGAGTGATGGTCTGGAGGGCTCCGGTGTCCCTGACGCCGGTCGTCCAGATCGCCGGGATTTCAGTGATGGATACCGGCAATCCCGCCCTGGGCGCGACGCAGTCGGTCCGACTGAGTGTCCCGGCCCTGACGCGCCCGCCGAGCCTCCAGGTTTTGTCCGGCGATGCCGGCGCGCTCCGTCTTCACATCGACGGCGAGGCGGGTCCCGGGTATCGCTTGCAGGCGTCGACCAACCTGAGCTCGTGGAGCGATCTGGGGCAGTTCCTGCCAACCGCCTTTCCCTGGATCTGGAACGACGAGGGTTCGAACGCGTCGACTCCGTGGCGATTCTTCCGTGTGTTGGCCGAACCATCTCCCATAGCCTCCCCATGAACTCCCATTGCCTCCGTCTTGTCCCCGCATTGCTGATCCTCATGGGGGTGCATCGAATCGGTGCGCATGATCTGTCGGAGCACGAGGTGCCCGGGAATCGGCAGTCTTCGGGCGGCCATGCCTCGGTGCCGGCCCGATTGCCCCTCAAGGTGGCCGATGCGGTGGCCCAGCGTCTCTCATTGTTCAACCGATTCGGACCGAACGTCCGGGCCTCCACCAACGCCACGCATTGGATCGTGGAGAGCGACGGCATGCCCGATCATCGCATGATGGTGGGCATCACCGCCTGGCAACAGCAGGTACCACTGCCGCAGCCCTACACCGGCGCCAATGCCTGGAGGATTCCGCGGTTCCCGGTGCCGGCCACCCAGCCCTTGTCGGCCAAGGATCATTTCTTTCGCGGGGCCATCGCGATGGCCGTCAACGGCGTGCCGATCTTCAATCCGATCAAGAACGACGGCCGCACCGACACCTTCCTCGCCGGTGAACTCGACGAATTCGGCGGACACTGCGGGCGCGCCGACGACTACCATTACCACATCGCGCCCACCCACCTCCAGGAGCGGGTGGGACCCGGGCAGCCCATTGCCGTGGCCCTCGACGGCTATTGGATCTACGGCTTCGACGAGCCGGATGGCTCGCCGGTGGGATCGCTGGATGCCTTCAACGGCCACAGCACGCCGTCCCTGGGCTACCACTATCATGCGACCCGGAAGTATCCGTACCTCAACGGAGGATTCCACGGCGAGGTGGTGGAGCGGGAAGGGCAGGTGGATCCGCAGCCCCGGGCCGAACCGGTGCGTCCGGCCCTGCCGCCGTGGCGCGGGGCCCGGATCACGGGATTCGACCGGGTCGCGTCGAACCACTTCCATCTCGAGGTGACGACCGCCACCCAGACCCATCACCTTCGATACCGCCTGAACACCAACCAGACCGCGACCTTCGATTGGGTGGG
>JBEGWF010000113.1:0-4236 GCA_041177965.1 Verrucomicrobiota bacterium | reverse complement strand
CCGCGGATGTGTTGACGGTGCGTGGAGGCATGTCGGTGATCGTGGGTGGCGAGGGCGCTGATACCATCACCGCTCCGCAGTCCGAGACGAAGGCCATCATCCTGGGTGACATGGGCCAGGCGGTCTTCAACAGCACGGGCATCCTCACGGGATTCCAGATCGCTGCGTACAACTCGCCCGATCCTTACCGCATCGATGGCGGCCTCGCCAGCAGCACCCTGCAGTTGCTCGAGGACACCCGAGTCTGGATCGGCCGCAACACGGCCGGCGCCATCTTGCGTACTCAGGTGGACTTCGTCGGCAGCGTGAACCTGAATGGCAGCAATCTGGTGTTGCTGTTCCAAAACGGCTTCAATCACGAGAGCGATCGCAAGGAGGGTGAGGATGTGCCGCTCTTCAGCGGTATCATCGGCAAGTTCGATGCGGCCGCCGGCCTCTTCCGCAACGGCGACCTCACCTACGACCTGGTCGAGGGAGTGGATCCGAACAACTCGGGCAGCAAGACGATCCGGTTGCGAACGATCCGCATCCCGGGTGCGGGTGATCACAAGATCCACCTCGATCTCGACAGCCTCGCCGGTCAGGACGAGGTGGGTATGGGCTTCACCGACTACTTCTTCCGCGAGCCGGCCGCCGTGGGACGGGTGGTGATGAAGTTCGATGGCTTGGCCTATCTGGACGGCGTGTTCGAGTTCCGCGAGTCGAAGAATGCCACCGACAGCAGCAAGGACACCTGGGCGTTCGTGTCCACGAATGTGGAGGGCGGTCTTGTGACGGGTCAGGACGACAAGATCTTTGTGGGTTTCCGTCGCGGGGCCGGGGTCACGGTGACCGGCAGCCCAGGGGCGTCCACCACCAACGATACGGCCTCCAACGCCACCGACGGCGACTTCAGTACGAAGTATCTCAACGTCAACGGGGCGGGGTCGGGGCTCATCCTATCCATGGCGACGGCCACCACGGTGACCTCGATGACCTTGACCACCCGTACCGACAACGACATCTGGGAATGGGATCCCAGCGTGTACAAGTTGTACGGGTCGAACGGGGCCGCCGCGCCCGCGTGGGAGTCGCAGGCTTGGGCGGTGATCAGCGCCGGTGATACCTTGTTGGGCGACGGCCGTGGCGCCAGCAGCACCGTGCGGTTCACCAACGGCTTCGCCTACCAGCATTACAAGCTGGTCTTCACCCAGACCAAGGGCATCCATGAGGGCCAGCGCTCGGTGCAGATCGCCGACGTGAGCCTGGGCAATTCTGTGGTTTCCAAGGCGTCGGTCGAGTTGTTCCGCGACAGCAATCGCCGCGTCTTCGGCAGCGGTCAGTTCGTCTTCGAGGCCGCCGGCAATGTGCAGAATACCCGGGGTGTGGTTCAGATCCGCCAGGCCACCAGCGGGTTGGCCTCCGACGCCGCCGTGGTGCAAGGTGTCGTGAACACGATCCAAGTGCCGAATTTCCAAGTGGGCGAAAACCAACTGGGTGGCAACCTGGGCATGGAGATCGGCAGCCTCATCAAGCTGCAAGGTCGCACCTACTTCTATCAGCGAGCCGGCGGTGGCCTGGAGGTGGAGATCGATGGGTCCGCCTCGGGCGGCGCCAGCCGGGTGACCATGAGCGTCCACGGGTTCAGCGCCGGTGTCGTGGGTGCCGACGTCGCCATGCTGGTGACTCCGCAGGGAGGCATCGCTCTCCAGACGAACATGGTGGAGAACGGCCGCGGCAGCACGGTGCTCGAGTTCCCGGCCTTGATGGGCATCCGCCTGCTCGATTCCAAGTCGGTCAAGGGGCAGACCACGGTGTACTACAACGACACCGGAGTGGCCCAGGATCTGACGATCAGCCGCCGGGTGGTCGCGCAGACGGCCAAGCCGCTGGTCGTGAAGGTGGGCGTGCAGCCTCCGGACGGGTTCCCGGGTCAACCGCTGGCGCTGGTCGACCTGCGCAGCCTCGAGGCCACGATGCTCAACTTCGTGAAGATCGAGGGCGATTATGTCGTGAAGCGGCGCTCGAATGGGGATTTCCTCATGTCCAGTTCGTTCGCGACCCTGAAGCTCATCACGGGCTCGGACGATTGGGGCGCGGGCATCGTGGGTGCGAAGTTCGGAATCCTGGTCGAGAACACCGGAGGCATCGCCTTCCATGCGTCCGCAGCGCGCGAGGCGGGCAAGTCGGCTGAAGAATCGGGCATTTACATCAAGATGCCGGATTCCGTGGGTCGGGTCAGTGTCGATCGGGTGACCATCGATTTCAACAACACGGGTCGCGTGGTCGACGAGGACATCACGGTCACCAACAGCACCGGCGTCACGAGCGGCATCCGTCTGCAGGTGCCGTGGGGCAGTTCGGCCCTGCCGTTCATGCAGTTGGAGATCATCAACTTGCAGGCCTTCATCGGACCTCGGGGGAATGAGTTCTTCGAATTGACGGGCGACTTCGCTTTCAAGATGGATCGAGGCACGATCATCGGCTTGGCCCGCAATGCGAGTCTGGCCTTCAAGGTGGGCCGCAATGAGCTGTCGGTGCGCAACGCCACGGCCGGACTTCAGATCAATCCGGATGGCGGGGTCGCCTTCGACGGAAGCGGCACCCCGACCCTCGTGCTGCCGGGGATCGTGGAGGCCAAGGCCAATCGGTTGCGCTTCGGATGGAATTCCACCGGTGCGGCCGTGAACGGCCCCCTCACCGTGGGTGAAGTCACCGCCCCTATGGACCTGGGGATCGGTACCCAGGAATCACCGTTTGTCCTGATCATCGCCGAAGGCTTCTCAGGGCGCCTGGGTCAATTCCTCAAGATCTCGGGCGACTTCGCCTTCCAGCGGTCGGGTTCGGCGACCGGCGGTGACATCACCGTGGCGGTCACCGATGCGGATGCGATCTTCGAAACGCCGGCGTTCCGCATGGGCGTGGTGCGCGGCAACATGGGCCTGATCGTGAGGGCCGCCGGTGGTGTCGCGCTGTCCATCAGTGGCGAGCCGTTCTTCGTGTTGGAAGACGGGTTTGCCCGGATGTTCGGCACGAACGGAGAATTGGCCTTCGCCAAGGACACCGGCCTCGGCGCGGTTGTGAGCAGCCTGCCGACGCTCCGTGGGGTAGGCTTCGAGTACAATTCCACCGGAGCCGCCGTGGATCAGCAGCTCGTCGGTGGCTTTGCCAAGACGCTGCAGTTGCCGGTGGGTACTGAGGCCAATCCGTTCGTGTCGGCCATCGCGACCGGGGTGACGTGGAACTTGGGCGACTTCGCTTCGCTGGCGGGTGACTTCGCCTTCCAGTATCGCAGCAATGGTGATCTGGCCATCGCGGCAGATCGGGCGGCGGTCAGCTTTGCGGTGGGTGATTCCATCCGCGGTGGTGTGACAGGGGCGACCGTCGCCCTGTTGATCAAGAACGATGGCAAATATGCCGTTCAGACCACGGGCGGTGCCGCATCGTTGAGTCTGGGCAGTGGCTTCGCGCGGGTTGGGGTGCAGGCGATGGGCTTCTCGTACAACAACACGGGAGCCGATTTGAACGAGTTGCTCGACATGAGCGCCTATCGGGTGGGTGTCAGCGCTCCGTTGGTGGTTCGCAATGAAGTGGCCACCGTGCTGGTGACCGGCTTGGACGCCGCGATCGGCGGTTTCGTCTCGCTCTCGGGTGACTACGCATTCCAGAAGAAGACCGGTCCGTTGGCCAATGACGACCAATTGATCGTGCTCACCGAGAACGCCGGGGCGCGGTTGGTGGTCGGCGACGCGCTGCGGGTGGGAGTGCAGGGAGCCACGCTGGCACTCATCTTGAACGAGGATCAGACGCTGGTGCTCCAGGCCACCGGATCGCCCGATCTCAGCCTAGGCAGCGGCTTCGCATCGGTCTCCGCGACGGGTGTGGGCATCTCCTACAACAATACCGGCCGGAACATGGCCCAGACCGTGTCGATCCGGGTTGGCGCGGTCGATGTGAGTGTGCCGGTGGCGGTGGAAGACAAGGTGGCGACCGTGGTGGTCAATGGTCTCCAGGCGAGGGTGGCCGACTTCGTCACCCTGTCCGGCAGCTTCGCCTTCCAGAGCCGGCCGGCCACGGCGACCGACCGGGCCGCCTTCGTGGTGGTGACCCGGGATGCCGCCGCGGCGTTGGCGGTCGGCGATGTGGTGAAGGCCGGGGTGAAGAATGCCACGATGGCGCTGGTGATCCGCGACGATCAGAAGCTGGCCTTCCAGGCGACCGGTGCGGCCGAATTGAATCTGGGCGCTGGATTCGCCC
>JBEGWF010000112.1:0-3937 GCA_041177965.1 Verrucomicrobiota bacterium | reverse complement strand
CGGTCCGCAGGAAGGGCTCTCCGCCGTTGTTGTCCGGGTTCCCATTGCCATCGCGGTCGGGAATGCCCCCGGCCTCGCCTTCGAGATGACGACCCGGTTGGCCGGCCTGGCCCTCCCAGGCCTGGAGACCCCGCGCGGCCCCGTCGTCGCCGACCGCCGCGAACCAGACACCGTCGCTTCCGGTACCACCCATGGCCTCGGTCGCGAAGTCCTCGCGCTGCTCGGAGCCGGACAGCACGCCCCAATTGACGAGATCACCCGAGTGGTTCAGGCCGAAGGTCAGGTACTCGGTGGTCCCCACGCCGCTGTCGGCATAGGAGGCATGGTTCAGGAACGCGTCGAACTTCAGGACGTAGTCTCCCGAGAGATTCGCCGTCTTCGGATAGAGACTCACCGCGAATCGGCCGGGCTCATCGTCGTTCTTGTTCACCGTGATCTTCAGGCCCTTGGAGGTACCCGGAACGGAGTTCGGCGCGGCCGGCACCGGGAACGTCTCCGGTGCGGCCGTCTGCGAGGCGAACCGGTTGAAGGTCTGGTTGGAGTAGTCGAAGGACCAGTCGAGGGCGTAATCGTTGGTCGAGGTCCCGGTGTAGTATCCCACCCGGAGATCGTAGTTGGCCGAGGTGTTGGACTCGAAGGTGTCCTGGAAGAGGGCCTGTCCCAACAGCGGTGTCGAAAGCAGCGCTGCTGCCAGTGCGGCGGCGCGGGGATTCCGTGTTTTCGAGGTCACCAGGCTACGGACCGGAGGAATGAGCGACGACATGGAAGGGGTATCCCGCCCCGCCGCAACGGCGTCGAGGGTTTAATTCCGGCCGGAACCAAAAAGGCTTCACCGGGAATCCCGCGATCCCTTTCATCTGCAGCCGGTCGCATGATCGCAGTGCTCCGCCGCCGAATCGGTTTCCTTTGGTTCCTTCCCGCCGCTTGCCTCATCCAGGCCGGCGGTGCCGAGGGCCCATGGCGTCTGGGTTCGGCTCTCGATCTCCCGGGTTGGGCCGACCTGAGCGGCGAGCACCGCCTGCGGTACGAGTCCCTCGGCAACCAATTCAGGGCGGGACGTCCGGGCAGCGATCAGGCTTTGGCCCTTCGCACCAGCGTTCTGGGTCAGATCAAGACCCAGCCCGTCGGCCTGGTGACCGAGATCATGGATTCGCGCCAGTACCTGTCGGATTCGGGCAGCCCCATCGACAACACCCAGGTGGATGCGCTCGAGGTGCTCCAAGCCCATGTCCGCTGGAACGCCGGGCCGTTGTTCACCGGCGGCCATCATCGGATCCAATTCGGTCGTGAGACCCTGGACCTGGGCAACCGGCGACTGGTCGCCCGCAACGCCTATCGGAATACCCTCAACGCCTTCACCGGGGTCGACTGGCTCTGGACCGGCGACTCGGCAGGCTCGATCCGCAGCTTCGCATTCCTGCCGGTCCGCCGTCTGCCGGAGGACGCTCCTTCACTCCTGGACAATCGGATCACCGCAGACAGCCAGAGCTTCGGCCAACAGTTCTACGGCGTCTACGCGACCTCGCCCCGACTGGCCGCCGACGCCCGGGTGGAGGCCTACTGGATGGGTCTGTTCGAGGACACAGACCCCTCCCGGCGGCATCGTCGTCTGCACACCACCGGCAGCCGCCTGTTCCGCGACGCCCAACCCGGCCAATGGGATTTCGAGGCCGAGGCGACGCTTCAACGGGGGTCTTCACGAGCGACGACCGGGATCTCCCCGGATCTTGAACACACCGCCTGGCTGCTGCAGGTCGGGGCCGGATACACCTGGAAGACTTTCGGGACTCCTCGAGTCGGGGTCCGGGTCGATCAGGCCAGCGGCGACCGGAATCCCAATGACGGCGTGAACCAACGCTTCGACACGCTCTTCGGGGCCCGCCGCTTCGATTTTGGTCCCACCGGCATCTACGGCGCCATCGCGCGGTCGAACCTGCGATCGCCGGAGGTGCGGGCGTCGATGCGGCCGATCCCATCCCTCGAGACGAGCCTGTCCCACCGTTGGATCTGGTTGGAGAGCCCGTTCGATGCGTTCACGGCGGCCGCAGTGCGCGACGCTTCGGGTCGATCGGGCTCCTCCGTGGGCCAACAGCTGGAGGGGCGGATCCGTTGGGACATCGTTCCCGGCAACTGCCGCTTGGACACCGGCGTGGCCACCCTCTTCAAGGGGTCCTTCCTGGAGAACGCCCCGAACGCCAACCCCAATGGCGACGCCGTGTATGGCTGGGTGGAGTGGACCTTCACGTTCTGACGGTCCGGACCCGATCGGTGGATTCCGGGCCTCCTTCTTGGATTCCCGGCGTGGGGATGCGTCTTTGCCGACCGGGAAACCCGGGCTTTGAATTTCCTTCTCCGAGATCGCTCCGATAGCCTTGTCCCTCCATGAGCAAGCCCGGCTGCCCGATGTGCGAGATGACCGATGTGATGGAACATCATGACCGATGGGAATGCGTCACCTGCGGACATGAGTGGGAGAGGGAGGCCGAGGCCGAGGTTCCGGACGCACCGCGGGTGGTCAAGGATGCCCATGGCACGGTCCTGAACGACGGCGACTGTGTGGTCCTGATCAAGGACCTGCCTCTCCGGGGATCGTCCGGAGTGCTCAAGGGCGGATCGAAGTCGAAACCCATCCGCCTGGTCGAGGGCGACCACGAGATCTCCTGCAAGATCAACGGCATCGCCGTGGGCCTGAAGGCCTACTTCGTCCGCAAAGCCTGAGGCTCGTCCCGGAATCTCCGGAAGTCTCTCTCCAGGAACCTGGGCTTCCGGGCCGGTCAGGCCTTGGAGTACACCTCGGCGCCCTTCTCCACGAATTCGCGGGATTTCTCCTCCATGCCCTTCTTCAGGGCCTCCTCGGCGGCGATCCCCTGCTCGGCCGCGAATTTGCGGACATCCTCGGTGATCTTCATCGAGCAGAAGTGCGGCCCGCACATCGAGCAGAAATGCGCCGTCTTGGCTCCTTCCTGCGGCAGGGTCTCGTCGTGGAATTCGCGGGCGGTGACCGGGTCGAGGCCGAGGTTGAACTGGTCCTGCCAACGGAACTCGAAGCGCGCCTTGCTCAGCGCGTTGTCGCGGTACTGGGCTCCCGGATGTCCCTTGGCCAGGTCGGCGGCATGGGCGGCGATCTTGTAGGCGATCACGCCGTCCTTCACGTCCTTCTTGTTGGGCAGGCCCAGGTGCTCCTTCGGCGTGACGTAGCAGAGCATCGCGCAGCCGTACCATCCGATCATGGCGGCCCCGATGCCGCTGGTGATGTGGTCGTAGCCGGGGGCGATGTCGGTGGTCAGGGGTCCGAGGGTGTAGAAGGGGGCCTCGTGGCACCACTCGAGCTGCTTGGCCATGTTCTCCTCGATCATGTGCATGGGCACGTGACCGGGTCCTTCGTTCATCACCTGCACGCCATGGTCCCAGGCCCGGCGGGTGAGTTCGCCCTGGACCTGGAGTTCCCCGAACTGCGCCTCGTCGTTGGCATCGGCGATGGATCCCGGCCGGAGGCCGTCGCCGATGCTGAAGCTCACGTCGTAGGCGGCCATGATCTCGCAGATCTCATCCCAGTGGGTGTAGAGGAAGTTCTCCCGGTGGTGGGCCAGGCACCACTTGGCCAGGATGCTGCCGCCGCGGCTGACGATGCCGGTCATCCGGCGGGCCGTGAGAGGGATGAACCGCAGCAGCACGCCCGCATGCACGGTGAAGTAGTCGACGCCCTGCTCGGCCTGCTCGATGAGCGTGTCGCGGTAGATCTCCCAGGTGAGCTCCTCCGCCTTGCCACCGACCTTCTCGAGGGCCTGGTAGATGGGCACCGTTCCGATGGGCACCGGTGAATTGCGCAGGATCCACTCGCGGGTGGCGTGGATGTTCTTGCCCGTGGACAGATCCATCACCGTGTCGGCACCCCACTTGGTGGCCCAGCGCATCTTCTCGACCTCCTCCTCGATGC
>JBEGWF010000111.1:0-21593 GCA_041177965.1 Verrucomicrobiota bacterium | reverse complement strand
TGGATCCACCGGGAGTGTGTCGATGCCGACGTGCGCATCGTCACCGGTTTCATCGAACCCCACTTCTTCGCGGGGTTCAGTGGCGGACCCAAGGGGATCATGCCCGGCGTGGCCCATGTGGAGACGGTGATGAGCAACCACGGGGCCCGGAACATCGGCAGTCCCAAGGCGAGCTTCGGACACTGCGAGGGCAATCCGGTGTGGGAGGAGTTGATGGAGATCGCCCAGCGCGTGGGGCCCAGCTTCCTGCTGAACGTGACCCTCAACGATCGGCGCGAGATCACCGGGGTGTTTGCCGGCGACCTGGCGATGGCCCATCGGGCCGGACGCGAGACCGTGCGCGCATCCGCCATGCAAGCGGTGGACGCCCCGTTCGAGGTCGTGGTCACCACCAACTCCGGCTATCCGCTGGACCAGAACCTGTACCAGGGCGTGAAGGGGATGTCCGCCGCCGCTCGGATCGTGAGACCGGGCGGAACCATCATCCTCGCCGCCGAGTGCGGGGAAGGGATTCCGTCGGGCAGCCCCTATGACGAACTCCTGCGCGAGAGCGATTCCATCGAGGGAGTGCTGGCCCGTCTGGCCACACCGGGATTCTCCAAGCCCGAGCAGTGGCAGGCCCAACTCCAGGGGGTTGTCCAGAGCAAGGCACGGGTGCTGGTGCATTCATCGCTGCCCGACGATGTGCTCCGGAAGGCGCATCTGGAACCCTGCCCCGACATCGCCGCCGCCGTGACGGCAGAACTCGGCCGCCGGGGTCCGGGCGCTCGGGTCGCCGTCCTTCCACTGGGGCCGCTGACCATTCCCTACCTGCGCGACTGATGGGAGCGACGGCGAAGACCCGTCCTGATCGGGCTCGATTTTGCGGTCGGTTTTAGCGGAGCGGCTTGACGATGGGGGCACCCCCCGCATACCGTGAAGGCCGGTCGGTGGTCGTAGATCAATGGTAGATCCCCAGATTGTGATTCTGGTCGTTGCGGGTTCGAGTCCCGTCGGCCACCCCACCTTTCCACCAGAATCCTCGCGTCGGTCTCAGTCGATTCAAACCCCGTCGGAGTCATCCGCAGTCGGTCTGGGTCCCCCCCGCGCGAATGCCGTGACGGCCGTCGCCATGGGTTTCTGATCCCTCGGCCCTCCGGGACGTCGTTCCGCTGAAAACGGAGCGCACCGACGAGATCCAGAGGCCGAAATGATCCGGAAGACCCCTTCGACGCAATCCTGCGGGCACGGGCCGTCGCCGATCACGGGCCGGTCTTGCCGACCGGACCGGTAGGGTGTCCCGTCCCGGCTGGATGCGCACCCGGCGGGCGTTGCCCCGGGGGCATCGGAGGTCCCTCGCGGAACCGCCCCACGCAAGCAACCCGCCCCGAGACGGCCGCCTACCTCTGCTCCGAATACCAGGCCATCTGGATGTTCTCGAGGATCTTCTCGTTGGACGCCTCGGGCTTGTCGTCGAAATCGGGCAATTCACAGACCATCTTGTGCAGCTTCGGGAAGCTCAGCTTCAGGGGGTCTTGGTCGGGATGCGAGTCCATGAGGGCCCAGGCGATTTCTTCGGAATCTCTCCACGTCAGTTTCATGCTTCCCTCCGAAGATGACCCGGATTCGCCATCGCGAAAGGGCCGAAGGGAAAAATCGAGGTGACTTCGGACCTCGGCCATCCCCCGGGAATGGATGCCCACGGAGTCGGGAACGGCCCCGGATCAGCGGGAGGAACGCGACCACAATTCGTAATGGTACAAGGCGGCCACCGCCAGGGAGTGTCGCACCCGTCCCCCGGTGACCAGGGTCGGAATCTCCTCCGCCGGCACGAGGCGGACCGCGATGTCCTCGGATTCATCCAACTCCAACTCGCCCACCCGTCGGCAATCACGGACCAGCACGGTCCGGCACCGGTTGCTCTGGAGGGCCGAATTGGGCAGCACGCAACCGATCTCCACGGCGCCTTCCCCTGCGTAACCGGTCTCCTCCCTCAATTCCCGGAGGCCGGCGGCCACGGGATCGGTCTCACCCGGATCCATGATGCCCCCCGGCACTTCGAGTTCCACGGTGGCCACGCCATGACGGAACTGCTCCACCAGGATCAGTTCGTTGTCCCGCGTGAAGGCCACGACGTTCACCCAATCGGCGCAATCCATGACGTGGAAATCGCGTTCGACGCCGTTGCGGGGGCTGCGGCGGCGCACCGTGCGGACCCGGAAGATCCGGTAGTCTCCCGCGGATCGGGTTCCAAGGTCCTCCCACGGTCGGATCGTGTCGGCGGAACCGTCGGCGCTCGCGGTGTCGGCGGGGGTCTGCGACGGCGACCGTGTGGCCGCCCAACCACCGGCCATCGCCCGGAGGAGATGTCCGAGCGCCTCCTCATAGGAGCGCCCCCGTGCCTCGGACAACTGGCCGGCCCGCCGGTGAAGTTGATGGGCCATCTCCGGGCACCGCTCCGGAGGGCATCCGAAGCCCTGCAGCACGGTGGCGATGGCGTGGATGGTCTCGGTTTCCACAATGAAAAACGGCGGTCGGGTGGATCCCGACCGCCGCAGAGGCTCTAGAAACAGGTGGCCGCCTTCAAATCACTTCACGGTGGCGCGATCCACGATCTTGACGCTCTCGACACCCTGGCGCTCCGCCGGACGATCCTGGAAGCCGGTCTTGCAGGTGGCCAGCTTCTCGAGCACCTCGTCGCCCTTGATGAGCTTGCCGAAGGCGGTGTACTGGCGGTCGAGGAAGCTCGGGTCGCCGTGGCAGATGAAGAACTGGCTGCCGGCGGAATCCGGATCCTGCGAGCGGGCCATGGAGATCACGCCGCGCTTGTGGGACCGCTCGTTGAACTCGGCCTTGATCTTGTAGCCCGGGTCGCCGGTGCCCCAACGGTTCTGCTTGGTCTCGTCCTTGGTCAGCGGATCACCGCCCTGGATCATGAAGCCCTTGATGATCCGGTGGAAGGCGGTGCCGTCGTAGAAGCCCTTCTTGGCGAGGGTCTTGAAGTTCTCGACGGTCTTCGGGGCCACATCGGGCCAGAACTCGATGACCATTTCTCCGGCGACGGTCTTGATGACGGCGACCTCGTTGTTGGTGTTGCTCACTGGGGTTTCTTTCTTGTCGGTTTTGGTGGGGGCCTTGTCTTCGGCAGACACGGCGAGGCCGCAGAGAAGCGCGGCGGCCAACGCGAAAAGGACTCGTTTCATGTTCGGGTCAATCAACAACAGGGCGGGCCGTCTGTCACGCCGAGAAACAGCTCACGAGGGGCCGGCGATCCGCGCGATGTCAACGGGACAGGACCATGACCACGGCGCCGGCGGTCATGACGCAGGCCCCGAACAACCGGCGACCGAACCGGGGCTCCCGGAAGAAGGCCCGCCCCAGGAACACGCTCAGAACCGCGGACAATTGGAAGAACGACAGGGCGACCCCGGTCGGCATCGAATCCAACACCGCCAGCGTGCTGAACTGCATGAGTCCGGTGGTCGCGGCCAGGGCCAGGCACGTCGGCAGGGCGCGCAGCAGTCGTTCGGAGGTTGCCGGACACGCACCGCGGGCACGCCAGGCGAAGGGAGCCGCCACGAGAAAACCCAGGAGCACCCAGGCGGCGAACACGGCGGAAGGAGGCGCGAGCGAGAGAGCCCGCTTGAGGGTCACGGCCTCGGCCGACGAGAACACCAGCGCCAGGAAGCGCAGTTGCACACCGCGATCGAGCCACAGCCCCCGGGGCCGCCCGGGATGGTCGGGCGCGGAGCCTCCTCCCAGCACCCCACTGCCCAGGAGCACCAAACCCATCCCCACCCAGTCGGTGCCCAGAGGCAGTTCCCCCAGCAGGAGCCAGGAGGGCAACAGGCTCACCCAGGGCTTGTAGGCGTTGATGGGCCCCAGGAGCGAGAGATCGGAGCGGCGGACCGCCTCGATGATCAACCCGTTGGCGGCCACCGCCAGGATGGCCGAGAGCAGGCTCCAGGCCCAGAAGGCCGGCCCCAACCCGTCGCCCGCCCGCATCAGGAGAACCATCGCCCAGGGACCCAGCAGGCCGTGGGTGCAGGCCAGCAACACGGCGGAAGGCCACCCCCCGGCCCCCAGGGCCTTTTGAAGGGCGTTGGAGCACGGATTGGCGATCACCCGGAGGGCGATCATCGTTCCATTGATGCTTCCCATGGATGCTGCCGGTGTCACCCGTGCACGGATTCCTGGGCCCGCGCGACGGGCGATCCAGAGGAACCTCAGCCGCGGTAGATCACCATCACCCCGAAGTCGGTCAGGAGCTTCTGGGTGCCGATGTCGAGGTAGCTGTAGTTGACCGGCGTGATGCTCACGATGGCCTGGTCGCCGATCTTGTTGAGGAAGTCGGACACGACCTCGTCGAACTTGTCCTTGCCGACCTCCTTGCAGTCGGAGTGCCGGATGGTCTTCACCCGCATCCCCGGCTTGGATTCCTTGGCCGCCAACTCGAGGGATTTGTTGGGTTTCTGGATGAGCGACTCCACGGCTTTCTGTGACACCGGGACCGCCATGCGCTTTTCTTCGCGAGGGGCGGAAGCGGCGGGAGTAGGCACCGGAACCGGGGTCGCCGGGGCGGCCGACGCCGTTGCCTCGGGCACCGTGAGTGCCTTCTGGCAGGTCGGGCAGTCGAATTGCTGTCCGGCGGCGTCCTGGTCGACCTCGATCTCGAGGCCGCAGTGGGGGCAGTTGAAGACGATGTCCATGGTCTACTCGAAGGTTCTGGAGAGCTGCTTCAGTCGGGGCGCCAGGGGTGAGTTCGCCGGAGTCCGGGCCTTCACCGCGGCATACAGTCGCCGCGCCTCGGCCGGGTTGCTGCGAACCATCATCTGGGCGTGGTCGAGCTGGATGGCCGACAACCGGGGCTCGGGAACCCACGCCCCGTTCTGGCGGAGCCACTGGCCGAGGGCCTGCGGGCCCGCCTGGGTGGCGTTGGCCAGGGACGCTTCCAGCGGCGGCGTCAGGGCCGGCAGGGATTCATCGGTCACCGGGGCGGTCGGACGCTCCTGAGCGCGCTCATCGGACGGGATGGAGCGGTAGACCAGCGAGATCCGGTACACACCGAATCCCACCGTGGCCACCAGCAGGAATAGCAGCACGAATTTCACGGAGCAGGCACGCCATCACCGACCTCCACGATCCGCCGGTCATTCCCCGGGGATCCTCTGGATCCGGGCCCCGAGCTTCTGGAGCTTGAGTTCCATGCGCTCGTAGCCGCGATCCAGATGATAGACCCGGTGGACCTGGGTGCTGCCCTTGGCAGCCAAACCGGCGATGACCAGCGCCGCCGATGCCCGGAGATCCGACGCCATCACCGGAGCACCGCTCAGTGGCCGGCCTCCCTTCACAATGGCACTGGGGCCCTCGATGGCAATATCGGCTCCCAGACGCATCAATTCCGACGCGTGCATGAAGCGGGACTCGAAGATGCGCTCGGTGATGATGCTGGTGCCCGGGGCCTGACAGGCCAGCGCCATGAGCTGCGCCTGCATGTCGGTCGGGAAACCGCTGTAGGGCATGGTGGTGATGTCGATGGGCTTCACCGAACCGGTGCCCCGCACCGTGAGCACTCCCGCCGCGCGGCGGACCTCGGCCCCGGCCTCCTGGAGCTTGTCGAGCACCGCACCGAGATGATCGGGCCGGGCCCCGCGCAAGGTGACCTCCCCGCCCGTCGCCGCGGCCACGGCCGCGAAGGTGCCCGCCTCGATGCGGTCGGCGATGACCTCGTGATCGGCCCCGTGCAAGGCCTTCACCCCGTGGATGGTGATGGTCGGGCTGCCCGCGCCGGTGATCTTCGCGCCCATGGCGATGAGGAAGTCGGCCAGATCGACCACCTCGGGCTCGCAGGCCGCGCTCTCGATGACGGTGATGCCCGAGGCGAGCGTGGCGGCCATCATGACGTTGGCCGTGCCCAGCACCGTCGGTCCGACGCGCCCGCCGAGGAACACCATCTGCCCCTCGAGTCGCGGGGCGTGCACGCGCACATAGCCGGCCTCCACCTCGACCTGGGCCCCGAGGCCGCGCAGGCCCTTGAGGTGCAGGTCGATGGGACGCGTGCCGATCACGCAACCGCCGGGCAGCGAGACCACGGCCTCGTTGAGGCGCGCCAGGAGCGGACCCAGGATGCAGATCGATCCACGCATCTTGCGGATCAGTTCGTAGTCTCCCCGGCCCGAGATGTTCGCCGCGCGGATGGTCAGCGTTCCGCCGTCGCGCGTCACCTCGGCCCCGAGCGACTGCAGGATCTTCAGCATGAAGCCGACGTCGCTGAGGTCGGGCACCCGGCGGATCACGCAGGTCTCGGGGGTGAGCAGCGTCGCCGCGAGGATCGGCAGGACCGCGTTCTTGGATCCGCTGATGGTCACTTCGCCATTCAGGGGGAGTCCGCCTTCGATCAAGAAACTATCCATGGAATGAGGGTCCGGAGACGCCCGCGGGGGTTGGTGGAGTCAGGTCACGCCGGCGGCCGGTGGGTGGACGATGAGAATCCGCTCGCGGGCGCTCAAGTCTTTCTCGGTGGAAATCTCACGCCACCCTTCCCGGGCGAAGAGTCCGACGAGGTCCGGTCCCTGCCCGTCCCCGAATTCCGCCAGAAGGACTCCCGAAGGCCGCAACCAATGGCGGGCGCATCGGGCGAGGATCCGGTAGAACTCCAACCCATCGGGCCCGCCATCCAGGGCCGACCGGGGATCATGGTCTCGGACCTCGGGGTCGAGCCCAGCGATCTCGCCGGTCGGGATGTAGGGAGGGTTGGATACGATCAGGTCCAGGTCCCGGAAGGTGGACGGCGAGGCTTCCCGGAGATCCTGCCGAAGGAACCCGATGGCAGGGAATCCGAGCCGGGTCGCATTGGACCGGGCGATCCGAAGGGCCGCCTCCGACACGTCGATGGCGCTCACGGAAACCCCGGGAACCCTGGCGAGGGCGATGGCCAGGCAACCGGAACCCGTGCCGATGTCGAGAGCCCTCAAGGGGCGTCCGGGGACGGCCCCGGATCGCTGGCGCAATCCTTCCTGTGCCCTCAGGGCAAGCACTTCCGTCTCGGGTCGCGGGACGAGCACGTCGGGGCTGACCTCCAACTCCCATTCCAGGAACGGGGCCGTGCCCAGGATGTGCTGCAGGGGCTCCCGGCGGCGGCGGCGCTCGACCCAGCCCTCGAGCCGACGGTGTTCCTCGTCGGGCACGGGGCGATCACCCCGGAGGCGCAGCTGGACCGGCGACAAGCCGCTCAGGCGCCATAGCATCCAACCCGCCTCGACCTCCGCCGACTCGATGCCTGCGGATCGAAGCGTCCCGGTGATCCACGACAGGGTGTCCCGAACGGTCATCGACCGAAGCTCGCCCGCGATCAGCCCCCCTGTCGAGGGAATCGCCACCCGGCCGAACGGTTCCACAACCCGCTTGCCAAGGGTGGGTGATTCCCTCGGAAAGCGCCTCGATGTCCGCCCCTGTTCGAGACGTGCCTTTTGAACCGGATCGGACCACCCTGCTCGGGTGCGCCGGTTCTTCCGCAGTGGTCCATTCCTGATCCTCGCCGCCATCTCGATCGTCCTCGGGAGCCGGGCCGAGGCACCGCCCCCTCCGCCGATCACCTCCGTGTTCTCGGTGACGGAGATCCTGCGTCAGGATGGCACCGGATCCCCCTCGACCTGGGGACGCGAAGACGGCTGGGAAGCACCCGCCTGGTACCGCATGGCCGTACCGGCGGGGAGTGATCCGGCCGAGACCGGGCAACGACTCCAGCAGGCTCTGGATGCCCTTCCCCACCTGTTCCTCAACCTGAAGCCTGAGGACCTTTACGGCAAAGAACGCGGCCTGTACCTGCACACACAGGAATCGGGCGACGCCTGGGAACGGCCGGTCCAATTGACCTTCCGGACCCGCTCCCGAGGCCCCGGCTTCGAGGTCCCGGCCGGGCTGAGGATCCAGGGCGGATGGAATCGTCGCCCCAAGGAATCGCCGAAGCACTCGTTCCGGGTGGTGTTCCGCTCCCGCTACGGGATGCCCTCTCTGAAGAACGCCCTGTTCCCGGGCCAGGATGGGGATCTCGACCAGTTCATCCTCCGGGCCGGCAACAACCACTCGTGGCTGCACTGGGACGGCAAGGAGCGGCGCAGCGCCGACTACCTCCGCGACCCCTGGATGCGGGCGACCTACTCGGTCATGGGTCATCCCGCCTCGCGCAGCCGACCCGTGCACCTGCACCTCAACGGTCTGTACTGGGGCGTCTACGACCTGTGCGAGCGCCCGGATGCCGGGTTCGCCGCCCGCACCTGGGGAGGTCGGAGCGTGGATTATGACGCGCGCAATGCCGACAAGGTGCTCTCCGGCGATGCGGTCGCCTGGGACGGCTTGATGGCGCGGATCAACGCCGGGATCACCAACGAGGTCACCGAGAAGGCCCTCCGCACCGAGCTGGATGTCCCCGCCTTCATCGACTTCATGCTGCTCAACCTGTACGGAGGCAATGGCGACTGGGACCGGTCCTCCAACTGGTATGCGGCGCGCCGGCGCAATCCCGCAGGGCCCTGGCGGTTCCTCGTCTGGGATGGCGAGCGGACCCTGGAGGACCCGGATGACGATCGGTTGGGCGACGACGACGACCAGTCTCCGACCCGCATCTTCCAGAAACTCCGACAGTCGCCCTCCTTCCGCCGCGAGTTCGCCGCCCGGGCGCGCAGACATCTGGCCCAGGGAGCCGCGTTGTCGGCGGACGCCGCGGCCGCCCGATACCGATCCCTGGCCGATCGATTGGAACCGGCGCTCTTCGCCGAGGCGTTGCGGTGGGGCGACTACCGGAACCGGATCCACCGCTACAAGGAGGGGCCGTACGAGACCTACACGGTCGAGGAACACTGGAAACCGGAGGTCGAGCGCATCGTCCATCGGTACTTCCCGGCACGGGTCGAGGCTTTCAAGGCCCGGCTCCGGGAGGCCGGCCTCTACGAGCCCTGATGGCCCGAAGGACACCCCGCCCTCGTGCCGGAGCGGCCGGTGGTGCCCTTTTTCGGAAACCCCGCCGACACCGGGGGCGTCGGCGGGACCGCGATGAAAGCACGGAGGCCGCGAAGACCGCCCGTGACGGTCCGCACGGCCCCGATCGGATCCGACCCGAACGGACCGCCGGTCAATCCTCGCTGAAGAGGTACTCCAGGTCGTCCTTCGAGAGGTTGCTGGCGAAGCCCTCCTCGCCGAGCACATCGGCGATGGTGGCCGACTTGCGCTGCTGGAGATCCCAGATCTTCTCCTCCACGGTGCCGGGGGTGATCAACCGGTAGGCCATCACCGTCTGGGTCTGGCCGATGCGGTGCGACCGGTCGATGGCCTGGGCCTCGACGGCGGGATTCCACCAGGGGTCGTACAACACCACGTAGCTGGCGTTGGTGAGGTTGAGGCCCGTGCCCGCCGCACGGAGCGACAGGAGGAACACGCAGGGCTCCGGGTCGGCTTGGAAGGCGTTCACGACCTCCATGCGCCCCTTGGTCTCTCCGGTCAGCGTGTGGGTCTTGATGCCCCGCTCGCGGCAGGCGGCCTCGAGCAGCTTCAGCATCTCGACGAACTGCGAGAACAGCAGGATCTTGTTGCCCGAGGCGAGGATGGGCTCGAGCAGTTCGAAGAGGGTCTCGGTCTTGCCCGAGACGCAGTCGTTGCCCACCAGCTTCGGATGGCAGCAGATCTGGCGCAGCCGGGTCAGCGCCGCCAGCACGTGCATCTTGGACTTGGCCACGCCCTTCTCCTGCATCGTCTTCATGACCTGCTCGCGGCTGCGGCGCAGCTCGGCCAGGTAGAGCTTGCGCTGGCTGTCGTCGAGCTCGCAGTCGCGGCGCTCCTCGATGCGATCGGGAAGGTCCTTGGCCACCTGCTTCTTCACGCGGCGCAACATGATCGGGCGCAGCTTGGCGCTGAGTCGGCGACGCTTGGCCGAGCCGTCCCACTCGGGTCCGTCACCCTTGGCCTCGTACACCTCGTTGAAGCTCTGCTGGTTCCCCAGATAGCCCGGCTGAGAGAAATCGACGATCGACCACAGGTCGAGCATCCGGTTCTCGAGGGGGGTTCCCGTGAGGGCCAACCGGTGATCGGCCTCGATCTCCTTGACGGCGACCGTCACCTGGGCTGTCGGGTTCTTGATGAACTGGGCCTCGTCGAGCACGAGGGCGCGGAAGCGGAACTTCCCGAGTTCCTCGAGATCGCGGCGGAGGATGGCGTAGTTGGTGACGACCAGGTCGGCGTCGGGGATCTGCTTGCGCAGGTTGTGGCGCTGCTGGCCCGACTGGAGCACCAGCACCTTGAGGTTGGGAGCGAACTTCTCGGCCTCCCGGCGCCAGTTGTGCAGCACCGACGCCGGACACAGGACCAGGGAGGGCTTCTTGTCCTTCTTGACGGCGTTCTCGTGCAGCCAGGTCAGCCACGCCAGGGTCTGGAGGGTTTTGCCCAGGCCCATGTCGTCGGCCAGGATGCCACCCAGGCGGAGTCGGGTGAGGTTGGCCAGGAAGTTGAAACCGTCCTGCTGGTAGGGCCGCAGATCGGCGCAGATGCTCACCGGCAGCTTGGTCTCGGGGATGCCCTTGAAATTGGCCAGCTTGGCCCGCAATTCGGCGACCGCCTTGTTGGCACCCAGACCGTCGAGGGTGCTCTCGTCGAGCTGGGTCGCGTGGACGAGGGAGGTCTTCTGGGCGTCGGCCGAAAGCCCGTCGAGCCCGAGCGTGGCCGCGGTCTCATGGGCCTTGCGGTTGGCGTCGATGTCCAATTCGACCCACCCGCCGTCGGGCAGCTTCACGAAGCGCGAGGTGGCCGCGGCCAACCGCTCGAGGTCGGCCTTCGAGAGCTTCATGCCCTCGGCCTCCCACTCGGCGCTCACGGAGAGCCAGTCGATGCCGGAGCCCTTGAGGACCAGCTTGGGCTTCACGAGGCGGCGGTTGAGGAAGAGGCGCTGGAAGCTGGGATTGCCCAGGTAGTCGGCATCCTTGGGACGGTCGAACCACGCCGAGGCCAACTGGGAGAGGCAATGCTCGTTGGCGTCGAGCACCCAGAGGCCGGGTTCGGGTGTGAACCAGTCGGCGCGCTGCAGCCAGTGGATGGCCGGCAGCAGTCGAGGATCGTCGAGCAGCTCCGGACGGTGTTCGGTGCCCTGGCGCTCGACCACGCGGGTCCACTCGTGGCCGTTCCATTGCCACTCGGATCCGTCCTTCTCGCTGATGGCGAGCAGTCGGACACGGACAACCTCGTCGGCCAGCTCGAAGGTGAACTGGGGCCGGGCCGTGTGGGTCTCGCACAGTTCGCTCCAGTTCGCATGGGGCTGCTCCTTGGCCTGCGTGCGGCGCAGCTCGGTGAGCAACCGCTGCGACAGGCGCTTGACCGGCACCACCGGACGCTGGGCCCAGGGCCCCAGGAGGGTGGCCGGCGGTCCGTGGCGGAGGACGAAGAACTCGTTGCCCACCAGGACCAACGGGGGTTCTCCGACGAAGAACTGGCATTCCGGCAGCGGACGGTTCGTGCCATCGGGAAGGGCCAGGACATGGGTGAAACTCATCTCGCCGTCGATCGTCTCCAGACGGGGCTTCAGCTCCGCGACCCGACCCACGAACTCGAGGTTGACCGCCTTGCCCAGCAGTTCGAGCCGCTGTCCATGGGCCCATTTGGCGAGCCAGGTGAGCAGGTCGGGACCATCGAGGACCATCATCTCGCCCTCGGGCACCTTCTCGGACCAGTGGCCATGCAGCCAATCGATCACCTGCCAGTCCTCGGCGGGGAACAGCTCGGCCTCGTGGGCGGCGCGGGTGCGCAGATCGCAGAGGTCGGAGACATGCCGCTCCTTCTCGCCGGAGCGGGAGCGGAAGAGGAAGAAGTGCACCGCCAGACGCCATTGGTTGACGTTCTCGTCCTCGCGCTGGGGCTCGCACACGACCCGCAGCGCCGCCCGGGGCGAGTCGAGGTGGCTGTGATTGGGGGGGAAGAGCCAGTTCTCGAGCTCCTGCACGAAACCGGTCTCCTTCTCGGTCTGCTCGACGGCCGCGAACTTCTCGAAGTTGGCGTACTGCAGCAGCTCGGTCGGGAGCGACCGGTTGTTCCGCAGGAACAGCATTGCCACCTCCTCCAGACGCGGCTTGCCGGTGGCGGACTGCATGCGCGGCCACCATTCCGACTGGCCGAAGTCCTTCCGGCTCAGGGACAGTTTCTCGAGGTAGTCGTCGAGCAGCAGGAACGACCGCTGGGGGTCGGCGCAGGTGGCGAAGATCTTCAGGACGTTCTCCCGCTCGGAGACCTTCTCCTTGGAGTCGGCCAGTTCGCGGCGCAGGTCCGCGAAGGATCCGTAGGTCGTGTTGAGCACCTTGTGGTGCGCGTCGTATTTGGAACTGGCCGCCGATTTGATCGCAGGGCCCGCCTTCCTCGCTGTTCTCGCCATGGTTTTTCCGGAGTCGCGACGGATCGGATCCATCACGTCCCCGAGGTTGTCCACAACAGACGCCTTTGCGGTCAATAGGAATCCCGTCTTCGATCCCGCACGTGCCAATCGACTGCTTGACTCGGGCATGCCCGCCGGGAGAAACGCGCCTCGGAGCCGTGGTCCGACGCCGTCGGCGGATGTCCGCGGATCACCGCGCGGAACCGGGGATGCGGTGCCAGCGATCGGGCTCCACGGGCAGCGCGACCCGGGTGCCGTCGGGTCGGACCCACTCGGCCCGGGTCACCCCGGGATCGCGCCCCAGTCCGAAGTGCGCCTGGCTGTCCGCCTGCGATCGATAACCGTCGCCCTGCACCCACCAATGGCGCCGGACCCCGCCCGCGGTGGTCAGCTCGACCCGGGAACCGGGTGCCGGGACCTCCAGGCGGTAGCCGATCCAGTGACCCGCACCGCGGTGACGGTTGCGGAGGACGATCAACCGCTGCCGGGACTCGGGCCATTGCTCGTAGGTCGTCAGCGCGAGGTCCATCCGACCGTCGCCGTCGAAGTCACCGGAGACGACGTTGCGGCAGTCCTGGGTCACCGCGACTCCCGCGATCCAGGCGTTCTCGACGAACGCACCCGGCGCGGTCTGGGTGAAGAGCCGATTGGCCTGCCATCCGCCGTAGGAAAGGTTCGCCGCCCGACGACGCTCGTTGGCCTGCACGAAGTAGAGCCGGACCGCAGGATCAGGGTCGGATCCACCGACATGGATGTCGTGCTGCCAGAACTGCCGCTCGAAGTCGGCGCGGTTCCCGAAGGTCTCGTGACCGTTGACCAGATGCAGGTCCTCGAGGCCGTCGTTGTTCCAGTCGAGCACCGCGGCCCCCCAGGCCCATCCGGCCCGGCGGAGTCCCTCGGAGGCCGGGCTGAATTCGAGACCGGCGGTCGCCGAACCGGTGAAGAGGCGATTGCCGTAGGTCATCGGCGCGCGGTGCGCGGTGTGCCCGGGGAACTCGGGCCGGCCCAGCCCGAGAGCGTCCAATTGCGAGGCCACGGGGGAATCCATCCCCACCATGAGCACGTCGGGCAACCCGTCCCGATTGGCGTCCCAGACCACGTGGGCCATGCCGAAGGCGTGACGGTGCAGGCCCAGGCCCGGCGTCAGGTCGGTGAAGCGACCGCGCCCATCGTTGCGGAAGAGGTCGATGCCCGCGAAGTCGCTCACCTGGACGAGGTCCAGGTCGCCATCGCCGTCGAAGTCCAGCCAGGAGGCGCTGTAGACCCGCCGGTGACGCTTCGGCGCCAGGCCCGAGGCCTCGGTGACATCCGTCCATCGCCCGCCGTCGTTGCGCAGCAGGTACGAGGGGAACCCGTCGTTGGCGTCGTGATAGGGCGTCGGGAACTGCCCGTTCACGAAGGGCGGGCGGTACTGGGTGACCCACAGGTCGAGATCGCCATCGCCGTCGATGTCGCCGGCGCAGATCGATTGCGGGTGCCGAAGCCGCGCCGGGGCCGTCCAGGCCTGTCTTCCCCCGCTGGGGCTGTCGATACGGACGCCCGAAGCGTCGGCGGTCACCCATTCCGCGGTGCCGTCGCCGTCGAGATCGGCCCGGACGGCCGCCTTCACCCGATCGGGCGGCCCGGCGACGGAGGACTCCCAGCGCCAACCGTCGGCGGCACGGACGGCCGCCACGCCGGCACCCCAGAGGTGCAGCCGAACCCCATCGGCGGTGGGTTCGAGAAGGAGGGGGTCCGTGAAGAGCCCGACACCGTTGGTGGGTATCAGCAGGTCGGCCCACGGTTCGAAGGCCGGAGAACCCCGCAGGACCAAGGGCGTCCCGGACAATCGGTGCCCCAGGAGCCGCGGCGGTTCGCCATCGGCCCATTCCGCCACGACCTGGAAGCGGGCCGTCCATGTCTCCCCGGGTTCGCGTCCGCCGCCCGGGGCCCCGAGAACCACCTCGGTCTCCACCTCGACCGACAGGGTGCCGCCGGATCCGTTGGTCGCCGACGACGGCACCGCCCTCATCAGGCGCATCTGCAACCATCGCAACGCATATCCGGCCGGAGGGGCGATCCTCGCGGACAGCCCAGGGAAACCGCAGGCGTCGAGATTCCCGGCTTCGATGGCGCGGTCCACGCCCCGGATCAACTCCCGCTCGATGCGGACCACCGGCTCCGTGGCCTTCCAGATCGTCCGGTCGGCGCGCTCCTCCGCATCACGCAGGGCCAGGAACCGGCGCGCGGCGGCCTCGGCCTGGGCATCGCGGCTCCGTGCATCGGCGGTGGGAGCGGTCGCCCGCCGCCGAACGGCGAGGGCCACCGCCGCCAGCAACACCACCACCAGGATGGCCGTCCTGCGCGTCATCGATCGCGACAAAAAGGGGCGCCCGGGTTCACCGGACGCCCGAATTCGGGGAACACCGCAGGGCGGTTCAGCGCCCGTTGATGATCCGGGACAGATTGTTCCAGGCCTCGCGCGCCACGGGGTCGGAATTGGCGGCACCCATCAACTCGTCCTGCAGTTGGAGCATGCGGGTGCGCTTGTCGTCGGGGATGGGGCGCATCGCACGGATGCGGGCCACCTCGGCGACCACCTGATCCCAGTTGCGCTGGGCCTCGGGAGCGGGAGCGGCGGGAGCGGCGGCGGCGCCGGCAGGGGCGGTCGCCCCCGACTCGGCCGCGGCGGCCGGCGCTGGCGCCGGTGCGGAGTCTTCGGCCGCCTCCTTCTTGGAACAGGCTGTCACCAGTCCCAGCGCGAGGATCAACGGCCAGAGGAATGTCGGTTTCATGGGTTTTCGAAGAAGGGACACGGACCGGAATCCGGCGATCATTTGTAGGCGGGGCCGATCCAGACGTGGTTGTTGTCATCCTTCTGGGGAATGGCCCTCAGTCCGGCCGGCATGCCCTGCGGGGTGCCACCACCCATGGCGGTGAAGTCGTTGAACCGGATGAAATTGGCGCTGCCGTCCATGCGGCCGATGGCCGACTGGCCGCCCCAATTCTGGTTCAGCACGGCCCGCTTGTAGGCCGAGGCCCGATGGCGCTGGGAGATGCCCTCGGTCGGCTGGTTGCCGGCGTCGTTGAACAGGAAGGGATCCTGCTCGGCGGTCTCCCAGAACAGGATGTCGAGGGGGCGGAATCCGGACATCTTGCGGGCCTTGCCTTCGGCGAATCCCTGGAAATTGCCAAGATCGATGATGCAGCCATTGAAGGTATAGCTGGTGATCTTGACGCTCCGGCCGGCCCACTCGTTCTTCTTGGACCCGCCCACCTCGGTCAGGTCCTTCGGGCAGAAGAGCACCTTGGGGGTGGAGAGGAAGCGTCCGAGTTGACCCATCATGAAAAAGGGTTGCTGGGCGAGGGACCTCGAGCCGGTGCTCAGCGGCAGCTTGTTGTCGCCGGCGGCGTCGGGGATGGAGGCGGGGACGGCCTGGCCCGGGGTGGCGGAGGCGGCGCTGCCATCGTTGACGGCCGAGTAGGCCCAGCCGGTCTTGCAACCGGTCAGACCCCAGGTCGGACCGGGGAGGTCATCCTGGTTGTCGGACGCGAACATGTGGGTGCTGAGCATGATCTGCTTGCAACCACTCAGGTCGGTGGTCGCCAGCGCCTTGTCCTTCGCCTTGGACAAGGCGGGGAGCAGCATTCCGGCGAGGATCGCGATGATGGCGATCACGACCAGCAACTCGATGAGGGTGAAGCCGCCGCGGCACAGCGACCGGCGGCCCGGGTGGGGGGCGGGATGGAGGTTCATGATGGGTAGAGGTTAATCCAAGAATCCAAGGGTCCAAGGCGGATGAAGCGATCCGGGAGTAAAATCGTCAACGCCGGAGTTCTCGGCCACCGCGGCGAAACGCGGAACCAAACCGAACTGCGATTCGAAGGCCACGATTCCCGGATGGGCGGGTCCCGGACGTCTCACAACCAACACCCGGGATCGGGCTCGGGAAAGCCCTCCCCGGGCAGCAGCCCCCCCAGTTCGCATCGTGGCATTGCGGCACCGCCTCCGAGAACGGCCGCCGCGAGATCGTGGAAGGCCTCGAGATGCCCGTCGATGCGCCGGCGAGCGTATTCGGCGGCCGAGCCCATGCGGATCAGGAACGGCCAATCGCTCGATTGGGCCAGCAGCAGTTCCCGACCGGCTTTCCGAGCCCATGACTGCCCCCTGCCCCGGTCGGGACCGACCGCCGACGCCGAGGCCCGGGCGACCTGGACCATCCTGACGCCCGCCGATCGAAGGCGCGGCTGAAGATCCGCGTTGGAGGGATGGAGCCAGACGCCCAGATATCCACCGTCGCCCCAACTCGACTCCGCGGGCAGCGACACCGCCACCTGCGGATGCCGCTCTGAAAGCCGGGCGAGGGTTTCCGGACGGATGCCGAACCGGGACGCGCCACGCATCACCGCATCCAGGAATTCAGGCCCCTCGAACCACCAGTGGCCGAAGAGTTCGGCGTCATAGGGCGCCACCAGCACCGGTCGCTCCCGCAATCCCACCGAGGCATCACCGAGTTGCCGAGCCCGACGGGCCAGGAAGTGGTCGGCATGTTCGCGGACGGCGTCCATGGCCGCCGTCCGGTCATAGATCTCCTTTTCCGCCGAACCGCCGGTGACCCGGTGGTATTTGAGGCCGGTGGGATAACGGACACCGGCCCCGGGCAGGAACCCGGACACCGATCCCCATTCGGCCTCGTCGACCAGGTCCCGGTGGAACTCGCGGTACCTGGGATCTCCCGGATACCCGCCCTGGCGGCTCCAGACCTGCCTTGCGCTCCACGGGTCCCGGCCGAACACCGCCAGACCGGCAGGGGTGCGGGACGGCAGGAAGACCGCGGCCGGAGGAGGAGGATTCCCGCCCAGGAATCCGTGGGTCTCCAGGATGCAATGCCCCACCCCTGCTTCGACCAGCCCGGAATCCAGAGCCGGAGACCAGGCGCACTCGGGTAGCCACAGGCCCCGGTCCCATCGACCGAACCGTCGTCGGTGTTCCGAGAATCCCAGACGCAACTGCGCTCGGATGCTGCCCGGCTCGGTCGCCAACAACGGAAGGACCGGATGCGTCGCGGGACCGGCCAGCAATTCCAACCGGCCCGTCCGACTCCATTGGGCGAAGGCCCCCGACAAGTCCCCGCCGCAGGCGACCCACTCGTCCCGGACCCGCTCATAGAAGCCGGAATGGAACCGGGCCACAGCCTGCAATCGCGGGATCAGGACCGTGCGCTCGCATTCCCTCCGCGCCAGTTCGCACCGCTCCGACAGGTAGCGTTCGATCCGGGAGCGCAGGAGCCGGTCGTCCCACATCGCGCCCAGGGTGGGGGTGACGCCGAGGGTGAGCGCCCAATCGACGCCGTCACGGGTCCAGGCCCGGAGGTTGGCCAGGAGCGGCAGGTAGCACTCGGCCACCGCCTCGAACAACCAGTGTTCCTCGAGGAACCGGTCATGCTCGGGATGGCGCACCCACGGCAGGTGAGCATGCAGGACGATGGCCAGGGAACCGATCACCGGAAGACCCCTCAGGGGATGTCATCCGGTGAGGGCAATCCGGGATCGATCGGATGGGCTCCGACCTCACCCTGCGACACGGTCCCCCGCTCGAGGGTGAGGGTCGCCCGACGATGGCCCGCGCCCCGCGACGAGACCGCCACCAGCGGCAGTTCGAAGCGACCGTCCGGGAGGGCGCAGCGGAAGGTGAACGACCCGTCGGGCCTCAATGCCACCGGCCGGCCGGCGAGGGTGACCCGTGCCCCGGGCTCGGTGCTCCCGAAGAGGACGACCTCGGCGTTGACCCGGAAATGGAAACCGTCGGCCCCACCCCGCCCTTCCGTCGATTCGGGGACAAGGACCGGGGCCGAAGACGATGGGAGACCGCCCCCGGTCTTGATCGACATCGCTGAGGACGGATTGGCCGTGAACACGCCGCCGTGTTCGTCGAGGAAGGCGGGCAATCCGGGGCCGTGCTCGGAACTGCCGGGCAATCCTGAAGAAACGGTGGCTCCTCCGAGGATCCGACGGAAATAGGCCCCGTGGAATCCGGGCCGGATCCCCGTCTCTTGCCGGGAAGGTGCAGGCACGGTCTCGGCACCGGGAGCCTCAGGCAGGGACACCGGTGCCGAGGTGGACAGGCACTCCCAGTCGCCCCGTGGACTCCATACTCCGATCTCCGCCACATGGGCCGCAGCCCGAGGAGGATTCTCGAGGAACAGGAATCGCCGATCGGTCGGCAGCGGCCCCGCAGCGAGGATCGAATCGGGCTCGTCCTGAGATCGCAGTCGCCATTCGGTCGCCGACCCGGGACCATCCGGGGTTCCACCCGGATCCTCCCACCCGAGGAGCAGCGTCCGGGGGTCGCATCCGGCCAGCCACACCGTGCCACCATCGGCACGGTGCGGTGAAATCTCTGACCGGGCCCCGACCGGCAAGGCTTGCGGGTCGATGGTGTCCCCTTCGAGCAGCATCGGCGGAATCGGGGGAAGTCCCTGGGGGATCTCCGTCGGATCGAGGGCGACGGGCATCGCCGGCGGCAGCCAGGGGGGATTCGCCTCGAAGCCGCCGACAACGGTCTCCGGTGCCCGGAGGAGGTCGATGCCGGAGGCCGCGACCGGAGCGATCCGCTTCACTCGTCGCGGCGACGCGGCGGTCTTCCGGGTGGCTGTCCCGACCGGGCGAGGCATTCCGCCACGGAAACGTCGGACGAACACGAAGCGGAGGGGCGCGGCAGCGCCCCGGCCCACACGACTCGTCCATCCTCTCCTACGGCGGGAGGAGGGAGCGGCCTTCGCGTCGCGGCCCAGTCGGCCGGGCACGGGTTGGGGAACGGGTTCCGGACCGAATCTTGGCCGGGGATGCCGGAGGATCCGGGATCCGACAGGACGCGCAGCCTTGCGGGCCATTGGGGGACGGGAAGCCTTCTTCATGGGAAGATCCGCGGCGGCCGGATCTGGGTTCCATCGGGCCGCCGGTGCGGACTTTGGAACCCCGACCGGTCCCACGCAACCGGTTTCCCCGTGGGTTTCCCCGCCGAGCCGGTCGGCCGGACCGGAGCCCTGGGGTTACCCCACCAACGGCAAACGGGGCACCCGTCGCCGGGTGCCCCGTCCGTGAGGATATCGAGGATGGATCAGGCCGCCGACGGAGCCTCTTCGGCGGTGATGTCCATCACGGCCGGCTCGTCCTCGGGGATCTCGACCAACGGCTTGACCTTGATGTTGCGATGCAGGTCGAAGCCGGTGCCGGCCGGGATGATATGGCCCATGATGACGTTCTCCTTGAAACCGCGGAGGTAGTCGAACTTGCCCATCGTCGCCGCCTCGGTGAGCACGCGGGTGGTGTCCTGGAAGGAGGCGGCGCTGAGGAACGACTCGGTCTCGAGCGAGGCCTTGGTGATGCCCAGCAGCACCGGGGCCGCCTCGGCGGGCTTGCCACCCATCTTCTCGACACGATCGTTCTCCTCCTCGAAGGCGAGCTTGTCGATCTGCTCACCCCAGAGGAAGAGCGTGTCGCCCGGCTCGGTGATGCGGACCTTGCGGAGCATCTGCCGGATGATGATCTCGATGTGCTTGTCGTTGATGGTCACACCCTGGAGGCGATAGACCTCCTGGATCTCGTTGACCAGGTGCTCCTGCAGCTCGTGCGGGCCGCAGACGTCGAGGATCTCGTGCGGGACGACCGGACCGTCGGTGAGCTGCTGGCCCTTCTTCACGAAGTCGCCCTTGTAGACGATGATGTGCTTGCCGATGGGGATGAGGTGCTCCTCCTCCGCACCGGTGTGGAGATCCTTCACCAGCACGCAGCGCTTGCCGCGGATGGAGGCACCGAAATCGACCACGCCGTCGATCTTGGAGATCTCGGCCGCGTCCTTCGGACGCCGGGCTTCGAACAGCTCCGCCACGCGGGGCAGACCGCCGGTGATGTCCTTGGTCTTGGACGCCTTGCGGGGCGTCTTGGCCAGGAGGGAACCGGCACCGATCTCGTCGCCTTCGGTGACCACCAGGTGGGCCCCGGCAGGGATGGGATACTGGGCCAGCGGCTCCCCGGACTTGGCGTCCTCGACGATGATCGTCGGATGGAGGTCCTCCTTGTGCTCGATGATGACCATGTCCTCGGAGCCGGTGGTCTCGTCGACCTCCTGCTTCATGGTGACCCCCTCGATGATGTCGAGGAACTTCACCACGCCCGCCTTCTCCGAGATGATGGGCACGTTGTACGCGTCCCACTCGATGAAGACATCGCCCTTCTTGACCTGACCGCCATCGGGCACGGAGATGATCGAACCCACCACGATGGAGTGGGTGTCGAGTTCCTTGCCGTCCGGAGCGAGCAGGCTGACCGTACCGTTCTTGTTCAGAACGATGTTGTTGCCGTCGCCGAGCGACACGACACGAAGGTCGTTGTAGCGGACCTTCGCGTCCTGCTTGGCCTTGATCTGGGGCTGCTTGTAGGTGCCGGTGGCGACGCCGCCGACGTGGAAGGTGCGCATCGTGAGCTGGGTGCCCGGCTCACCGATGGACTGGGCGGCGATGATACCGACCGCGGTGCCGCGCTCGACCATGCGGCCGGTCGAAGGATCGAGGCCGTAGGAGGTGGGCGGGATCGCGTTCACGTTCATGTGCGTGAGCGGGGAGAGCACCTTGACGCGGTCGAGACCGACGGTCTCGATGCGCTTGGCGAGGACTTCGTCGATGAGCTCGCCGGCCTTCACGATGACTTCGGAAGGATTGAGCGGGTTGGTGACGTCTTCGGACGGGCAACGGCCCACGATGCGCTCGGACAGGGAGACGAGGAGTTCGTCGCCGTCGTAGATCGGGGTCTTCCAGACGCCGTTGGGGATGTGCACGTGGACGCGGTCGACGCCGGCGTCGCGGAGCTTGGCGATCAGCTCTTCGGTGAGGGCCGTCTCGGCCTTGGCGAGCAGCTTGGCGGCGCCGGAAGGATTCGCGACGTCGGCGGCCAGGTGACGGCCGAGGGCGGCGTCGCCGAGCGTGATGACTTCGGAACCGGGGGCCACGTCGCGGGAGTCCGTGACGATGACGTCCATGGCCACGTCGCAGAGCTTACGGGTCATGTAACCGGCGTCGGCGGTCTTCAGCGCGGTGTCGGACAGACCCTTACGGGCGCCGTGCGTCGAGATGAAGTATTCGAGGACCGAGAGGCCTTCGCGGAAGGAGGACAAGATCGGACGCTCGATGATTTCGCCGGAGGGCTTGGCCATCAGGCCGCGGGCGCCGCA
>JBEGWF010000110.1:0-16060 GCA_041177965.1 Verrucomicrobiota bacterium | reverse complement strand
GAACCCACCGCATTGGTCACCCAGTACGATCCGGCGATGGCGATGCCGTGCGCGGCCGACTCCTTCGCCCTCGGCACGACCAGCTTGTTGTTGGGGTTGGCCGGATCGTAGAAATGGAAGTGGGCCAACTCGGGCAGGCCGTTGGAGAACTCCTTGCGGAGCAGCCGGTCGCCGGCCAATTGGACCCAGGTCCGCGCCGACCAGGGCACCAGGGCCGTCGCCCGGGCGGCCGATCCGGAGGCCCCATTGGTGACGACGAGGTTCGCACTGGGTGATTGGTGGCCCTCGGGATCGGTCACCTGATGGTTCAGGTTCAACTTCGCGCGCCGGTAGTAGCGGTTGGCGAGGTCGACGCCGACCTCGATGCGACCGTCGGAGCTGTCGGTGCCCAACGAACCCAGGAGCCGATAGAAGGTGTAGGCGTTGTAGGTGGAGTTGGAGGCCTGGACCGTGGAGATCGACTGACCGGCGAACGCGTTGCGACGGGTGTCGAGGTTCGTCCAGACCACGAGGTTGGGCGCCACGGGGAGCAGGTCGGGCGACGTCAGCAGCGGAAAAGGCGTGAGGTAGGGTCTGGCCACGGGCCCACCGGACCACCGGCGGGTGACGTTGTCTCCGTCGTTCAGCAACCGGGGATTGCGCACCTGGGCCAGGCTCTGGATCAACGGACCGTCCGAAAGGTCGTCCACTCCGTTGGACGGAAGCACCCGGCCGGCGGCGGCCGCATCGCCCGGCACTCCCAACTGGGGCCGCGAATCGTCGGTGAGGGCGTCCTGGGCCGTGATCTGGCCGGGGATCGAAGCCACCCGACGGTTGGCCCACAGATTCAAGGCGTGTTCGAAGGCGATGCCCGAGTGGTTTCCGTTGGTCGAATAGGAGTAGGTCCGCCAGAGGTTGGTGTTCAGGTCGCGGAAGAAACCGGCCAGGTTGAGTTCCCACGGAGCCACCCCCTGGTTCCGGAAGAACATGCTGGTGGTGGCGGAGGGGTCGCGCGACTGGTTGTGGGCGTGGTTGAGGTCCAGCGTCCGGTCGGCAGGAACCACCAGATAGGCGATGCGGTACAGGAAACGGTTGTTGCCGGAATGCGGGCGGTCGGGATCGGCCAGGACGCCGATCCATTCCGGATCCCCGACGTGCCAGACCCGGTTCGTGCCGATGGCGGTGCCGTTGTCACGGCGGGACGTGAGGAAACCGTTGGTGTCGAAACGGCCGTTGCGATTGAGATCCAGATAGAAGCGGTCCTCGAAGGCGTCGGCCCGGTTGTCCAAACGGCCGGTGCGCGCCACCACCGGAACCCGCGGGTCGTGGAAGAGGTTGGCCAGCATGCGCCGGTATTCGAGGATCTCGGCGGGGTTGTTCAGGTCGAAGGGACGGCCGCGGTACAGGTAGGAGACGTTGGCCAGGGCCGTGTACCATGCGTTGGACTGCGCGGTGCCCAGAGGGTTGCCCACGCCCGCCACGGTCAGGCCGGGGGTGTAGAGGGGCGCGATGAAGTTGGTGGATACGAACAGCGTCGGCGCCTCACGCAGGCCCGAGGCGGCGATCTGGGCGAGGATGCCGGCACGCGCCCGGTTCAGGGCGGCGTCGGCTGCGATGCGGACATCGGCCTGTTCGCCCGAGGCGGCCACGGCGGCCCGTTCGCGCCGTGCCACGGTCAGGAAGGCCACGGCGGTGATGGTCACCACCGACAGCATGATCAGGGTGATGACCAGCGCCACGCCGCGCCGGCTGGAGGGGGTGGAGAAGGGTTTCATTGGGGCGCGGTGCGGAGGACGATCCGCTGACGGAGGGTCTGGAGGGCCCCGGCATTGTTGGCCAACCACCGGTTGCGGGCCTGGAGGGTTTCGGGGAGCGCCCGGAACTGGTCCAGTTGCTTGCCGTCCAGCAGGGTGATCTCGATCTCGATGGAAGCGGGGAGGTTGGGTCCGCGGAAGAAGGCGCTGGCCTGGCCGATGTCGGGGTTGACCGGGATGATCTCGATGGGGAGAGGTCGGGAGAGGTTGCCCACGCGGTTGGTCGCCTGGGCGAGCCACGCCGACGGGGGCAGCGGGTAGTGCCGGGGAGAGTTGGTGTTGACGCCCACCCGGGGGAAATCCACGTCGAAGAGCACCGGATGGGTCGTGTCGAAGGGGCGGCCATCGGCGTCGAAGGCCGTGATTCGGCACTGGAGGATCCCCTCCAGGAGTTTGACCGCATCGCGGCGGGCCTCCCGGGTCTCGCCGGCGGGATAGGCGGGGATCCACAGGCGACCCGACACCAGGTTGGTGCGCATGGCCGGGGTGCCGCTCAACGGGTAGGGCGGCGGCGAAACGAGGCCCGCCGCCCGGACCCCCAGGCGACCCTGCCCATCGAGCACCTGCACGAGGTTGCTGTTCGGGAGGGCCTCGTCGTACAGGTAGAGGGAACCCAACCCCGCCACCGGCGTGCTGACCACGGGGCCGGCGTCGAGCGTGCCGATGAACAGACCGGCCACATGCCACAGGCCGCCGCCGGCCGGATACGTGAAGAACAGTTCGTCGAATCGCAGCGGTTGGGTGCGGTTGGCCTGCGCGGCCTCGCCGGGGAAGACCAGTTCGTATCCGGTGGCGTTGGCCGGGCGGACCACCATATGGAGCGCATCCTGCGCCTGCGGGGAGGCCGCCCTCTCGACGCTGCGCACCATCAGGTCGAGGGCCGATCGCCCGCCTTCGGACAGGTCGGCCTGGTTCAGACTCTGACGGAAGGCCTTCTGGGTCTGGTCGAACATCGCATACAGCGCGAGGATGATGACCGTGAGCAGGCCCACGGAGATCATCAACTCCAGGAGCGAGAAGGCCCCGGCACGAGACCGGGTTCTCCGGGAGTGGGGAACCGGCATGGCGCCCGCCTGATCAGGGAGAGGGTTCATGGGATCACAGGGCGCCCGGCGGGAACCGGTAGAAATGCACGACGCCGGGCCCGGGATTGGCCGGGGCCGGGTTGAAGGGATAGACGATCTCCCCGAAATAGTCCGGATTCTGGGGCACGTTGCCGCGCAGCGGGGTGGGCTGGCCCAGCACCTCGGTGCGGAATTCGCGGCGATTGAACCCCAACCGGTACTGCTCGGGATCGTTGCCGGTGCGCTGCAGCGGCCATTCGAGGATCATCCGCACCTCGGAGACACCACCGGCCATGGCGTCGCCGGCACCCGGCGTGACCCCGGGCACCACCACCGGCTGGCGGGTCACCGTCTCGAGGGTGACCCGGTAGCGGAAGGCGAAGTCGATGCGGGTGTCGTTGGCGCCGGTACGCCTCTCCCCCCTTCGGATGACGGGGTGCTCGGCCATCGAGCCGCTCATCGATCGCATCTCGAGGCGGACGATGTTGGTCACCGTCACGGGGTTGCCACGGCTCACCGTCGAGGGCTCGAAGGTGTACTTCGGACGACTGAGCAATCCCATGATCTGGAAGGCGTCGGCCAGCGGATCGGAGCCGGCCGGGGTCCCCTGCACCATCGGACCGTGGAAGTGATTGGTCCGGGAAGGGGCGCGATCGCGGTACTGGCGGATGAGGGTCACCCGGTCGGCGTAATTGAGCAGGTCCTGCAGTCGGGTCTGGCCCCCGCGCAGGGCGTTGAGCAGCAGCTCGGCATCCTGGGTGAGCAGGGATTCCTCGCGGTTCTGCTTCTGGACGTTCAGGCCGGCCGGAAGGACGCCGATGATGGCCACCATCGCGATCGCCACCACCGCGATGCACAGGGCGATCTCGACCATGGTGAACGCGGCAGCAGGCCCATGAGGGCGCACGGGGGCGACGCCGGACCCGTCGACGCGCGGGGCGTCGGGCCGACGCGTCGAGGGGCTCCACCGATGGGGTTGGCCGGGGATTCTCATCAGCGAAGGACGGGTTTGAGGATGCGGGACCGGCCGGTGAGGCTGGAGACGATCACCCGGTTGTTGGTGGCGTTGTCGCGAGGGGTCTCGATGGCGTCGGGCACGACGTTGGGGTCGATCTGACCGGACGCGGTCCGGGCGATGAAGACGCTGCCCTGGCCCACGCCCAGGGCGAATTCCGACAGGGGAGGCAGTCGCAGCTCGGGGCGTCCGTTCAGCGCCCAGTACCGGTTCATCTCGTCGATGGCCAACCGACCGTCCGGGCCGAAGGCCACGAAGCGCATGGGGATGGCGGGCAGGGTGTCGCCCGGGAACTCCGCCAGCGGAAAGCGGAAGGGGCGCTGCGGCAGTTCGTGGATCGCGAGATCGAGCCGATCGGTCGGGGCCATCGGGGCCGGGAAGAACAGGCGCGGCGACAGGATGACGCCCTCGGGGAGGGTCTGCCATCCGGGACCCAGGTAGCGGGTGTGGTTGCGACCGGGCTGGGCGCCGACCTCGCGCTCCACCAGCAGCGCGTAGGAATGGAACACACCCAGAGCGATGTTGGTGAAGCTGCGCAGGGCCTGGTCCCGGAAATTCTGGGGAGCCAGCCGGCGCTCGACGATCATGGACTCGATCTGGGCATCGAGGGCGAGGCGGGATTGCCAGACGTTCGTGGGAGCGAAGACGACGTAGACGGTGGTCCGCAGGCGCAGGGCCTCCTGGCGGGCGCGGTTGAGGTCGTCGGTGAGCTGGCGGTGACCGCTGGCCAGGGTCTTGCCCTGCACCATGCCCCGGATGGCCGGGGCGGTGATGCCGGCCAGGAGGCCGATGACCGCCACCACCACGAGGAGCTCGAGGAGGGTGAAGGCCCCGACCCGCCGAAGGGGGGCGGCGGGATCCGGGCACCCGGGTATTCCTTGGAGCTTCATGGAGAGGGGGCTTGCCTGGAAGGGCGTTGCCGGTCGGACCCGATCACTTCCAGCTGTAGATGTTGTCGCGGTTGTTCGGATGGTCCTGATCGGCCGTGAAGTCGGCCTTGCCGTCGGGCCCCAGGGACATCACCAGGGTGTTGCCAGGGATGAAACGCGGCTGGGCCGGGCGACCCGGTGCGACCAGCGGGAAGGGGCTCAGGACCCGGCTGTCGTAGTCGAGGTCGAGGACGATGACGTAGGGATGTCCCCACGGATCGCGGTAGACCCCGAGGTCGTCCATGCCGTTGGGCTGATTCCGCCCGACCGTCTTGGCGGCGAGGTACACCGTCCGCTTGGGGTTCTGGTTGTTGTTGAGGTTGACCGCGTCGGCCGCACCGGCCTGGACATCCGGGACGGCCTGCGCGGTGAGGATGGCCATCACCTCGGAATTGTTGGCGTCGCGGCCGCTGTTGCCCTGATCACGCACCTGCTGGTAGCCGATCTTGGCGGCCACGGTGGGCGTGGGAAGGACGCCCTTGGCATCGGGCGTGTTGGCGTTGCCGAAGATCCAGTCGGGGGCCGTCGCCGGGCGGTTGGGCAGACCGTGGGCATCGCGGGTCCGCTTGGTGGCCGGCAGACGGGAATAGTCGGCCTGGTAGGCGTTGATCGCACCGACGATGCCGGTGACCTCGACCTTGGCCTTGGCCGACTTGGCCTTGGTGGTGGCCGAGGCGATGGCCGGCAGCAGCATGGCCGCCAGGATGCCGATGATGGCGATGACGACGAGGAGCTCGATCAGCGTGAAGGCGCTGCGGCGGGGGGCGATCGTACGGGTCTTCATGGGTTCTCTGTCGTGCGGTTGAAAAGGGGATTCCGGGTTCGGTGCGCCTCGCGGGCGGGGCGGTCGGTGGACCGGGGTCAGTTGGCTTCCTTCCAGTTGCCGATGACCTTCACCCGGTCACGGCCGACGGGGATCTCGGCCCACAGGTCGAAACTTCCGGGATTGTTGGTCGGGTTGGTGGAGACGTAGCGCCACGGATTGAGACCCTTGTTGGAGGGCACCGGGTGATCGGTGCGGTTGTTGGGCCAGAAGAGGCCGTTGGCCCGCTTCCCGGAGGCGTCGGAGGAGAACCCCACGGCCAGCACCTCGATGTCGGCGTAACCGGCATCGGCACGGTTGCGGAAGACCTCGGCGTACTGGCCCTCCTTGAAGTCGGTGACGAAGAGCCGGTTGCGCAGCTCGTGCGGCTTGGCGTTCAGGATGCCCTCGCGGCCGAACCAGGTCTGCAGCTCGGCGGAGCGGATGCCATCACCGTCGTCGGCGTCGGCGCGCGGGACGAAGAAACCATCGGCGCTGGTGGCGTTGGTCAGGTAGACCCCGGACAGCTCGTAGAACAGGGGATTGAGCGCCGGGTTGGAGAGGGTCTGGAAGCCCTGCCCGGCCACGGCGACCCGACGGATGCCGTCGGGCGGATAGACGCCGAAGCGGGACTTGTAGGCCTCGATCAGCGTGACCAGCTGCTGGAGTTCGGCGCGGACCCGGGCCTCCTTCATCTTGGTGGCGGCCGCCGGGGCGAGGCCCACGACCATTCCCGCCAGGATGCCGATGATGGACATCACCACCAGCAACTCGAGCAGGGTGAACGCAGCCCGCCGCCGGACCGGGGTCGGCATGCGCTGGAACGATGGACTGCGGGGTCTCATGGGTACTCGCGGGAACGGCGACTTTCCCGAAGGATCACCGGTCCTTCAATTCCTTTTCCATGCGCTCGCTCAACCATTGCTTGATCATGCTCTGGTAGTTGAGGAACCGGGACCGTGCCAGGCGCTTGATCCGGCTGAGCATGCGGGGATCCATCCGCAGGGTGATGGTGACCGATTCGGACTGCTCCGAACCCGCGGTCGCCGAGAGCTCCATGAGGCGCGGATCGACCTGGTTCTCCGCCCAGAAATCGGCCTCGGCCTGCTCGCTGTCGAAGAGCGGGACATCGTCCCACGACTGGATGGTCTGGAGATTCATGGACTCTGGCCAAGAAAAGGGCGACGGGGCGGGCCCGGCCGGAACGATTCCGTTGGGAGGACAGGGATGGCGTGGCGGATTCTTTCGCAAGACGAGGCGATAGCGAGGCGCGGGCCGATGGAAGGCCCGTAACGAGCGAACAACGAAGCTCTTGCGGAAGAAGACGCAGCCGGCACGACCGATCCAACCGAATCGTTCCGGCTAGGCCGAGAGCGCCTGACCCAACCGGCGCTGGTAGAAGTAGGCCTCGGACTCGGAGAACGGCCGGGACAGGATGACGCGGATGACCTTGCCGTTGGTCCGGTAAACGCTGAACACCCCCTGCCCCGCGGCCGACCTGCCCAGATTGAAGAAACGGGCCTGGACCCCGAAGCGCGACGAGTCGGGCAGCAACCGGATGGCGAACGGGTCCTCGAACGATTCCTCGATCCCGGGAATGGAGATCGAGCCGTCGAGTTCGAAGGGCAGGTTGTTCCAGTCGAACTCCATTCAGTCCATCCAAGTATGGCTGATGCGCATTCAATGTAACTACTTTGTATTTACACCAACACATCCGCCTGGTCAAGCGGTGCCTAAAAAAGGCCATCGGCATCCGCCGATGGCCTTGTTCGAAGGCGTTCAGTTGTCTCCGCCGCCGCCGGCGTCGCCGCCGAGGGTTTCCATCAGCTTGATGAGCGGCAGGAACATCGCGATGACGATGGAACCGACGACGACCGCCAAGAACACGATCATGATCGGCTCGAGGAGGGAGGTCATGGCCGAGACGGCGTTGTCGACCTCCTCGTCGTAGTTGTCGGAGATCTTCAGGAGCATCTCGGGCAGCGCACCGGTCTGCTCACCGACGTCCACCATCGAGACGACCATCGGCGGGAACACTCCGGACTTCTCGAGCGGGGCGGTGATCGTCTCGCCCTCCTTGACCGATTCGTGGATGTCGAGCACCGCCTTGGCCACCACCACATTGCCGGCCGTCTCGCGGACGATGTTCAGGGCCTGGAGGATGGGCACGCCCGATTGGACCAGCGTGCCGAGGGTACGCGTGAAGCGGGCGATGGCCACCTTGCTGATGACCGGGCCCAGGGCCGGCATGTGCAGCTTGAACTTGTCGAAGTACCAGAGGCCCTTCTTGGTCTTGATGGCCATCTTGAAGGTGATCACGAAGATCACGATGCCCCAGACGACCTGGCCCGGGAACGGCATGCCACCGAAGAACCAGTCGGGGAAGATGACGGTGTTGTCCTTGAGGGTCTCGGAGATCTTCAGCACGAACAGGGTGAACTCCGGCATGCCGGCGTCGCCACCGAGGAGGTCGGCGAAGATCATCTTGAACTTGGGCACCACGACGATCATCAGCAGCGCCACGATGCCCACCGCCACGACCATGACCGCGATGGGATAGAACATGGCCGCGACCACCTTGCCCTTGATCTTCTCGGCCTTCTCCATGAACTCGGCCAGACGCTTGAGCACGACCTCGAGCACGCCGCCCAGTTCGCCCGCCTTCACCATGTTGATGAAGAGCCGGTTGAAGACCTTGGGATGCTGGGCCAGGCCCTCCGAGAAGGTCGATCCGCCCTCGATGGAGAGCGACAGGTCGCCCAGGATCTTCTTGAGCACCGGATTGCGCTCCTGCTTCTCGAGCACCCGAAGACCGCGGAGCAGCGGCAGGCCCGCCTCGACCAGCGTGGCCAGCTGACGGGTGAAGGTGGTGAGCACCTTGGCCTTCACCTTGCCGCCGAAGCCGGGGATCTTGATGTTGATCTGGCCGGCCTTCTTCTTGCCCTTGGCCGCCGGGGCCGCGGCCTTGCCCCCCTTGCCGTCGGACTTCGGCGCGGCGACCTCGGTCACCTTGGTCGGCAGGAAGCCCATCTCCTTCAGGCGGTTGAGCGCCTCGGTCTGGCTTCCCACCTCGAGGACACCCTTGGTCTCCTTGCCACTGCTGTCCATGGCGACGTAGTTGAATTTGGCCATATCGGTCTCCTGGGGGATCGGGGTCGAGGGGTCTTGGGAAGGCGTCTCCGGACGGGGTGGGGTGCGACGTCGGGTGTTTGGATCAGGTGTACTTGAGGACTTCCTCGACGGTGGTGTCTCCGGCGTAGATACCCCGGAGGCCGTCCTCGCGCAAGGTCACCATGCCCAGCTCGATGGCCTTCTGGCGGACGACCACCGTGGGGGCCCGATCGTTGATGAGGTTGCGGACCGCGTCGGAGACGGCCAGCAGTTCGTAGATTCCCTTTCGCCCGCGGTAACCGGTGTCGTTGCAGTTCGAGCAACCGCGACCGTAGTAGAAGTTCTTGTCGCCGATGTCGTGCGCCGAGAGGTTCAGGTTCTGCAGCTGGGTCTCGCTCGGCTCGAACGGCGTGCGACAGGTGGGGCAGATGCGGCGGACGAGTCGCTGGGCGAGCACCGCCAGCAGCGTGGAGGAGATCAGGAAGGGCTCGACGCCCATGTCGACCATGCGGGTCACCGCGCCGGCGGCGTCGTTGGTGTGGAGCGTGGAGAGCACCAGGTGACCGGTGAGCGAGGCCTGAACGGCGATCTGAGCGGTCTCGAGGTCGCGGATCTCACCCAGCATGATGATGTCGGGATCCTGACGGAGGAAGGCGCGGAGGGCCTTGGCGAAGGTCATCCCAGCACCCTCGTTGACCTGCACCTGCATGATGCCCTCGATGTCGAACTCCACCGGGTCCTCGACCGTGAGCAGCTTGGTGTCGATCTGGTTGATCTGCCGGAGGCAGGAGTAGAGCGTCGTGGTCTTGCCGCAGCCGGTCGGCCCGGTGACCGTGAAGATGCCGTTGGGCTGGTTGATCGTCTCGATGATGAAGTCGAAGCCGTCCTTGGGCAGGCCGAGGGTGTCGAGCTGCAGCTGCACGGCGCCGCGGTCGAGCACGCGGAGCACGACCGACTCGCCGAAGGCGGTCGGCAGCGTGGAGATACGCAGGTCGACCTGCTTCCCGGAGATCACCGTGCTGATGCGCCCGTCCTGCGGGAGCCGTCGCTCGGAGATGTTCAGGTTGGCCATGATCTTCAGGCGCGAGGTCACGGGCGTCGAGAGGTGCCTGGGCGGCGGGGCCATCTCGTAGAGAGCGCCGTCGACGCGGTAGCGGATCTTGAACTCGTCTTCGAAGGGCTCGAAGTGGATGTCGGACGCCCGGTCCTGCACGGCCTGCATCAGCACGAGGTTCACGAACTTCACCACGGGGACGTCGTTGACCGCGTCGTCCATGGAGATGGACATCCCCTTGGGACCCTCGTCCTCCTTGGAGGTGTCGCCGTCACCGCCCAGCTCCTTGAGCAGGGCCGCGTAGCCGAGGTCGGCCTGGGCCGGGTAGAACTTGTCGACGCAGGCCGTCACGTCGGCCGGGTTGGCGACCACCAGCTGGAGGGTGTGCTTCAGGGAGAAGCCCAGCTCGTCCATCGTCTGGGGGTTGAGCGGGTCGGCCACCGCGATCTGCAGGGTGTCGCCGTAGAGGGCCACGGGGACCACCTGGTACATGCGGGCGGTCTCGTTGGGCACGGCGGCCACCGCCTCGGGCGGGATCGAGTCGGGCTCCAGCGTGACGACCATGGTGCCGAGGTGGTCGGCCATGATCTGGAGGATGGAGTCGAGGTCGAGCAGCCCGTAGTCCTGGAGGATCTGGGTGACCGGCTTTCCGCTGCGCTGAACCTCCTGGCCGATCTCCTCGATCTGCAGGTCGTCGAGCAGCCCTCGCTCGCGGATGAGTGCGACGAGTGGGTGGGAGATCGCTTCTGCCATGGGGTGGGGAGGTGGGGTGTGGGGTTACTTGCGGGACTGGGCCTCCGCACGGGCTGCGCGCAGTTCCTCGAGCTTCTGGTGGATGGTGATCGGGTCGAGGGCCTTGGTCACGACATCCTCCTCGGAGATCATGCCCGCCTGCCACTTGTCGAGCAGGAAGCCGTCGAGGGTGACCATGCCGTACTTGGAGCCCGTCTGGATGTCGGACTGGATGCGGAAGGTCTTGTTGTCGCGGATCAGCGCCGCCACCGAGGGGGTGTTGATCATGATCTCGAACACGGCGACCCGGCCCGGCTTGTCGATGCGGGGCACGAGCAGCTGCGAGATCACGCCCTGGAGCACCGTGGAGAGCTGGATGCGGATGGTCTCCTGCTGGTTCTGGGGGAAGGCGTTGACGATACGGTCGATGGTCTTGGCCGCGCCCGTGGTGTGGAGGGTCCCGAACACCAGGTGACCGGTCTCGGCCGCCGTGATCGCCGCCTCCATCGTCTCGAGATCGCGGAGCTCGCCCACCAGGATGATGTCGGGATCCTGACGCAGCGCGCGGCGCAGGGCCTCGGCGAAGGTGGGCACGTCGACGTTGACCTCCCGCTGGGTCACCACCGCCTTCTTGTGCTTGTGGTAGTACTCGATGGGGTCCTCGATGGTGATGATGTGGGCCTCGTCCTTCTCCTCGTTGAGGATGTTGAGGAGCGACGCCAGAGTCGTCGTCTTGCCCGAGCCGGTGGGACCCACGACGAGCACCAGACCGCGGGGCTTGTTGATGAGGGTTCGGACGCTGCTCGGGATGCCGATCTGCTCCATCGTGAGCAGTTTCGAGGGGATCTGCCGGAGCACGAGGGCGAAGTTGCCCTTCTCCTTGAAGGCGCTGACGCGGAAGCGCGCCAATTCGCCGAAGGCGAACCCGAAGTCGGCGCCGCCCTTCTCGCGGATCTGCTGGATGTGATCCTCGGAGGTGATGGAGCGCATCAGCTCCTCGGTGTCCTCGGGGCGCAGCGGCGGGCCGTCGACGCGTTGGAGGATGCCGTGGATGCGGATGACGGGGGGGATGTTCACCCGGATGTGCAGGTCGGCTCCGCCTTCGGAGACCATCAACTGCAGCAGATCGGACATCTGGTAGGACATGGGTCGGTTCGGAAAGGTTCTGAAACTCGGTTCGTGGCGGTCGGTTCGTCGCGGTCAGCCCGGACGGGAGCAACCGTGCGACGGGGTCGGGTCCGCCGCGATCAACAAAGCAACTCCGGGGCCAGTCATGGTCATGGTGGGTCGCATCAGTGTTCGGACACGGTGGCGCGGACGACCTCGTCGACGGTGGTCACCCCCGCGAGGACCTTGCGCATGCCGTCCTCGCGCAGGGTGCGCATGCCCATCTCGCGGGCGCGGTTGCGCAGCACGTTGGACGGGACCTTGTCGTAGATGAGCTTCCGGGCCTCGTCGTTGATGTTGAAGATCTCGAAGAGTCCGAAACGCCCCTTGCACCCGGTCTTGTTGCACTCGGGACAGCCCTTGCCCTTGCGGGGGGTGGCCGAGGCGACCTGCTCGGGTGTGAACCCGAGGCCCGCGATCTCCTGCTCGCTGAGCGTGTGCGGCGCGGCGCACTTCTTGCAGACCTTGCGGACCAGGCGCTGGGCCATGAGGCAGCGTGCGGATGACGCGACGAGGAACGGTTTCACGCCGATGTCGATGAGACGGGCCACGGCGGAGGGGGCGTCGTTGGTGTGCAGCGTGGAGAAGACCAGGTGACCCGTGAGCGACGCGTTGATGGCGATGGTCGCGGTCTCCATGTCGCGGATTTCCCCCAGCATGATGACGTTCGGCGACTGGCGGAGCATCGAGCGCAGCGCGGCGGCGAAGGTGAAGCCGATGTGCTCGTGCACCTGCACCTGGTTGATGCCGGCCAGCATGTACTCGACCGGGTCCTCGACGGTGATGATCTTGCGGTCGGGCCGGTTGATGTAGTTGAGACAGCTGTAGAGCGTGGTCGTCTTGCCGGAACCGGTGGGCCCGGTGACCAGCAGGATGCCGTCGGGCAGGCTGATCATCCGCTCGAAGGTGGCCTGGTCGTCGGCCATGAACCCCAGCTCGGCCAGACCCAGCCGCAGGCCGGTCTTGTCGAGGATACGCATGACGATCGACTCGCCGTGCGAACAGGGGATGACGTTGACGCGGAGGTCGATGACCTTGCCGCCGACGTTGGTCTGGATGCGGCCGTCCTGCGGGATGCGCTTCTCGGCGATGCTCATCCCCGACGAGATCTTGAGACGGGCGATCACCGGGGCCTGGAGCCGCTTCGGGATGTCCTTCATCTCCGTCATCATGCCGTCGATGCGGTACCGGAGCCGGAAGCGCTTGGCCATGGGCTCCAGATGGATGTCGGAGGCCCGCAGCTTGAAGGCGTCGACGATGATCTGGTTGACCAGCCGGATGATGGGGGCATCGGCGTCCAGGGCCTCGCTGTCGGCCCCCACGTCGCCCTTGAGCTCGCCGACCTCGACCTCGCCCTCGGTGATGTCCTGGATCATCTTGGCGATCTCGGAATCGCCGCGACCGCCGGAACCGGAACTGCCGTAGTACTTGTCGAGGGCCGCCTTGAGATCCTCCTCGCTGGTGACGCGATATTCGAGGGTCTTGCCGAGGGAGACCTGGAGGCCGTCGATGGCCTCGATGTCGGAGGGGTCGGCCAGGGCCACCACCACGGTGCCCTCGTGCGCGGCCACCGGCACGGCGTTGTACTTGCGGGCCACGTGCCGTGGCACCGCGTTGATCACCTCGTCGGAAAGTCGGGTCTCGGACAGATTGACCATCTCGACGCCGAAGTAGGTCGACTTGGCCATGACCACCAGCGACGCCTCGAGGCGGCCGGTCTTGACCAGGGTGTCCACCACGCCCTCGCCGGAGGACTCGGCCTCGGGCCGCACCTCGGCGACGGCCTCATGGGTCGTGAGACCCATGTCGAGCATGGTTTCTAGCAGAAAATCGTCTTTGGCAGCCACGGTGTCCTCAGGATTTTCCGTCGGCCCAGCTCAGGAGAGCACGGGCCTCGGGAAGAAGTGCCGGTGAGTTAAGGAAGGGGCGTTCACAATGTCAAACGCGGACGGCCGGACCGGGAGCGAATCCTCGGGGCGATGGGCGTGCCCGGCTCAGGCGAGGACACCCCGGACCACCTCTCCCGCCACGTCGGTCAGGCGGTAGTCGCGCCCGTTGTGGTGGTGGGTCAGCCGCTCGTGGTCGAAGCCCAGAAGATGGAGGATGGTGGCATGGAAGTCGTGGACATGGACCCGGTCGGTGGCGACGCGGATGCCCAGATCGTCGGAGGCGCCATGGACCGTGCCGGCCCGGACCCCCGCCCCGGCCAGCCACGACGAGAACACCCAGTGGTGGTGTTCGCGACCCCGGTGGTCGGCGGTGGCGTTGAAGGGGGTCCGGCCGAATTCGGTGGTCCACACCACCAGGGTGTCCTCCAGCATGCCGCGCTGGCGCAGGTCCTTCAGCAGGCCCGCGATCGGGCGGTCGACATTGGCCGCCAGGGGGCCGTGCAGGGTCATGTCGCCATGGGCGTCCCAGTTGTCGGAGGAGCCCGAATCGATCAGCTCGATGAACCGGACGCCACGCTCGGCCAGTCGCCGGGCCACCAGGCATTGCCAGGCGAAGCCCCGGGTGCTGCCCCGCTCAAGCCCGTACAGCGCATGGGTGGCGTCGCTCTCGCGGGACAGGTCGAAGAGCTCCGGCAGCTCCATCTGCATGCCGAAGGCCGTCTCGAAGGACTTCATCCGCGCCGCCAGCAGCGGGTCGGCCGACCGCGCCGACCGATGGCGGAGGTTCAGGCGGTCCATGGCGGCCATCTCGAGGGCCTGGAGCTCCTCCGACGGCGACCGCCTCCGGAGGTTGGCCACCGGTTCCTGGCCAGGCACCACCCAGGTGCCCTGATGGGCGCCCGGCAGGAAATCACTGGCCCAGACCTGCCCCCCGGCGTAGGGGCTCTTCGGCGCGATGACCACGAAGGAGGGCAGGTTGCTGTTCTCGGTGCCCAGGCCGTAGCTCACCCAGGAGCCGATGCTGGGGCGGGCGAACGTGAACGATCCGGTGTGGATGCCGAGGGTGGCCTCGTAGTGGTTGGTATGGTCCGAGGTCATCGACCGGATGACGCACATCTCGTCGACACAGCCGGCCATTTGGGGGAAGAGGCCGCTCACCTCGGTGCCGCAGCGGCCGTGCCGGGCGAACTCCCACTGGGGCCGCTTGGCGTACATGGTGAAGTCGCCCTTGCGCCCCTGGAACTCGTCGACCGTCACGGTCTTGCCGGCGCTGGCGAAGAGGCGGGGCTTGGGATCCCAGGAATCGACATGGGACACCCCGCCGCTCATGTAGAGGAAGATGACCCGCTTGGCCTTCGGGGTGAAATGGGGCGCCCGGGGCAGCAGCGGATCGGCGCCCGCGCCCGGGAAGGCCGAATCGCCGGCCAGCAGGTCGCCAACAATACCTGGGAACAGGACGGAGCCCCCGACCAGGGAACGCAGGAAACCCCGGCGGCGGGAATCGAAGGCGGCGTGTCGGTTCATGGGAAATCTGGGGGAGTCCGCCCGGGTTCAGTCCACGGTCAGGAATTCATTGCTGCCGAGCAGCACGCGGATCCATGCGGCCAGGGCCCGGGTGTCGGGTTCTTCGGAGCGGGGCTGCGGGACGGCCGCGAGCGCCTGCCGGTACCGGGACAGGAAGTCGGCGGCATCGGCCGCCTCGGTCGGCACGGGGGCACGGCGCAGGATGCGCCGGTGGACCCACTCGACCTGCTCGGGCCCGGAGACGCGGGCCCGCCGGGCCGAGCGCGCCAGACTCTCGGCCTGCCGATGGACCATCGGGTCGTTGAGGAAGAAGAGCGCCTGCGAGGGCACCGTGGTGGTGCGGCGGAGGGCGGTGCTGGCGTTCGGGTCGGCCCCGTCGAAGAGCGCCAGGAACGGATGCCTCTGGATCCGCTGGGTCATGAGGTAGACGCTGCGCCGGGAGTGGTCGTAGGAGGCCACATACGGGCCGTGCTGGGTGTACCCCCAGCGGGTGGGCGACGGGAACGGGTGCCCCGCCCCGACCGACAGGTCGAGCTCGCCGCAGGCCTCGAGGATGGCGTCGCGAGTCTCCTCGGCTCCCAGGCGGCGACGGGGGAACGGGGAAAACCCGTCCGTGGCGTCGGCGCTCCCGGGAACCGGACGGGCGGCGGAAGCGACGGGGTCGTCGACCGGGCAGGAGGACGCCGGCCCGGAAGACGCCGTGGACCGGGCCGAAGGCGGCGGCTCCGGTTCGCTGCGCTGGCGGTAGGCGGCGCTGGCGAGGATGAGCCGGTGCAGGGCCTTGATCGAACCACCCGACCGGCGGAACTCCGAGGCCAGGTGATCGAGCAGTTCCGGGTGGCTCGGGGGTTGGCCACGCAGGCCGAAATCGTTGCCCGTGGCGACCAGACCCCGCCCGAAGTGCTGCTGCCAGACGCGGTTGACCATCACCCTCGCCGGGAGCGGGTTGGCCGGATCGGTGAGCCAGCGGGCCAGTTCCA
>JBEGWF010000109.1:0-11157 GCA_041177965.1 Verrucomicrobiota bacterium | reverse complement strand
AACAGTCGGCAGCCTCGCTCCTTGTCAGGCTCCCGGATCGAGACAGTCCGGATCAGCCCTTGCGAGGCGATCTGGTAGAGGAACGACCGGGTGAGTCCGGTGTAGGTCTCAGCACCAGTCTGTGGGGCGCGTATCCAAACCGGGATGGGCCCGATTCGATCGTTGAGCAGAGCCTCGGCTCTGGCGGTGGCGGTGTTGCGCTGCGTGGTGCGTATTCCGATGAAAGCGGACACCTGTTCCGATTCGTATCGGACACTGATCCGACGATATCGGACAGTGGTCGGAGCGAAGCGACGCTCGGAGGTGACTAATAAAGAACTGTCCGATATGAGGCAAGAAAATCGGACCTGATTCCGGCTTCGGAGCGAAGCGACGTTTCTTGGGTTCGGGTGACTCGACGCGCCGTGCATTGGCTCGGGCCGGGGAGCGGCGGCGAAGGGCTTCAAGCCCCTGCTCGCTTCGCTGCCGGTCGCCACGCGTAACGGACTCCCCAGGCCCGTGCCAATAGGCGCGCCTACGACCTGCCGACTCGTCAGTCCGAAGGAGGCTTTTGGTCCGGGCGCTTGCGCAGGGATTCGCCCTTGAGTTCGAACCGATACGCGTTGTGGATCAACCGGTCCAGGATGGCGTCAGCGACAGTGGCGTCGGCGATGAGTTCATGCCACTGGTCTACCGGGAACTGGCTGGTGATCAGGGTTGCCCCTTGGCGGTCATCGATGATCTCCAGGAAGTCCCGGAAGGGTTTTTCGGCAGCGGCAACGGTCCCGAGATCATCGACGATCAGCAGGCTGGCTCGGGCCAGCCTTTTCAAGAGGGTCGGCAGGCTGCCGTCGGCATGGGCCGTGCGCAGGGCTCGGAACAGTTTGGGGCCGTGGAAGAAGATCGTGCGATGCCCATCCCGGCAGGCCTGATGGCCCAGTGCGCACGCCAAGTAGGTTTTGCCGACGCCGGTTGGTCCGGTGATCAGGCAGTTGCGCTTCTCCTGGATCCATCGGCTGGCGCGCAACTGGTCGACGTGGGCCCGTTTCAAGCCGCGGCTGGCGCGATAGTCTACGCCCTCGGGAGTGGCGTCAGTGATCTTGAGCTGGGCGTATTTGAGCCGTGCGGCCATGCCTCGGTTTTCGCGCCACATCCATTGGCGTTCCACCAGCAGAGCCAGGCGATCCTCGAAGTCCAACCCGGTGATGTCCTTCTGGTGACGTTGTTCCTCCAATGCCTGTGCCATGCCTTCCAGGTTCAGGACGCGGAGCTTTTCGATGGTCTGGGAGTAGAGCATAGGTCAGGCGTAGTAGGGGCTGCCACGGAGGTTTTCATGGACGGGGCTAGTCATGGGTGGTTCGTGTTCCAGGGGCTGGCTCTCGAGCCTGCTCTGCAGGATGGATTTGATGCTCGTGTAGGAGCAGGTGCTGAAATGCAGGGCTCGCACGCAGGCGGCCTCGACCCGTTGGGCGCCGAGGGCTTTACCCAGCCGCATGATGCCCAGACAAGAGCGGTAACCTTGTTCGGGATGGGGTTTGCTTCGCAGGATCTCCTCCATCACCCGGGCGCAGTTAGGGCCCACGGTCTGGGCCCACGCGACAAGTCGACCAGGAGTCCACTGCAGGTGCTTCTGATGGGACTTGGGCCGATGTTCATCGAGCGTGGTAAAGCGCCCCTTCTGATGGCTCCGCTGATGGGCCGCGACTCGCTTGCCCGACTGGAAGATCTCCACCGTCTGCGAGGTGATCCGCACCTCGACAGGCTGATGCACCAAAGTGTACGGGACGCTGTAGAAGTGGTTCTCGACGGCGACGTGGTAGTCGATGTTGACCGTGGCCTTGAGCCAGGTGGACAACGTGAACGGGCTGGACGGCAACGGCAGAAGGCGGCTCTTCTCCAACGTCAAAAAACTCTCCTCCCGGGAACCCTCCAGCTTCTGGAAGGGCTGTGCGTTGATGCGGACCAGCAGCGGAGCGATGGCTTCGTTGAGCGCGGCGATGCTGAAGAAGCGCTGATCGCGCAGCACGGCCAGGATCTGCCGCTCGGCGATCTGTACGCCGGTCTCGACCTTTGCCTTGTCTCGCGGCTTCTTCGGTCGCGCAGGCAGGATCACGGTGCCGTAGTGCTCGGCCATCTCCTGGTAACTGCGGTGCAGGCGGGGTTCATAACGGCAGGGCTGTGTCACCGCCGTCTTCGGGTTGTCCGGGACAGTGACCCTCGGCACGCCGCTGTAGAAGGCGTAGGCGTGAGAGTGGGCGGTGATCCAAGAGTCGAGCTGTTCGTTGGGAAAGGCCTCGGCGAAGACTTTGTTGCTGGCCCCCAGTACCGCAACGAACAGGTGGGCTTGGACCGTCGTACCGTCGGCTGGGTTGTGGATCGCCACGGTCTGGCCCGCCCAGTCCACGAAGAGTTTTTCCCCGGGCACATGAACCTGGCGCAACACCGGATCCAGCGCGCCAGCCCATTGCTGATAGAGCTCGCAGAAACGGCTGCGACCGTAGCCGTCCGGATGTTCCCGGCGGTATTCCTGCCAGAGCAGTTGAAGTGTGACGCCCTTGCGCCCCAGCTCCTGACGCAACTGAGCCCAGTCTGGCAGTGGTTTGGATGAGTCTGATGTCGGCGCTGTGGGCAGAGGGCAACCGAGCAACTGATCCTGAAGTTGCTTCTGACTGAGCCCCTCGGGCAGGGGCCAACCGAGGTTCACCGCTTCGGCACGTTTGAGATAATCGCCCACCGTGCTGGCGGGTAACCCGCAACTGCGGGCGATGTCGCGGACTGATAGTTGGCCTTGATGGCGGAGACGGAGGATTTCGTTGATTTGACGCATGTGTAGTGGTGCTCGTGCCATGCAGGTCGCTTGCCTTCGTTGCCTTCCGGCACGCAAACCCTTACGGCGGTTTTCTACTCTGCGTCGCTTCCCTCCTTTCCTGCCTTGTCGGACACCGGTCCGATCCATATCGGACACTCATCCGGTCGATATCGGACACCGTTCCGGACCAAACCGGACACCCTTCCGATCCCATCGGAAAACTGTCCGACATCAGTCCGGACGACTGTCCGACTTCAATCGGAACACTGTCCGCTTTGAATCGGAACGCTGTCCGACTTCAAATCGGATTGGTGTCCGGTTTGCGTCGGAATACGCACGTGGTGCCCTGGAGCGATTCAGGGGTGTTATGTACATCTTGCACGCTCAGGATCCTGCTTGGATCTCCGAGGTGCCGATTCCTCGGCGTGGGGGCTATTTGAGGAATAGAGCCACCCGGCGGACGAGATCGGCCCTGTACCGCTGGTCATTGCCGAACCAGCGCTGTCTCGCGTTGCCCACCAGCTTGGGGGATACGTCCTGGCCGGTGAACTCCCTGAAGGCCTCGCAGATCTGCTGGTCAGTTGCTGTCGGCGGCAATGGCGCCTCCCCTGAAAATATGCCGCTGTGAACGATGAACACCTGACCATCAATCGGTATACCCGGCCTTGGGATCAGGAACTTCTTGATCCGCTCCTCGTTGCTGCCACCCCGGCAGGAGTTCCACCGGACGATCGCCGCAATCAGCTCGCAGGCGAACTCGGTGTGGGCCGCATACCAGCGCCAGAAGTCCGGGAGAAATGGCGCGTACCACTCCAGCCCACGAACAACCATTTGAGGCTGACTCAACACCGACACGACGTAGATCAAGGGTTGGTGGCGTCCCGGGTCTTCAATGTGCTCCACGACAACCCGGATCCACTGTGCCGCATCAGCCTTCAAGGATTCTGAGGCGGTGGACTTATGGATTTCCAGGGCCGCCTCGATCAATCCAGCCTTCTGCATTAGAATCTCGGCCACGGGACGACTCGTTTTGGGCCGGTTGCTGGAAAGCCCCACGCCGGGCCGCAAAGGACCCGTAGGCGCTTCGGAGGGGTCGGAATAGCCTAGGGTAAAGATTGCAACAGCAAGCTCCTCGCGAAGGCTCCTCGCCCCCCCAACCTTGGAGGTGGCATCCACGGCTGGCTGGAGCGGCTGGGGCAGCCCGGAAGTCGCCGAGCCCAATCTGGCCGCTTGGGGTGCCGGGTCGGACTGATCGGGAGGCACCTTGCGTGGTTTGCCGACTTTTTTTCCCATAGGAATCCGTCGCCTTCGGCCGCCGCCGCCCATCTCTCGGCCCCCTCCCCCGGGTGGCCGTGAGTCAGGAATCCATAAGCTCCGCAGCCACGAGGTGAACCAGTTGATGAGAATTGAGCGATGCTACGGCTCGTGGCGCCTTGGTACCCGGGCAGGCTAGCCAAGGCTAGAAACTATCTATGGAAGTCAGCGGACGAGGGTGGATTCCGGAGGATTTGTTAGCACTGGTGTTAGCACTAAACCGGAGAATCTAACGAAAACCTAGGAAAAGGGGATTGGAGCGGGTGAAGGGAATCGAACCCTCGTCTCAGGCTTGGGAAGCCCACATTCTACCATTGAACCACACCCGCGCCGGGGAAACTGACAGGAAAAAAGTAATCGCAGAGGGTGGCGGACGCAACGGTGGAGTTGGTCCGGTGGAGTTGGTGCGACCCCAGCGAGCGAGGGACACAACGGGTAACAGGGACTTCTGCCACGACGGGCCTTCATCCCAATCCAATCCGCCTACCGGAACCGATCAATACCCACCGGCCAACTCTAAGCATACCCGCCCCCTCTCGCCTGCGGGGTTGAGGCGGATTCCGCGGATGCGGGCCACGGGGGCCTCGCATCCGCGGACGATCGTTTCGCAAGCCCGACCCGCAGACCGGCCCTCAGTTCTTCGGTTGGATGCCCTTGGGGGCGTCGGTGGCGGAGGCCCTGGCTTCGGCGCCGCCGATGGCGAAGAGGTGGGTCTGGCTGGCCACGTACATGGTGCCGTTGGCCACGATGGGGGTGCTGTACACCGGGGCGCCCAGGTTGGTCTCGCTCAGGACCTGCGCCTTGGCTCCGCCCTTGGCGGCCAACACCACGAAGTCGCCGTCCTCGTCGCCGACATACACCTTGCCGTCGGCCACCAGGGTCGAGCCCCACATGTGGGCTTTCATGTCGTACACCCAGTGCAGCTTGCCGGTCTCGGCGTCGAGGCAGTGCACGAAGCCGGAGAAGTCGCCGATGAAGAGCAGGCCCGTGGCCGGGTCGATGCTCACGCTGGAAATCGAGCGCTTGATGCCCTTGTAATCCCACAGGATGCCCGTCTGGGTCAGGTCGCCCTTCTTGGTGGCATCGAGGCAGACCAAACGGCCCACACCCTCACCATGCTCGGGGTCCTGACCCGTGGCCACGTAAACGCGGTTCTTGTAGAAGACCGGGGTCGAGTTGATCTCGCTGGGGCCTTCCGCGGCGGGGTACTTGTAGGGCTTGCCCGACTTGTCGGCCTTGTACTCGGGCGGGTTGAGGTCGGCCCAGAACACCTTCTTGAGGTAGTCGGTGTCCTTGTCCTCCTCACGGTCGAGCGGCGCCCCCGGCAAAATGGGGACGATCTTGGAGCCGTCGCCCTTCTGCGGCTTGGCATCGAGGGCGTAGATCACGCCGTCGCCACCGCCGAAGAAGACGAGGTTCTGGCCACCCACCTTGCCGGTCGAGGGCGAGGTCCACTGGCCGTGGAAAATGCGGGGGCCCACACCGACGTTATCTTCGCCCAGCAACTTGCCGGTCTTGGCATCGAGCGCGATGAAGCTCGGGGAGGTGGGCGACGGGATGTTGACGTGGGTCCAGTCCTGACCGTTGGAGGTGCAGATGTAGAGGATGCCGTCGACCATGAGCACCGAGCTGTTGGAGGCGTTGTGCGGGAAGACGCCCAACTCATCCATCATGTCGTAACGCCAGAGGATGTCGGCGTCCTGCTTGGAGGTTTCCACCGGCGACGCCTCCTTGGGCGTGTCCTTCACCATGTACTTGGCCTCGTCGGTGTAGGGCCCCTCGTTGCCATTGGCCAGGCCCTCGGTGTCGAGGCACAGCACCTCGCAGCGGCTGGTCACGATCCAGAGGCGATTGCCCACCACCAGCGGCGAGGCCAGCAGGCCCAGGTTCTCCCAGTCGTTGACCTTGCCCGACTTGAGCTTGGGCACCACGAGCTGCCACAGGAAGGCACCGGTCTTTTCGTCGAAGCAGTACAGGATCGAGCGGTCGCCCGTGTGCTTCTTGTCGCGGGGCGACTCGTTGTTGGTGCCCACGTACACCTTGCCGCCGGCGACCACCGGATTGCCATAGCTCTGCGAGCCCAGCTTCACGGCCCACTTCACCCCCTTGGTGGTGGCCATGTCGATCTCCTCGGTGCCGCTCTTCAGCTTGCCCGGCTCGAAGCGGTCGGGAAGACCCTTGGCGGACGAATAGAAATTGCGGCCCGGGTCGTTGCCGCCCCATTGGGGCCAATCTTCGGCGCGAGCCAGAAGACCGGCGCCAAGCAATGCGGCGGAGAGAAGCGGAAGTGCGTTCATGGATGGGGGAATGGAACGGGGTTTCGTTCAGTCAGGCAAAGGTTGTCCGAAGCGGTTGAGCCCGGGGTCGCTCAGTTGGCGGTCACCCGGATGTTGTCGATGGCCACGCGCATCTCCTGCGGCGCGAAGCCGTAGAGGCCCGGGGATCCGTTGGCGTGGGCCTTCTTGTGCGGCACCTCGATGGTCCAGGCGTCGGGCTCCGGCTCGCCCTTCTTCCAGGCCTTGCCGCGCACGATGCCGGAGCCGTCGGCGGCCACGTCGACGCGGGTCTTGAGGCAGTACCAGGTCTCCGGGGCCCACTTGAAGGGCACGGCCACCTTGATGCGCTCCTGGTTGCTGTTGACCTCGATCTGCTGGGAGTTGCCCTTGAGGATGACGGCGTAGCGCTGGTTGATCAGGCCCACCTCCGACATCTTGCGCTTGTTGCCCTCGCTCAGGACCTCGGCCTCGACGGTGTAGTTCTTCATGTCGGGGAATCCGAAGAAGACCTGTCCGCGCTGGAAGAGCTTGTTGTCGATGGTCTTGACCAGGGCCTGGTTGGTGCCGCCGGCGGCGTCCTTGCCGCGCACCTCGAAGCGGAAGCGGGCCGAGTTCCAAGGCAGCGGCGGATAGGCGAACGGCGTGGGCGACTCCACCGTGTTGGTGGTGAGGTTGGTCATCGCGAAGGTCTGGAAGTTCTGCACCAGCGGCAGTCCGGGCAGCACGCGGCCCTTGATGTAGCCGGAGATCTCCTTGCCGTCGGGACCCTTGAGAGTGGCCTTGAACTGGCCCGCGCTGCCCATCGGAGCGACGTCGGCGACCAGTTGGCCCGCCGCATTGAACGAACCCTTGAGCGTGGCCTTGACCAGCGCGGTGGGCGGGATGAAGGGCTCCCACTTCAGGGATTTGGGATCGACGCTTTCTTCGACGGTGAAGCCGTTGGCATCCAAGACCCGCACGCGGAACGACTGGGTCTGGCCGGGGCGGAGTAGCACCTCATAGGGGATGGGTTGCAACTGGGCGGCCGGGCCGGGCTTGGGCCACGCGGCCTCGGCCGGTGCGGCGGTGAGGCCCGAGTTGCGGCCCGCCTTGCCGAAGGCGTAAAGCTTCTTGTCGGTCTGCAGGTAGACCTTGCCATCGTAGCCCACGGGCGAACCGAACACGCGGCCGGTGACCTGGGTGCGGCTGACCTCCTCGGCACCATCGGCTCCAGGCCGCAACACGAGCAAGTCGCCGTTGGCCACGCTATCCGCATCGGACGAGGCGGCCGCCGCGGCATCCTTCATGGTGACGTACATGCCCACGTAGAGCAGGCCGTCGGCGTAGAACGGCGTGCTCTGGCGTTGTTCGATGCCCACCTTCTTCTTCCAGAGCACCTTGCCCGAGGGGGCCTCGACGGCCGCCAAGTCGCCCGTACCGGTGACTTCATACAACGTGTCGCCCACCACGACCGGCGAGCTGGCCAGCGAGCCGATGCCGTTGCGCCACCGCTCGAAGGCCTTGGGCCCGAAGACGTGCGGCGTGGTGGCGTTGGTGGGCTGGACTTCCGACGGGGCCGGGATGCGGAAGAGGGCCATGCGGCCGATTTCCGACGAATCGAGGTTCTCCGACTCGTGCAAGGCCACGAGGTTGTCCTTCCAGCGCACCAGCGAGGCGTTGATGCCGCCCTTGGCGCCGGCCTTGGCGAAGGGGAATCGCCAGAGCGGCTCGCCGGTCCGGGCGTTGATGGCCAGGATGGAGCTGTCGCCGCCGGCACTGTAGAGCACGCGCTTGCCACCCCAGAGGTCCAGCCAGGGCTGGGAGAAGGTGTTGTCCTGCGGTCGGTCACCGGGGGCGCTCGACCAGACCAGTTCACCGGTCTTCTTGTCGAAGGCATAGAAGCGGTCGCCCGCCGCACCGTGGGCGCCCCAGGCGCTGGTGATGCCGCGGATGATCACCAACTCACGGTCGATGACCGGCGACGCGGTCCGGGAATTCGGGAAGGTGAGCCGGCCGAACTCCTCCATCATGGAGTGCTTCCAGAGCAGCTTGCCGTCGGGGGAGAACGCCATGAGCAGGCCCTGCGTGTGCTGCGCGTAGATGTTGCCGGTCTCGGGATCGACCGTGGGCGACGAGGTCGCGTAGCGCAGGTAGATGGTGTCGCTCAGGAAGTCGCTCTCGCCATGGCGCCACAGTTCCTTGCCGGTCTCGGCATCGAAACAGGCCGTGAACTCCTGCAGATCCTGGCCGTCGCCCTGGTAGCCGTTGATGTAGAGGCGGCCGCCGGAGATCACCGGAGTGCTTTGGCCGGGGAAGTCCACGCTCCAGAGCGGGGCCTTGGCATCCAGTTTCTGGGGCAAGCCCTTCTCGGTGGAGACGCTGGTGCCAAGGGGGCCTCGCCACGTGAGCCAGCCTTCGGCGGCCGAGAGTTGCAGGGACAGGGCGACGACACCGGAAAAGAGAGCTGCGACGGAGAGAGCGTTCATGACGGAGAGGCGTTCCCGAACAACCGCAAACGTGGCGGTCGTCCCCCACGCTGGCAAACCAAAATGATACGGGTACGTATCAAATGGCGGGCCGTGGATCCAGGGTGCCGCCTCACCCGAAGGAGCGGTCACCGACACCCGAACCTACGGCTCCAACGGTTCGCGCCCCACCTCGAACACCGCGAGGCAGCCCTGGGCCCGGCCGGGGTCGTTGAGACACACCACGCCCTGTCGGAGGCGGGGCTCGGGCGAACCGGACCGCTCGAGGGGACGACGACCCACCACGTCCCGGGCGTAGGCCGCGAACGAGGGGAACCCGGAGGCCTTGAGCCGGGAGCGGTTGACGAGTCGGAAAAGGCCATGACTGCCGGGAGCCACGACCCGCATGAGCTCGAGGGTCAGGCGGCCCATGGTGTAGCGCGGGTTGATCTCGACCAACGGCTTGAGCCGGGGTCCTTCGGGTGTTTGGCACACCAGGGCATCGATGCCGAGCGGCCCCTGGAACCCGATCTCGGCCAACCGCGTTTCGAGGGCCGAGGCGATGACTTCGTACACGCGCCGCAGGAGTCCGGGGGCATCCGGCCATCGGCTGAAAGCCCGCACCACCCGGGCCGGCGGACGCCGCTCGAAGCCCGGGCCGGCGCCATTGGCCAGGAACTGCCCGCGATGGTCGTTGAAGAGATCGGTGACGCCGATGCGCCGGAGCCCCCCGCGGGTGCGCTCGAATTGCACCGAGAAATCGGCGATCCGATCGAGCCAGGGTTCCACCACCAGGGTCTGACCGGCCTCCAGGGATTCAGCCATCCAGCGGCGCTGGGTCTCGAGGAGCTCCGGTTCCCAAAGCCGGATGGCATTGGCCCCGGCCAGCCCAAGGGCTTGCTTGACGACCAACCGGTGGAATCCACGGGTGCGGAATTCCCCAATGGCCTCCAGCACCGCGGGCAAGTCCGTGACCGGCAGTCCGATGGTTCCGATCGGGCAAAGCGCCGGAAAGACCGCCGCCAGTTCGGAGTGGATCGCTCGCAGGAGGCGGGCGCTCCAGGCCTTGGAGTACAACTCGGCGATGCGGGGGTTGAAGCAGTCGTCGGGGCCCCGGTCGTCACCGGTCACTTGCGGGAACAATGGGCCCAGGCGTTCCATGCTGTCCGGCGCCCAGGCCCAGGGGCGCAGACCGCCGAGTTTGCGTTCGACGCCCCACGCGGCCTGCACCGCAACCTCCTCCGGAACCACCACGAACTCGGGCAATTCGAAACCGGCCGCGTTCAGCGTCGCCAGGAAGTCGGGGGCCGGGGCCTCGGGCACCACCACCACATCATCGCGACGGGCGAGGAACTGAGGCAGGTTGGCCAGGTCGCGGGCGAGTCGGCGGGCCGGGGCCGCGGGCGAGAATCCGGGCCCGCGGGCGATGCATCCCTCGGCCAGCGGATTGAAGAGGAAGACCTGCGGTGTGCGCCCCTTGGAGCACGAGAAGAGTTCCAATCGGGCGATGAACTCCGGGTCGAGGCCGGCCGCGCGGCGTGCCTCGGCGTTGAACTCCACGCCCTTGGCCCGCTGAGGCGACAGCGGGAAGCGCAGCGTGCCGCAGAAGGCTTCCCAGTCGCTGGACCGGGGATCCTTCCATTGGCGGAACCACTTCAATCCGTGGGCCACGTGGCCGATCTCGTCATGCAGGATGCGGCGCAGCAAGGCGGCGGTCCCGTGATCGCCCGCCTCGGCGAACGCCCGGGAAAAGACGCGGGCGAAATCGAGATTGGCCTGCTCGAAGGTGAGGCTCAGCCCGGTGACGAAGTCCAACGGGTCCCGCATCGGGGCCACCGACCGCCAGAAATAGCCGCTGACGGGCAGCGAGCCGAAGACGATCCCGCAGTCCTTCATGCGGTCCAGGTAAAGGCGCACGTGTTCCTGTTCCTCGCGCAAGGTGTGCAACACACCCCGACGAAAGGCCGGGGGCGCGTCGGGGAAGCGCAGGAGCACCAAGGCCATCAACTCGGTGGCCAGGAGTTCGTGATTGGCGAAGAAATGGAGCGCTTGGCCGCGGCCCGCCTTGTCGTCGAGACCGTGCAGGCCCGGGAAGTCGGCCTTGCCGGCGGTGCCCGCCTTGCCCGAGCCCGGGGGCTTGAAGCGCAGTTCGGCCGGCCGGCCCGGTTCGGCGGCCGACGCCCACGCCGGCCCGGGCCGCTCGTCGGTGAGCCGCTCTCCGGGCGGGTCGATGAGCTTCTCCTCCAGCGTCGTCGCGCAGAGGATCCGCTCGGCAAACTCGCGCACTTCCACGCCCCTGTTGTCTTCCGAAGCGGCCCTGCTGTCCAACGGATAG
>JBEGWF010000108.1:0-83590 GCA_041177965.1 Verrucomicrobiota bacterium | reverse complement strand
CATGGGCCGACGCTATCCAGAGGCACAGGATGGGGCCAGCGATGACTTCGGAGCCCCGGCGACACCGGATCCACCCACCGCGGAGCGAGCATGGGCGAGAGACAACCCACCCGCTCGAACGGCTCAATCGCGGGTGAAATCGGCCGAGAGGAACCGGTGCACCAGAGGGTTGTCGGAGCCCCGGATGGCCTCGGGTGTGCCCACGGCGACGATGCGACCCTCGCTCAGGAAGGCGATGCGGCTGGCGATGCCGAAGGCCAGATCCCGGTCGTGGGTCACCACCAACGTGGTGGCATGGGTCATGGCATTGGCCCGTACGATCTCCCGGCCGACGGTCACCGCGACCAGCGGGTCGAGCTCGCTGGTGGGTTCGTCGTAGAGCACCACCTGGGGCTCCATGACGAGGGCCCGGGCGATCGCCACGCGCTTCTTCATGCCGCCCGAGAGCTCCGAGGGATATTTGAGTGCATCCTTCGGCCCGAGGTGCACCAGCGCCAGCTTGTCCTGCACGATCCGATCGATCTCGGCCGGCGGCTTCAACCGGTGTTCCGAAAGGTAGAGGCCCACGTTCTCGCCGACCGTCAGCGAGTTCAGCAGGCCACCGCTCTGGAAGACCATGGCCAGGCGGAACCGGTCTCGGATGCCCTCGTCTTCGATGCGGGTGTCGTTGAGGAGGATCTCGCCGGAATCGGCCGACTCGAGGCCGATGAGGTGTCGGAGCAGCACCGACTTGCCCGATCCGCTGGGCCCCATGAGCACGAAGATCTCGCCGGGGCGGATGTCCAGGTCGACCCCGTCGAGCACGAGCTGGGTGCCGAAGGACTTGCGGAGCTGGCGCACCCGGATGGCCACACCGGATTCGGTGGAAGGAGCGGGACTCATGGTCTCAGAATCCCCCGGCCATCGAGGCCTTGGTGAACGGCAGGAGCATACGGGTGATGACGTAGTCGAGCACGAGGATGAACACGATGGAGTTCACCACGGCCTTGGTAACACTGCGGCCGATGCCCCGGGGGCCGCCGATGGTGTCGAGGCCCTGGTTGCAGCAGACCACCCCAACGGTGACAGCGAAGAGGAACGTCTTGATCAGACCGTGGAGGATGTCCCGAAGCTCCAGCGTCGACCTCAGGTTGTTGAAGAAGGCGGCCGAGGAGACGGCGACGTCGGGGTTGAAGGCGGCCACGAAGGCCCCGCCCGCGCACCCGACCAGCAGCGAAAACACCATCAGGCACGGCAGGGCGACCGAGATGGCCACGACCCGGGGGAGCACGAGGTACTGGACCGGATCGATGTTCAGGGTCCGCAGCGCGTCGATCTCCTGATAGACCCGCATCGACCCGATCTCGGCGGCCATGGCCGACCCGATCCGGCCGGCGATCAGGATGGACATCATCACCGGCCCGAGTTCCTTGGCCAACGATGCCCCCACCAGACCGCCCAACATCGATCCCAGACCGCGCTCGGCGAGCAGGGGCCCGGCCTGGAGGGAGAGCACCCCGCCGATGAAGAGGGACAGCACGCAGGCCATGAACAGGCTCGCGTTGCCGATCTCGAACAACTGTTCGGCCAGATGGCGGCGGTAGCGGAGAACCCGGGGCAACGCGCCCACGGTCGCCCAGAACAGCATCACCATCCTGCCCAATTCACGAAACACGCTCCAAGGATTGCTCCGGAGGACCTGATCGGCAATGCCAAGGTTCCGCCCGTGCCGGATGCCCGCCCGACGCCTGACGACCAGGGGTCGAGCCCACCCCGGGGTCAGGCCTCCGGCAGATGCCGGCGCACGGCTTCGGCCACCGCGGAGAACGCGCGGGCGGCTTCGCCCGACGGATCCGAGACCACGACCGGCAAGCCCCGATCACCCCCCTCGCGGATGGCGACGACCAGGGGGATCTCCCCCAGGAACGGAACCCCCTTGCGCTCGGCCTCCAGGCGGCCGCCCCCGTGCCCGAAGATGTCGACCCGGGTGCCGTCCGGGAGCCGGAAACCGCTCATGTTCTCGACGATGCCCAGGATGGGTACCTGCACCTTCTCGAACAACGTGACGCCCTTGCGGACGACCCCGAGCGAGGCTTCCTGCGGAGTGGTGATGATCACCCCGCCGTCCAGCGGCACCGATTGGCAGAGCGACAACTGGGCGTCGCCGGTGCCCGGGGGCAGGTCCACCAGCAGGTAGTCCAGATCGCCCCAGGCCACCTGGTTGAGGAACTGGTGGATGGTCTTCTGGATCATGGGGCCCCGCCAGATGACGGCCTGCTCGGGGTCGATCAGGAAGCCCATGCTCATCAACTTCACGCCGTGGTTCACCGGCGGCACGAGGCGCTCGTCGTCGGTGAGGCTCGGGCGCTCGTGGATGCCCATCATCAGGGGGATGCTGGGCCCGTAGATGTCGCAATCGAGAAGGCCCACCCGCAGACCGGCCCGCGCCAAGGCACAGGCGAGATTCACCGAGCAGGTGGACTTGCCGACCCCGCCCTTGCCCGAGGCCACCGCCACCACCCGACCCACTCCCGGCATCCGATTGCGCTGGGGAACCCCGGTGTTAGCGCCGGCCGCCGCCGCGGGCGTCGGCACCTGTACTTGCACATGGGCGTCGGTGATCCCTTCGAGCCGGTCCCGGAGGGCCGCCTTGGCGGCATCGGCGATCTGCTTGCCGATCTCGGGACTCGGGGAGGTCAGTTCGAGCAGCACGCCGACCGCACCGCCATCGATCTGGATGCCCTTGACCAGCCCGAACGAGACGATGTCCCGGCTGTACCCGGGATATTTGACGGTGCGCAACACCTCCATCACGGAGGACTCTTGAAGGTTGGCCATGGAGGATGGGATTCGTTCGGGACGGTGATCGGTCGAAGGCTGGGGAGGCGGATGAACCATGAGAACGGGGTGGAGCCGTTGTGCCGAGAGGATTCCCGGCCTCGACGACTCCACCCCTGGGATTCGGTCTATCGACGGATCATTTGGCCGCGACCGCACCGCGCTTCTTGTCGGAGAGCGCCCGCAGGAAGGCCGTCAGGCTGGCCGTCTCGTCGTCCGAGAGCTTCTTGCCCAACTGAAGCCAGGCCATCTTCTGGACGGTCTGCTCGAGGGTCTTCTGGGTGCCGTCGTGGAAGTACGGAGCCGTCAGGGCGATGTTGCGCAGGCTGGGCACCTTGAAGACGAACTCGTCGTAGTCCTCCTTGGTGGCCTCGATGCGCCCCTTGTCGGCGGTGTTCTCGTAGGCGTTGAGGATGCCGAGCTTCTTGAAGTCGTTGCCCCCGAGGAGCGGCCCCGCGTGGCAGGTGGTGCAACCGATGGTCAGGAAGGTGTCGAGGCCCTTCAGTTCGGCGGAGGTGAGCGCCTTGTCGTCACCCTTGAGGAAATCGTCGAACCGGTCGTGGGTGCGCAGGGTGCGCTCGAACGACCCCACGGCCTTGGCGAAATTGTCGTAGGTGACCGGGTCGGCCTCGCCCGGGAAGGCCTTCTTGAAGGCACCGACATACTTCTTCTCGGCCTTCAGCTTGGCGATGACGGCGGCCTCGCTGGGCATGGCCATCTCGCCGGGATTCAACACGGGCCCCTTGGCCTGGTCTTCGAGGGTCTTCGCGCGGCCGTCCCAGAACTGGGCGACGTGGAAGCCGGCGTTGAGCACGGTCGGCGAATTGCGACCGCCGCGCTTGCCGAAAGCTCCGGGCGAGGTCGGCTCGTTGTCGACGCCGCCGCGATTCTTGTCGACGGCGTGGCAGGAGTTGCACGACTGGGTGTTGTTGGCCGAAAGCTTCTTCTCGAAGAAGAGGTCACGGCCGAGCTTCACGCGGGCCGGGGTGTCGTTCTCGGAACCCGGCATCTTGTCGGGGATCGGGGCCAGCACCTTGAGGGCGCCAGAGCGCAATTCGGAGGGGGTGGCCGCATGGGCGGAAGCCAGCAGCAGGGCCGACGCGGTCAAGGCATGAGCCAGAGGCATGTTCATGGTCATAAACCGAAGGGTATCGTTGATTCAGGATTGTGCAATTCGTTGAAGGGACCCAAAAAATCGAGGGTTCCCGGCCTGCGATTCCCGGATCGGGCCGCCCGGGTTCGGCCGCATGGTCCAGGCAGGCCGCTGTCAGTGGGCCGCTTTCCCCGACACATCGGCCGCGTGCTGGCTGAAGGATTTGCCCCGACCGGTGGGGGCGATCACGGAGTCGATGACGCCGCGTTCGAATTCGTCCCACATCGGGGACATGCCCCGCAGCTTGGCCACGATCTTGGCGAAGGTCTCCACCACGTAGTCGATGTCGGCCGCGGTGTTGGACTCGCCGAGGGTCATGATGATGTTGCCCTGCGCCAGCGCGTGGTCGAGGCCGATGGCGCCCAGCACATGGGAGATCTTGAGACTCTTGCTCACGCAGCTGGATCCGCTGGCCACGGCGATGCCATTCATGTCGCAGAGCAGCAGCTGCCCTTCGCCCTCGATGAACTCGGTCGAGAGGTTGAGATTGGTGGCGATGCGATCGGGCCCCGGTTCCGGGCCGTTGAGCAGGATGTAGGGAACCTTCGCGCGGAGCCCCTCCCACAAGCGCTTCTGGAGCGGGCCGACATGGGCGATGCGACGGGGCAGGCGCTCGCGGGCGATCTCGGCCGCCAGCCCGCCACCCACGATGGCCGGGATGTTCTCGGTGCCGGCGCGGCGACCCCCTTCCTGGACGCCCCCGTGGATGACGCTGACGATGCGGGCCTTGCGGTTGCGGTAGAGCACGCCGACGCCCTTGGGCCCGTAGAATCGGTGCGGCGAGAAGCTCACCATCGCCGCACCCCATTCCTTGACATCGATGGACAACCATCCTGCGCTGGCCTCGCAATCGACGTATAGCGGCACGTTCTTGGAGGCGCAGATCCGACCCACCTCGCGCATCGGCTGGATGGCACCGATGTCGTGGTTCACGTGGTGCACGGCCACGAGGACCGTCTGCGGGGTGATGGCCGCCTCGAGTTCGTCCAGGCGGATCATTCCCTGGGGAGTGACTCCGACGCGGGTGCAGGTCCACCCCTGTTTCTCGAGGAATTCCACCGAATTCATCACGCTCGGATGCTCGGTCGCCGAGATCACCAGGTGCTTGCCCTTGCGCTCATTGGCGTAGGCCGCGCCCTTGAGGGCCAGGTTGGCCGATTCGGTGCCGTCGGAGGTGAAGAAGATCTCCTCGTCGCTGTCGGCGCCGATCAACGCGGCCATCTGCTGGCGGGCCTTCTTCAGGGCATCCCGGACACGCAGGCCGTGCTGGTGCAACGAGGAGGCGTTGCCGAAGTACTCGGTGAAGTAGGGCCGCATGGCCTCGAAGACCTCCGGCAGGACCGGGGTGGCGGACTGGTGATCCAGAAAGACGTGTCGCATGGCGTTTCCAGGGAGCGGTTTGAGCGAAAAAGTGGGTCGTGGGACCGGAACGGGATCGGGAGGCCGGATCGCGGGAGCGGGATTGCCTTGAGGGACGGCGTCAAGGCCATGTGGCCCTGCCACCCGGCACGGGCCGACTGCCGGTGGACGCGGCGATGAGGATGGAAGCATCCGGACGGGCCGCCTCCGGGTTTGCACCGCGGGACGGCCCGTCACGACTGCGAGGATCAGGCGGTCACCGACTCGGAGGTCGTCGCCTTGGCGGCCGCCGTCGGGTTCCGCTTCACGTAGTCTTCCAGGGCCGCCTTGAGAGCCTCCTCGGCCAGGACCGAGCAATGGATCTTCACCGGGGGCAACCCGCCCAGGGCATCGACCACCTCCTGATTCGAGAAGGCCATCGCCTCGTCGATCGTCCGTCCCTTGATCAATTCGGTGGCCATGCTCGAGCTGGCGATGGCCGAACCGCAACCGAAGGTCTTGAACCGGGCGTCCTCGATGCGCCCGTCCTTGATCTTGAGGGAGATCTTCATGATGTCGCCGCAGGCCGCGGCACCGACCTCGCCCACGCCATCGGCGTCCTTCAGGTCGCCCATGTTGCGGGGATTCATGAAGTGCTCCATCACCGTCGAATTGTACAGGGTATAGGTTTCGCTCATAAAATCGGGTTCAGTTCAGAGGGTCCAACAACGGGAGCCCTCGGGTTCTTGTTCCGGAAACGGGTTCGGAGGTGGAGGCGCCCGGCTCGCTTCCGGACGGATCGTTGGAGACCACCAATGGAATCCGCCCTCCCGGGTGCTGTCGGGCCTGTTGGATCAATCCGTTCGGCAGGTGTCGGCCGGCCAGCGTGGCCAGACTGGTTCCGGAGAACACGCTCTTCATGCGCTCCTGAGCCTCGGCCAACAGCCCGCACAGCGCGCATCCCCGACTGTGCTCGCAGCCCTCGTCCACCTCGAGGCATCGCTGGAGGGCGATGGGGCCCTCGATCGATTCGATCACCTCGAGGACCGAGATATCGGCCGCGGGGCGGGCCAGGTAGAATCCGCCACCCGAACCGCGCGACGAACCGATCAGGCCCGATTTGCAGAGGTTCTGAAAAATCTTGCCGAGGAAACTCTTGGGCACCGACTCCTCCTCGCACAGGACATCGATCATCACCACCTCACCCAACGGACGGCGGGACAGGGCGATGAGCCCCAGAACCCCGTATTCTGCCGCCTTGGTGATTTGCATACCCCTGAACCAGACCAATTCCGTCTGGAATGACCCCAACCTATCCCGCAACTCCCCCCTGTCAAACCCATTCAGGACCATTTTGATCCGATTTCCCGGAACAAGGGACAGGCTCCTCGGACAAGGGACAGGCTCCTCGGACAAGGGACAGGCTCCTCGGACAAGGGACAGGCTCCTCGGACAAGGGACAGGCTCTTTGGTTTCGAATGTGGTCTTGCCGGGCAGTGGGTTCGATTCCAACATGGCCGGGTCAATGGATTCTCAAACCCATCAATTGAGCCAGTACCTCCCGGTGCTGATGCTGCTCTTCGTCGCCGCCAACTTCGCCGCCGGCACTCTGGCGGTCTCCGTGCTCCTCGGGAAAACCGGCCGACGAACCCAGACCAAGGACATCCCCTACGAGTGCGGCATGCTGCCGCAGGGGGAAGGCAATGCTCGGCTCAGTGTGAAATTCTACCTCGTCGCCCTGCTCTTCGTGCTGTTCGATATCGAGGTCGTGTTCATGTACCCGTGGGCGGTGACCTTCAAGGAGTTGTCCCGCACTGATCTGGCTCTGGGCCTCGGGGGTATGTTGTCGTTCTTGGGCATTGTGTTCGTCGGCTACCTCTACGCCGTGAAGAAACGGGCCTTCGATTGGAAGAGTTGATACCGGCGATCCTCATCGCCCGACACTTCCAGAATCCAGAAAACGGCCGCCACGACGGTTCCACCGTCGATTTTCTCGACCCGTTCCAAAAAATATTTTGCCCCCCAACCCCGCGGTTGGTTCACTTTCCCGACTTGGACCCAAACAAGGTCACACCATTCCCGTTGAATGAACTCGTACCCGTCCGTACCGAACTCACTCTACCGGCCTGACTTCGAGCACGACGCCTGCGGCGTCGGCTTTGTCGCCAACATCAAGGGAACCCAGACCCACTCGGTGGTCCAACAGGGTCTGCAAATCCTCCGCAATCTGGATCATCGCGGCGCCTGCGGGTGCGAGGCGAACACCGGCGACGGCGCCGGCATCCTCATCCAGATGCCCCATGAGTTCCTCGCCGCCCAGGCCCAGCGTGCCGGCATCACCTTGCCGCCCGCAGGACAATACGGGGTCGGCATGGTGTACCTGCCGAGGGATCCCCGGCAGCGACGCAAACTGGAGTTGGCCTTCGAGAAGATCATCCTCTCCGAGGGGCAGGACCTGCTGGGCTGGCGCACTGTGCCCACCGACAACAGCTCCCTGGGCGAGACCGCCAAGGCCTCCGAGCCCCACGTCCGGCAGGTGTTCATCGGCCGCAATCCCGACCTGAAGGACGAACTGGCCTTCGAGCGGAAGCTCTACGTCATCCGCAAGCGCTCGTACTCCGAGATCCGCTGCTCGACCAAGGACGGCGCCGGCTACTGGTACATCTGCAGCCTTTCCTGCCGCACCCTGGTCTACAAGGGCATGCTCCTGACCGAGCAGGTCGACAAGTATTTCGTCGACCTCCGCGATCCGGGCATGAAGTCGGGCTTGGCGCTCGTGCATTCGCGCTTCAGCACCAACACCTTCCCGAGCTGGGCCCGCTCCCACCCGTACCGCTACATCGCCCACAACGGCGAGATCAACACCCTGCGGGGCAACATCAACTGGATGCGCGCCCGCGAGGCCCTGTTCCAGACCGACGCCTTCGGCGACGACATCCAGAAGATCCTGCCCATCGTCGATCCCGACGGCAGCGACTCGGCGATGTTCGACAACGTCCTCGAACTGCTGGTGCTGGCCGGACGCTCGCTGCCGCACGCGATGATGATGATGATCCCGGAGCCCTGGGCGAATCACGAGTCGATGAGCGACGAGAAGAAGGCGTTCTACGCATACCACTCGTGCCTCATGGAGCCGTGGGACGGCCCGGCATGCGTGGCCTTCACCGACGGCGTGCGCATCGGCGCCTCGCTCGACCGCAACGGTCTTCGCCCCTCACGCTACTACGTCACCAAGGACGACCAGGTCATCATGGCCTCCGAGGTCGGCGTGCTCGACATCGCCCCCGAGAACATCGCCCAGAAGGGACGCCTGCAGCCCGGCCGCATGTTCTACATCGACACGGCCCAGGGCCGCATCGTCGACGACGCCGAGATCAAGGAGCAGATCGCCAGCGAGCAGCCCTACCGCCAGTGGCTCAACCAGCACCTGATCGAGCTGTCCACCCTCCCCGATCCCGAGCACCTCTCCGAGCCCGGCCACTCCACCGTGCTGCAGCGCCAACAGGCCTTCGGATATTCGTTCGAAGACCTTCGGATGCTGCTGGTCCCCATGGCCCGTGATGGCGTCGAAGCCATCGGTTCGATGGGCACCGACACGCCGCTGGCCGTGCTCTCCAACCAGTCGCAGCTGCTGTACAACTACTTCCACCAGCTCTTCGCCCAGGTCACCAATCCGCCGATCGACTGCATCCGCGAGGAGATCGTCACCAGCGCGATCACGACCATCGGTTCCGAGCGGAACCTCCTCTTGCCCGAACCGGAGAGCTGCCACCTCATCGAGCTGAAGTCGCCGGTCCTGACCAATGAAGAACTGGCCAAGCTGAAGGGCATCAACCAGTCGGGCTACAAGTCGGTCACCCTGCCCATCCTCTACAAGGTCGACAAGGGTGCCAAAGGCCTCGAGAAGGCCCTCAAGGACCTCTTCAAGGCCGCGTCGAAGGCCATCGACGACGGGGTCAACATCCTCATCCTCTCCGACCGCGGCCTCAGCGCCAAGAGTGCGGCCATCCCGGCCCTGCTGGCCGTCAGCGGTCTGCATCACCACCTGATCCGCGAGGGCACCCGCACCCGGGTCGGCTTGGTCCTCGAGTCCGGCGAGCCCCGCGAGGTCCACCACTTCTCGCTGCTCATCGGCTACGGTTGCGGTGCGATCAATCCGTACCTGGCCTTCGAGTCGATCGACGACATGATCCACCAGGGTCTGCTCACCAACATCGACGCCAAGACCGCCCACAAGAACTTCGTCAAGTCGGCCGTCAAGGGCGTCATCAAGGTGGCCTCCAAGATGGGCATCTCGACGATCCAGTCCTACCGCGGCGCCCAGATCTTCGAGGCGGTGGGCATCAGCGAGGCCGTGGTCGACCGTTACTTCACCTGGACGCCCACCCGCGTGGAGGGCGTCGGCATGGAGGAGATCGCCCGCGACATCGAGACCCGCCACCGGACGGCGTTCCCCGACCGCAAGTCGCAGAACCCCACCCTCGACGTCGGTGGCCGCTACCAGTGGCGCCGGGACGGCGAATACCACCTCTTCAACCCCGACACGGTCCACAAGCTCCAGAAGGCCGTGCGCTTGGGCGACTACAAGGCCTTCCAGGATTACTCCAAGGCGGTCAACGAGCAGTTCAAGCACTGGGCCACGCTGCGCGGCCTGCTCGACTTCAAGTCGGCCAACCCGATCCCCATCGAGGAGGTCGAGTCCGTCGAGTCCATCGTCAAGCGGTTCAAGACCGGCGCGATGAGCTACGGCTCCATCTCCAAGGAGGCCCACGAGGCCCTGGCGATCGCCATGAACCGCCTGGGCGGCAAGTCGAACACCGGTGAGGGCGGCGAGGACCCCGAGCGGTTCATCCCGCTGCCCAACGGCGACTCCAAGAACTCGGCCATCAAGCAGGTGGCATCGGGGCGCTTCGGCGTGACCAGCCAATACCTGGTCAACGCCCAGGAACTCCAGATCAAGATGGCCCAGGGCGCCAAGCCCGGCGAGGGCGGTCAGTTGCCGGGCACCAAGGTGTATCCCTGGGTCGCCAAGACCCGTCACTCGACCCCGGGCGTGGGTCTGATCTCCCCGCCGCCGCACCACGACATCTACTCCATCGAGGATCTGGCCGAACTGATCCACGACCTGAAGAACGCCAACATCCACGCCCGCATCAGCGTCAAGCTGGTGTCCGAGGTGGGCGTCGGCACCATCGCGGCCGGTGTCGCCAAGGCGCACGCCGACGTGGTGCTCATCTCGGGATATGACGGCGGCACGGGCGCGTCGCCCCAGACATCCATCAAGCACGCGGGCATCCCCTGGGAACTCGGCCTGGCCGAGACCCACCAGACGCTGGTGCTCAACAACCTCCGCTCGCGCATCGTGGTGGAGACCGACGGCCAGTTGAAGACCGGCCGCGACGTCGTCATCGCCGCGATGCTCGGGGCCGAGGAATTCGGCTTCGCCACCGCGCCGCTCGTGTCGCTGGGCTGCATCATGATGCGGGTGTGCCACCTGAACACCTGCCCCGTGGGCGTGGCCACCCAAGATCCCGAACTGCGCAAGCGCTTCACCGGCGAGCCGCAGCACGCGATCAACTTCATGCGGTTCATCGCCCAGGAGGTCCGCGAGATCATGGCCCAGCTGGGCTTCCGTTCGATCACCGAGATGGTCGGCCGCACCGACCGCCTCGAGCCGCGCAAGGCCGTCGAGCACTGGAAGGCCAAGGGCGTCGACTTCAGCAAGATCCTCTACCAGCCCGAGTCGGGCCCCGAGGTGGGTCGCTACTGCCAGATGGTCCAGGACCACGGCATCGACAAGTCGCTGGACATCACGCAACTGCTGCCTTTGTGCCGCCCCGCCATCGAACACGGCGAGAAGGTCAAGGCGACGCTCGCCATCCGCAACGTGAACCGCGTGGTCGGGACGATCACCGGCAGCGAACTGACCCGCCAGCGCGGCGCGGCCGGACTGCCGGAGGACACCATCCAGATCACCTTCCAGGGCAGCGCCGGGCAGAGCTTCGGGGCCTTCATGCCGAAGGGCATGACCTTCAACCTCGAGGGCGACGCCAACGACTACTTCGGCAAGGGACTCAGCGGCGGCAAGCTGAGCCTCTATCCCCCGGCGGCAAGCACGTTCGCGGCCGAAGAGAACATGATCGTCGGCAACGTGGCGCTGTACGGCGCCACCCAGGGCGAGGTGTTCATCCGCGGCATGGCGGGCGAGCGCTTCGCGGTGCGCAATTCCGGCGTCAAGGCGGTCGTCGAGGCCGTGGGTGACCACGGCTGCGAGTACATGACCGGCGGCACCGTGGTCATCCTCGGCCCGACCGGCCGCAACTTCGCCGCGGGCATGTCCGGCGGCGTCGCCTACATCTACGATGAGCGCGGCGACTTCGCCTCCAAGTGCAACCCTCAGATGGTCGGCCTCGAGAAGCTCGAAGCCTCGGACATCCAGGTGCTCCAGGAGATGATCCAGAACCACGCCATCAACACGAAGAGCACCCGCGCGGCCGGCATCCTGAAGGACTGGAGCAACGCCGAGGCGAAGTTCGTCAAGGTGATGCCACGCGACTACAAGCGCGTGCTCACGGCCCTTCACAAGGCCCAGGCCGAGGGACTCACGGGCGACGACGCGCTCAACGCCGCCTTCGAAGCCAATTCCAAGGACGTGGCCCGGACCGGCGGCGGCTGACCCCGGACCCGACGGCAAAACGCCCCCCGACGATCGCGAACGAACCTAGGCCTTCAAACGACACCGAGACATGGGTAAACCGACAGGATTCCTCGAATACGCCCGCGAACTGCCCCTCGACCGCAGCGCCCTGAAACGCATCAAGGACTGGAACGAGTTCCATGAGCACATGGACGACCAGAGCCTCCGCCAGCAGGGCGCGCGGTGCATGGACTGCGGCGTGCCCTTCTGCCACAACGGCACGCTCGTCAGCGGCATGGCCAGCGGTTGCCCCATCAACAACCTGATCCCCGAATGGAACGATCTGGTGTACCGGGGCCTGTGGAAGGAGGCGCTCGATCGCCTGCACAAGACGAACAACTTCCCCGAGTTCACCGGACGGGTGTGCCCCGCCCCCTGTGAAGGCTCCTGCGTGCTCGGCATCAATGCGCCGCCGGTCACGATCAAGAACATCGAGTGCACGATCATCGACCACGCCTGGGAAAAGGGTTGGGTCAAGCCGCAGCCGCCCAAGAAGCGCACCGGCAAGAAGGTGGCCGTGGTGGGATCCGGTCCCGCGGGCCTTTCGGCCGCGGCCCAGCTCAACAAGGCGGGCCACTACGTCACGGTCTTCGAGCGTGCCGATCGGCCGGGCGGGTTGCTGATGTACGGCATCCCGAACATGAAGCTCGACAAGCAGAAGGTCGTGCTGCGCCGCATCAAGCAGATGGAGCGCGAGGGCATCGCCTTCCGCTGCAACACCGAGGTGGGTCGCGACATCACCTCCGCCCAACTGATGGAGGACTTCGACGCCGTGGTGTTGTGCACCGGCGCGACCAAGCCGCGCGATCTGCCCATCGAGGGCCGTCCATCCAAGGGCATCCACTTCGCCATGGAATTCCTCCACGGCAACACCCAGTCGCTGCTCGACAAGGCGCAGCCGCCGATCTCCGCGGCCGGCAAGGATGTCGTCATCATCGGCGGCGGCGACACGGGCACCGACTGCGTGGGCACGTCCATGCGCCATGGGTGCAAGAGCCTGATCCAGGTCGAAATCCTGCCCAAGCCCCCCGCCGAGCGGGCCAAGGACAATCCGTGGCCCGAATGGCCCAAGACCTACAAGATGGATTACGGTCAGGAGGAGGCCGCGGCCACGTTCGGGGCCGATCCCCGCGTGTACCTGACGACCGCCAAGAAGTTCCTGACCGACAGCCAGGGCCACGTCTCCGGCGTGCATCTGGTGGAGATCCGCTGGGAGCGCAACGACAAGGGACAGTTCATCCCGGTCGACGTGCCCGGAACCGATCGCGTGGTCCCGGCCCAACTGGTCCTCCTCGCCATGGGCTTCCTCGGGCCCGAACAACCGCTGCTCGAATCCTTGGGTCTCGAGCGCGATCCGCGTTCCAACATCAAGGCCGAGCATGGCCGCTTCAACACCAGCATCCCCAAGGTGTTCGCCGCCGGCGACTGCCGCCGGGGACAGAGTCTGGTGGTCTGGGCCTTCAATGAAGGCCGGGGCGCGGCCCGTGAATGCGACCGCTACCTGATGGGCTCCACGTCCCTGCCCTGATCCGGGGACGGCTCTCCGGATTCCCCGAACCCGACGGTCTTTGAAGGCGAAGAGATCCCCCTCTTCGCCTTCCTGCTTTCTCCCCCACCCCGCTTCGACGCAGACTGGAACTCCTCGATCGCCATGCCCAAGGAAGACGCCATCCACGTTCCCGCCCAGGTCCTGTCCCCGCTGGGAATCGCCGCCTACCGGATGCGCCTGCCCAACGGCTATGAACTGGTGGCCCACGTCACCCGCAGGCTTCAGCCCGTGATCGGAGCCATCCAAACCGGCGATACCCTGGAACTCGAACTGTCGCCCTTCGACCTGTCGCGCGGACGCATCATCGGCCGGATCGCCCCGACGGACGGCACTCCGGCCCCGGCTCCCTGATTGCCTGGAGGACCCGAGGACGCCACGCTCGGATCATCATGCTCCCACGGGTTCGTTTCTGCCTGGCCCTGCCGTTGTCGTTCCTGCTGCTGTGCGCGATGCCGGAGGGTCGATCCGCCGAAGCCTCCATGCCGTCCGGAGCCGATCGGTTGAAGGTGGACCTGCTCGGGGTGTTCGCCCACCCGGACGACGAGACCGGGGTGGCGGCCACCGTCGCGACGTTGGCCCACGGATCGGGCCGGTCCATCGCCCATGTCTACTGCACGCGCGGCGAAGGCGGAGGCAACATGGTGGGCACCCAGTCCGGCGCGGCGCTGGGCATCCTGCGGGAGATCGAACTCCGGGATGCCCTGAAGGGTCTGGGCGTGCGGCAGGTGCACTTCCTGGACAAGGCCGACTTCGCCTACACCGAGAGCCTCTCCATCACCCTCGAGCGATGGAACCATGACGACACCCTCGCGCGTCTGGTGCGGGTCGTCCGCTCCCTGAGACCGGAGGTCATCGTCACCATGAACCCCGCTCCCTCGCCCGGGCAGCATGGCAACCATCAGGCCGCGGGCTGGTTGGCCACCGAGGCCTTCGAGGCCGCCGCCGATCCCGCCCGGTTCCCGGACCAGATGCGTCTGGAGGGCCTGTCCCCATGGCGGCCGCGCCGGCTGTTCTATTCGGGGATCGCGGGCGATCCGGCCCGGGCGCTCTCGATCCCGGTGACCCATCCCCTGCCCGATGGACGACTACCGGTGGCCGTGGCCGCGGAGGCGTTGTCGAACCACCGCTCCCAGGCGTTCGGTTCGATCGCCCAGTCGCCCTGGTTCCGTCGCACGACCAACCAGTGGTTCACCCCGGTGATGAGCGTGCTGCCCACCGACCCGGCCCAGGCCGACCTCTTCCAGGGACTGCCCGTCCCCGGAGCCTGTCCCCCGCGATGGGACGGATTCCCGTCCGCGGCACCGGTCGAGGACCCGGCCCTGGATTTCGTGCCGAGGCCCGCGGTGGCCCGCTATCGGGAGTTCGTGCGCACCCATCGGATCGCCCATGCCTCGCAGTCGTTCCAGGCCGACCTTCCGGTGGTGGCGGGTCAGGAAACGAGCCTGTCCCTGATGCGGGGTCGGACCGCGCCCGAGGGAGCGATCCAATGGAGGATTCCCGAAGGCTGGAAGGCCCGGCCGAGGCCCGGCAACCGGGTCGGGGTCACCGCCCCGAAGGATGCGCGTGAGGACGTGACGCTCGAGGCGCTCGTCGCAGGGCATTGGGCGATGGTGCGCCTGCACCCGGTTCCGTTCCTCAAGGTCCCCCGCGTGTCCGCCCTGCCCTGGAACCCGCGGGCCGACGATCCCGCCTGGTCGGCGCTGCCCGCCACCGACATCGGTCCCGAACAGGCCTGGCAGGGCCGATCCGACGGGGTCTCCGATTGCAGCGGCCGATTCCGCCTCGGGCATGACGGGAAGACCCTCTGGATCGAGGTCCGGATCCGCGACGACACCGTGGTCTCCAACATCGATCCCAACGACATCAAGGGACATTGGCGCAGCGATTCGGTGGAGCTTTGCGTGGACCCTTCGGCCGGAGCGGAACACACGCTGGGCTGCTGGAAGGCCGGCCTGTTCCCCTTCGATCGATCGGGGCGGGTCCGGGGCGCGCGCGACGCCGACGCCGACCCCGGCCCGCTGGAGCGCCACTCCCCGGGCACCCGGTTGCTCTCCTGGAAGACCCCCGAGGGCTACACGATCCGGGCCGCGATTCCCCTGAAGGAATTGGGCATCCAGGGAAGGCGCGGCACCCGGGCCGGCTTCAACGTCCTGATCTACGACGGCGACAAGGCCGACGCGCTGCCCGGCGAGAACATCAACCGGACCCGACTGGCCTGGTCGGCGCGCCCGGGAGTCCAAGGGCGGCCCGAGGATTGGGGACGCATGGTCCTGGAATAGCCGGTGGACCCATCAGCCCGGGCACACCGCCACGGACCGGTTGATCCCGCGTCGCGGATGGCCCAAGGTGTCGGCATGCATCCCGAGTACGTCGAACGTGTCGTCAACCTGCTGGATCCATCGCTGAACCGCCTGCGGAACGTCTCCCCGGACGAAGCCGTCGCCCGGGTCCTCAGCGGCGACGCCGCCCGGGTGGCGGAGATCGACGGCTCGTTCGCGCTGCTGGCCCGCGACGGCAAGACGGTGCGGATGGCCCGTTCGCTCGACCGGCCGATGCGCTATTTCCTGGCCAAGCGGGCCGAGGGGCCGGCGCTGATCGTGGCCGACCGGATGGACGCGATCCACGCACAGCTGGAGCGTGAGGGATTGGCCGACCAGTTCCACCCGAGCTACACACGCATGGTGCCGGCGCATTATGTGGTGGAGATCCAGCTCATCGGCTGCCCCGACCCCGATCCGGTGTACACCCGCTACTTCAATCCACTGCCCAATTCCCTGCCCGCCGACCTCGACGTGATCGGACGGCAGTACATCGGGGCCCTGGCCGACGAGATCGGCAAGCAACTGGGCTCCATCGATCCGAAGGCACCGATCGGGATCGCCTTCTCGGGCGGGATCGACAGCGGCGCGGTCTTCCTGGCCACATACTTCCAGATGCGACGGCTGGGGATGAGCCCGTCCCGCCTGAAGGCCTTCACGCTCAACCTCGGCGACGGTCCCGACCTCGCGCAGGCGCGCCGTTTCCTGGAACGGCTGGGGCTGGGGCTCTTCCTGGAGGAGATCTCCGGCAATCCGGCGGACCTCAACCCATCGGAGACGCTGCGTGTGCTCGAGGACTACAAGCCGCTGGACGTCGAATGCGGCACGATGGCGCTGGCCCTCTGCAAGGGCATCCGCGAACGGTACCCGGATTGGAAGCACCTGTTCGACGGCGATGGCGGCGATGAGAACCTCAAGGACTACCCCATCGAGGAGAACCCGGAGCTGACCATCCGTTCGGTGGTCCACAACCTCATGCTCTACCACGAGGGCTGGGGCGTCGGCCGGATCAAGCACTCCCTGACCTACAGCGGGGGCCTGAGCCGCGGCTATGTGCGCACCTACGCGCCGGCCCGTCGGCACGGCTTCGAGGGCTACAGCCCGTTGATGAGCCGGGCCGTGATGGCGGTCAGCGAGTCGATCCCCTTCATCGAACTCACCCGGTACGATGTGCCCACGCTCTACTCCCTGAAGGGCGAAGTGGTCCGTCGCGGGGTGAAGGCCGTGTTCGGCGTGGACATGCCCGTGTTCGAGAAGCGCCGCTTCCAGCACGGGGCGATCTCCAAGGAATCGCTCCGCCAGCGGATCCCCGCCCAGGAGGCACGGTACCGCCGCGAGTTCATGGCCCTGTATTCCTGAGCCGTAAGGCCGGTCCGCCTCGCGCCCTCGATCGACCCCGTCGGCGAGACCCGCCCGCCCGACGGGTGCTACCATCGACGCGGCTTGCCGTCGGTGCCGACCGTCCACCACTGGACCCCTTCGAACAACCCGGTCTCGGCGATCAATTGCCGGATCCCGGCATCCTGCAGTTCCTTCAATTGGACGGCGGACACCCCGGGTTCGAGCGCCGGTTCGAAGAGGAACGTCTCGAAGAAGTTGTGGTGCCCGGGCGAGTAGGTCTGGCTGGCGGCGTTCCGCAGGACCAGCGGTTCCCGCGTCAACCCCGTGATGCGCGTCTCCACGAATCCGAGGTTGGGGGCCGTGTACCCCGCTGTGGGACCGTTGGGTTCCGGGGGCCACAGGAACCGGGTCTCCACCCGCAGGCCTCCGGGGCGGGTCAGGGTCCGTGCCTGCGGGAGGGCGTCGGGACCGGGCGGACGGAGGGCCACCAGACGGACCGCTTCGTCGAGGACCGTCCCGGGCCCCTCCCAGGTCATCTCGGGTTGGGGGCTGTCGTACTTCGCCTCGAGGCTCAGGGACCCGTCGAGCAGCGTCACCCAGGCGGAGGCCGGGGGGGTGGCCGAGCGCTGCCAGCGCACCACCAGCTTCAGGGTGCGCCGGTCGGCTCCGGAGCCGACCACCCACGCATCGCGCGTTTCATCGCCCGACACGGCGTGGGAGAACCCGGGCCAGTTCGTCCATGGCCGGGTGGGTATCCAAGCGCCGTCCGGATGCGCGGGCTCCCACGCGGCGGCGGCGAAGAGCGGCGTCGCCAGGCCGGCGGAGGTCAATCGTCGGGCCTCGGTCTCGAGGCGCAGCCGGCACTTGAGCCGGTGCTTGGCGAAGACGCTGGAGAACTCCCCCTCCTCCACCGTGAGCGTCTCCACACCGGGCATCAGGAAGGTGGTCACGGGCACGGCCTTCGGATCGGTCACCGGCAGGGGTCGCACCTGCTTGAGCTCGATGCGGCCGGGTTGTACCCGCTTGTATTCGAAATCGAGCGCGAAGTTCCGCCGCATGGGATTGCGCCGCGCGTATTCGCGGGCCACGGCCTCGAGCAACCCGACCAACCGCCGGTAATCCCCTTCCCAGGGCATCACATGCCCGCCCAGCGGGACCCTCGAGGAGGATTGACGTTGGGCCAGCGCCATCGAACCCATGGATTGGTAGAAGTCGACGACCTCGGGACGGGTGGCGCTGTCGGGATTGGTGACCGATTCGGCCCCCACCTGCGTCACGAGCTTGCCGTTGAAAGAGACCGTGCCGAAGGAGTTCTCCCAGGTGACGGTGGCCACCCCGTTGGCCATCTCGATCTCGTCGGGAAAGGAGTGGTGGACGAGCAGGGCCATGCCGACCTCGGATTCCACGACGCCCCGCCGCCAGCGTTCCAGGAAGGCGTTGTCGTTGTAGAAGCTCGCGTAGACCTTCTGGATCGCCCGGAACACGCCCCGCTCCTCCGCTTCGGCGGGATCGCACCCGCAGGGCCCGGAGGCGTCGTTGTCGAGGTCGTCGATCAGGCATCCGCTGTGGCTGTCGTAGAGCCCGGCTCCGGTGAACTCCTCGCCATCCTCGACGTTGGTCGAACTGCGGAACCGGAGCTTCCGCCGTGGATCGAAACCCGCCTGGGTCAGGGCCCCGAGGATGGCCGCCTGCTGGGCCGGGGTGAACCGGGCCTCCCGGGCGATGGTGCGGCGGATGGAATCCAGCCGGGGCGCGAGCACCGCGATCCCGGCATCGCGGTCGAGACCCGCCAATCGGGCCTCGATCTCGGCGCGGAGGGTCCGCCCCGCGGGCAGGGTCTGTGAGAGGAACTGGTCCCACAGGTCGAAGGTGAGGGCGATGGCCGGCGGGCAATTGGACGGGACGGCGACACGAAGCAGTCCGTAATTGGCGGCCTTGCCACCGACCCAACGGACGTCCGCGGGCGACAGGGGCGCGACGTTGGTCAGGGATCCCAGGATCTGCCGGGGCACGTAGTCGATGGGCCGGGGCCGTTTCAGGGCGAGCAGTTCATCGCGCACGGCTCCGGTCAGGCCGTCTCCCAGGTCGACCACCGAGGCGACCTCGAAGAAGCCCCGCAGGGTGCGCAGGGCCACCTCATGGCCCGCCAACGCGCGCAACCGTTCGCGCTCGGCCGCTTCGGCGAACCAGACGAAGGGAATGCCGTCGCCCTGCGCCAGGAGGGCGACATGCGAATTCGGCGTCGAGGGGCTGAGGGTGAGGATCCCGGCTAGCGGGGGCAGCTCGGCGGGCACCCGGTCGGTCAACAGGATGTCGGTGGCGCGGAGCCGTCCGGAGGCCACGGCGGCGGGGATTTCGACCGCGGGCACCCAGGTCAATCGACCGACCGCCCAACCCTCGGAGTAGACCACGTCCCGCGAGAGCCATCGCTCGATGCTCCCGATGGGGAACCCGGCGCTGGCGAACCACTCCCGATCGGCCTCGGCGGCGGCCATCTGCTCCGGAGTGGGCAGGTACCAGGTCCGGGTGCCGACCGGGGCGCGGACCGCCGCACGGACGAGCCTGAGCCACTGCAGCACCTCGCCTCGCGGCCAAGGTTGCTGACCCACGATCTGGATCCCGTACTCCGGACGACCGTCGCCGGGGATCAGCACGGCCCCCAGGACCGCAAGCGGGTCGTTCGTGTGGAGGGTGCGCCGGTCGAATTCCGCGCGGGGCATGCCGGCGAACGGTGCCAACCTCAGGCGGGCGTAGTCGTAGTGGAACGGATACCGGACGGAGTTCTGGAACCACACCCGGAACGGCTCCTCGCGGAGCACGGTGAACTTCGCCCAGAGGACCGGCGTGTCGAAGGGATCGCCCGGGGCCGACACCAGGAACGGATCCGCCTGGGTCGTGAGCTGATTGCGCCCGTCATCGGCCGACGTCCTGGGGCGGCTGGTCATCCGGTAGAAGCGGCCCGACGCGCCCGGGGCGGCCCCATCGCTGAACTCGAGGTCGCCCCCGTGGAACACGGCCGCATCGCGCCAGGAGCGGAGGTCGGTGGAGACTTGGATGGTCTGCACCCGGTTGGTCGGTTCGGAGGATCGGAGGCGGAACCATCCCTGGGCATCGGGCGGCAGCACCTCCAGAGGACCTCCCCACAGCGCCGGGATCGAAAGGAGCCACCAGACCCAGGTCCAAGGCACCGGAGGGTGCGGCCTGGCGGTCCGGGAAGGTGCTGAAGTGACGGGAACCTTCGTCGGCGTTGAAAGCGGATCCATGGCGTCTTCGAAGTGATCGGACTCGTGATGCAACACCCCTGATCCGACAACGGTAGGCAAACGGATGCAGCTCAGGACCGTTCCTGATGGAGGCTGAGCAGTTTCCGCTCGGCCTGGGATCGGTTGTGGACGCCCAACTTGATGTAGATGCGCCGGATGTAGGTGCGCACGGTCGCGTAGGTCAGGCCGAGGGCCTCGGCGATCTCCTTCACCGAATCCCCGGTCTTGGCCATCTGCCGCAGCAACTCGTTCTCCTTGGCCGTCAGTTCGGGAAGATCGTTGACCCTCTGGCTTTCGTGGGATCCATGGGACCGCCACACCTCCAGGAGACGCCGGGCGATCTGGGCGTCCAGGGGCGATCCACCACCGGCCGCCAGCGTCACCCCATCCACGATGGACCGCCAACCGGACCGCTTGAGCATGTAGCCGACGGCACCGGCACTGAGGGCTTCACGGATGGTCGCGTCGTCCTCGAAGACCGTCAGCACCACGAATGCCGTGTTCACCATCGAGGGGGCGAGGGCCCGGAGCACCTCGATCCCGGAACCATCGGGAAGCCCGAGGTCGAGCAGGACCACGTTCGGTTTCCAGACCGGCAACCGCTGGACCGCCTCGCGAACGGTGCTCACCCCGCCCAGCAGCTCGATCTCGGTCTGGTGACCGAGGCAGGCGGCGAGCATCTCCGCGAAACCTGTGGAATCCTCGACCATCGCCACGCGCACCCGCGGACGGTTCCAGGTCATCTCGGGGACCGGAGGCTGCGGGAGGGCTTCGGTGGTGGCGGGTTTCATCGGACGATCCGTGGTACCTTCAGCACGATGACAGAACGGCCCGGACTGGAAACCAAGGAAACTTCACCACCGAGGTCCTCGATCCGATCCGCCAGTCCGGACAAGCCGCGGCCGGAGGCGAGCGCATCTCGGACGACGAACCCGGCACCGTCATCCTCCAACCGATACGACACCCAATCGGCGCTGACCCTCAACTCGATGGACACCCGCGTGGCATGGCCGTGTCGGACCGCATTGCGCGTGAGCTCCTGGGTCGCGGCGACGATCAACTGGCGGACCCAACCGCCGATCTCGAGCTCGGACCCCGCGAGGAGCTTGAAGTCGAGCTCCACCGAGCAAACCCGGAGATAATCGCGCGCCAGCCGCTCGATGTGCCTGCCGAGGTCGGTGGCCGCCTCGGACACGTCGCGCATCAACCAGACCATGTTGTCGAGGGCCACGGTCGCCTCCACCGATCTGGAATGGATCCGGTTGACCAGGGGCATCGTGGGTTGGCCCGGACCGACGAAGAAGGTCGCCTGCTCGGTCAGCAACTGGATCTCGCTCAACCGATTGCCGAGGTCGTCGTGCAGTGCGCGGGCGATGCGTACCCGGTCGTTCTGGACCCCCTCGAGGGCCCGGATGCGGATCCGACGCTGTTGGATGGTCACTCTCCAGAACGTCCAACCCACCAGGGCCAGCAGCACGGGGAACCCGGCGAGGATCACCTCCCGGGACACCCCCGACAGCCCCGGAGCGGGCTCGACATCGATCCGGGAGGAGACCTCGGCACCCCAACCTCCCTCGGACAACCGGGTCTGGACGCGCAGCGGAAACGAATCCCGGCCCCGGGCGACGATTCTCAGAGGTTGCTCGGGATTCCATGGAATCCAGGCGTCGTCGCGGGCCGAGGTCGAGTAGCGGACCAGCGGCGGCTGCAGGGTGGCCGCGAGGTTCCCCTCGAGAGGGACCCTCACGGCGGCTCCCTGCGGGATGCACGACGGGTCGACCGGAACCGGACCCCGAGCGTCGCCGAGCATCTCGACGCGCATGTCACCGAAGCGGAATTCCGCGCGATCCCGCCGGACGACCTTCGAATCGAGCCGGACCAGCAACACCCCCTTGTCGCAGGGCAGCGCCACCTCTCCGGAGGGAAGGACGACCGGGGTCCCGCTGCGCTGGGCGGTCAACCGGACCTCGGACAGGGTCGAGAAGGGGAGGATCCGACCGATGGGATCGGGGGAGGCGCCCGCGCCGGCCTCCGGAGGTTTTCCGGACAGGGCGGCGTCGAGCCAAGCCGACGGTATCTCCTGCAGATCGGTCCCCGAGGCGAGCCAGAGACCCGATCGGGGATCGTGGAACCCGGTGGATCCGACCCGCGGAAACACGCCCTGCTCCGGCCCGAGGATGACCACGCGTTCCCGTTCCCGGATGGCCACCCCGGAGGCTCCGACCACCATCAGGCGCCCACGACCATCCTCGAAGAGGGATCGGGGACTCCCGATGGGCTCCAGTTCCGCGGGAACGGGCACCCACCCTTCCCGCGTCCGGCACCTGAGGCGGTTGCCGACGATCATCCACAGGCGATCCCCCTGGGGGGCGAGATCGGACACGGGACCTTCACCCAGGGTCAGGACCTCGGCCCGGGCCGGGTCGGCAGGGATGCTCCAGAGATCGCCCGAATCTGTGCCGGCCCAGAGCACACCGGCGGAGTCGATCGCCAGCGAGACCACCGATCCCGGATTGAGGCGCCCCGAGAGGTCGTGGCCAGGCCTCGGGAGGCCCTCGGAATCGAGCAGCATCAGCAATCGATCACCTCCCACCCACAGACCGCGAGGGGTGGATGCGATCGAGGTGACCGGCACCCCGCCAAGGAGCGCCGGCGGCAGCCCGGCCGGGGACACCAGACGCCCCCCTTCACGGACCCTCAATCCCAGCGATCCCGCGGCGGCCCACAAGCGTCCTCCGGGATCGACCGCGACCGCATGCACCCGGAACGACTTCCGCCTTCGGAGGTGGGTGACTCCGGCCTCCACCGTCGAAACCCGGCCATCGCGCGGTACCCTCGCCTGGCCAACCAGCAGGGCATGGGGATCGCGACCGATCAACCGCAACTCCCCCCCTTCCGAAGCCACCCACCAGTTGCCCCCACCATCCTCGTGGATGGCATGGATCGCGTCGGTGACGGAATCGATCCGGTGGGTGCGGGGTGCCGAATGGGGATCGGAGAACAGGTACAGGAACCCGCGATCGGCCCCGACCAGGATCTCTCCCCGAGAGGTGGCCAGGAAGCAGTGGGCTAGACGGATTCGTGCCGCATTCGGACCGAACGGTGATCGCCAGACGCCCTGGTCGCGACACACCAGCAGCGCCTCCCCGAGACGGGTCAGGATCGACATCCAGATCCGCCCCCGGGGATCTTCGAAGACCTCGCACCAACGGACCCGGGCCTCGGGCTTCAGGGGGCCCGGAATCCGGGTCCAGCCTTGAAGGGTTCCACGCCAGAGGTGGCCGTGCTCATCCACCCGGTACAACCCGCCCTGCCTCGCCCCCCAGAGGTTGGGCAGCAGGGTGGGGGCACCCGGGGTGGCGGGACCGGAGGACATGGACGCCCCTAGGGAACCGCAGCGTCCCCGGAGTTCCCGCCCCTCCTGCCACCAGACCCATCCCGACCCGTCCCGGACCAACTCCGATCCGGGGAAGGTCGTCTTACGGAATCGCCCCCCGGCAAGGGGTTCGAAAACGTGGACGGACCCGGCCCCGCTGAACCAGAGGTGTCCGCGGGTATCCACCGCGGAGCGTTGGATGGTGGCGTCCCCGAGGGCCTCGAGCCCTTCCGGCACCAGAAACCGTTTCCCGTCGAAGACACGCAGACCATGGGCGCCACAGATCCAAAGCCGACCATCGGGAGACTCCTCCAGATCGAGGATGGCGCCCGGTGGAAGCCCCTCCTGCGGACCCCATTGCGCATTGACGAAGGGCTCCGGGGCGCCGATCCACGGCATGGGCTCCGCGCGGGCCGTCTCCACCGGTCGAACGCACGCGATCAAGAAACCGACGACGAACCCGAACAACGGAACGCAACGCGACAAAGCCGGACAGGGCGCAGGAGACCGATCCGAGGGCGTTCGGGATCGGCGGGCCTCCGGACCGTGCTGGACGTCGGACTTCCGATCCGCAGCCTGCAGCGACGTCGGCCGTGTCGAGCCCGACGCCGAGGCGTCTCGGCCGACGGTGTCCTCAATTGAATACATCCAGAAGAGTCAAACAACATCTCGGGAGCGTGTTGTCAATCCACGGACTCGGTTTCACCGATGGAAAGCTTGATCTCCATGGACGGGTCGCCCGGCCGAGACTGCTTTTGTGGACCTTCCGTTACAGAATAAATGTGGGTATTTTGCTAGTCGTATCTCCAAGACGGATCCAAGACGCGGGGTGGGCCGATGCGGTTCACCCCCCTCCGCCGGTGGAGATCTCCCGCGCCATGCACAGCCTCTCGATCAACCTCGGCAAACAGCTCAAGGGCCACTCCAATTATCTGCGTTGGTTCCTCGAGGAGCACCCCGCCGAGCGTCGGTGCCTCCTGCGGATGTACCCCATCCACCGCCGGTGGATCCTGCAACTCCTCCTCGAAACCCGATGGATCCCGCTGGTCGAGACCGAGATCAACCTCGCCGCCGCCCTGACGGGGATCACGCCCCAGGAACGGACCACGGCGCTGCAGTCGATCTGCGAGGTGTATCGCCGACGCCCCCTGCACCGCGGTCCGAAGGGCTGGATCCAGCGCCTGCTGGAGGCCCGACCGCTGCGTCTCCGCGCCTGACGCATCCCGAACACAAGATCATCCATCACTCCACCCCACCGATTTATGTACCGCTCCGCACGCCATCCGGACGCCTCCTCCGAGGCCACCGTTCGCCTCCACGATTGGACGCTGGTCGAATCCAAGAGAGGGCTTAGGCTCAAAGGCTACGCCAAGGACACCTCCCGAGGTGAACGAGGCAAGCCCCTCTTGAGCGCCCCGTTGGTCGGCCGCATCGGCCAGTACATCCTTTCCCAAAAGGGCTGCCTCTACCGCTTGGAGACCCCGGGGACCACCGACCCGCAGAAACAGGCCGCCATGCGGGCCCGGTTGGAGCAGATCAAACCCGTGGGCGACGATCCCAGCGGGCCCGATCGTGTGCTTGAGACCATCGTCGCCGATCAGGATCCCGGGACCCGCCGCTTCCTCGCCGACCTGTGCGAGGCCCAAGGACTGAAGGTCCACGAGGCCGATTCCGCGGAACAGGCCGTCGACCTGATCCTCGAGGGTCATGGCGATGGGGTGATCCTCCGCATCTTCGGCAACGGGGCGCTGGGCGTTCCGGTGTTCCGGATGCTGACGGCGGTGCAGTGGCCGCAGAAGACACTGTTCATCCCGCTCGAGACCATCTCCAACTGGGTGGAGATCCAGAGCACCCTGGGCAGCGGCGCCACGATCCCCTACGCGGAATCGCGCCGGATGTCGCGGGCCATCGAGGCGCTGCTCGACGGCCGGATCGGTCTCTCGCGGGATGTGCTCGTCGAGAGCGCCCCGTCGCCCCTCAAGAACATCTATCCGCTGTCCGACCGCGAACGCCACATCGCCGCGCTTCGGGGGGCCGGGGTCTCCTGCCAGGAGATCGCGGACCAACTCGGCCTGTCGGTCAACACCGTGTATGCCCACACGCGCAACATCGCGCGGAAGACCCGCCCGTTGAGGGGGGATTCGGAGGCCGTGCACAACGGTGCCACGGCGGCTCCGGCGGAGGCTTGAGGCGAACCGGGCGCTTGGCGCTGGATTCGGTTCCCCGGATCGGTTCCCATGCGCACCGACGCTATGGGAGCCATCCAATTTGGGACCGACGGCTGGCGGGCCGTCATCGCCGAGGACTTCACCTTCGCCAACCTCGACCGGGTCGCCCAGGCGACGGCCGACCACTGGAGATCCCATCCGGTCGAGGGCTGCCGGAACGACCGGGCCGTGGTCGGATACGACCGCCGCTTCCTTTCGGAGCAGTTCGGAGCCCGGGTCGCCGAGGTCCTGGCGGGCAACGGTTTCACCGTCACGCTGACCGACCGACCCACGCCCACCCCGAGCGTTTCCTTCGAGGTGAAACGCCAGAAGGCCATCGGGGGCGTGATGCTGACGGCCAGCCACAATCCGGCCGCCTTCAACGGCTTCAAGCTCAAGGCCTGGTACGGAGGCTCGGCCGAACCGGCCATCTGCAAGGCCGTAGAGGGGCTCCTCGACCGGAATCCCGTCCGGGCAACCCCCTTGGCGGAGGCTGTCAAAGCCCGCTCGGTCGTGGTCAAGGACATCCGAGGGGCCCACTATGCGGCGCTCAAGAGACTGGTGGATTTCCCGCTCATCGCCTCGTCGGGCCTGAGGTTCGCCCACGAGGCCCTCCATGGCGTGGGCGCGGGTTGCTTCGAGGAACTGCTGGCCGGGACCACCTGCCGGGTGACCACGATCAACGCCGAGCACAACCCGGGCTTCGCCGGCATCAACCCGGAACCCATCGCCCGGAACTACATCCGCTCCATCCCCTTCCTCAAGAAGCACCCCCACGACCTGTGCCTGGTGACCGATGGCGACGCCGACCGGGTGGGCGGACTCATGGGAGACGGTTCACCGCTGACCACCCACCAGATCATCTGCCTGCTCCTGCGGCATTACGTGAAGAACCGGGGCATGACCGGACGGGTGGTCAAGGCGCTGACCACCACGTCGATGGTGGACCGCATGTGCGCGAAACTGGGCCTCGAACTGGTCGAGACCGGCGTGGGCTTCAAGTACATCGCCAGCGAGATCCTCAAGGGCGGCGTGCTGCTGGGCTTCGAGGAGAGCGGCGGCATCGGATTCCCGGGCCACATCCCCGAACGGGACGGCATCGCCGCCGGTCTGGTGCTCCTGGAGATGCTGGCCATGGAGCGCAAGCCCCTCAAGACGCTGCTGCGCGACCTGGAGAAGGACTTCGGTCCCCACCGCTACGCCCGCGTCGACACCGCCTTCCCGCTGGAGAAACGGGCGGACCTGATGCGCTTCTGCGCCGAGCATCCTCCGGCCCGGCTCCTGAAATCAAAGTTGGCCGAGGTGAAATCGTACGACGGAGTGAAGTTCGTCGCGCAAGACGGTTCCTGGCTCATGCTGCGGGGCTCCGGAACCGAGCCGATCCTGCGGATCTATGCCGAGGCCAGGACCGATGCGGACGCCGAGGCGCTGCTGCAGGTGGGAGTACGGCTGACCCGGAAGGTCTGACGCCCCGTCGGCACGAGGCACTCGGCCGGAGGATCAGTACGCTCCGGCACCGGCGGCGTGCCCCTTCACGATGGCCACCCCGGCACTGGTGCCGAGGCGGTCGGCCCCGGCCTCCAGCATCGCCAGGGCGGTGGCCGTGTCCCGGATGCCTCCACTGGCCTTCACGCCCAACGAGGGGCCCACGGCCTGCCGCATCAGGCGGATGTCGTCGACGGTGGCCCCGCCGGAACCGAACCCGGTGGAGGTCTTCACGAATCGCGCCCCGGCCTCGACGCAGAGCGAGCAGGCGCGGAGCTTCTCCTCCTGCGACAACAGGCAGGTCTCGAGGATCACCTTGACCCAGACGCCCTGAGCGGCCTCCACCACGTCACGGATCTCCCGAAACACCGCGCGGTCGTCGCCGTCCTTGAGGCGGCCGACATTCAGCACCATGTCGATCTCCTGGGCCCCGAGGTCGATGGCCACCTCGGTCTCGTAGCGCTTGGCGTCCCCATCCATGGCCCCGAGCGGGAACCCGACCACGGCCGCCACCTTCACCTCCGAACCCTCGAGCAGGGCGGCCGCCTGGGCCACCCGGCTCCCATGGACGCAGACGCTCCAGAACTGGTGCTCCAGGGCCTCGGCGCAGAGGCGGGCGATGTCGGTCGCGCGGGCCTCGGGCTTGAGCAGGGTGTGGTCGATGTGTCGGGCCAGGTCGCGGGCGCTCCATTGCATGCCGGCAATCTCCCGGGCCGACGACGCCGGTTCAAGCACGGGAACGACGACATCGCGGGCGATCCGCCCTCCGGAGGCAAGCCCAAGGAGGCTGTCCCCTTCCATCGGAATTGGGCCCGTCCATCGACGCATGGATCGGGCATACGCAAAAAGGCCGGCCTCCATCGGGAGGCCGGCCCTGATTGACCCTTGAACCCTCGCGGGAACAGGGGTGACTGGCGGTTCAGAACTTCTTGCTCAGCTCGAGGTAGTAGAACCGGCCGCGCAGATCGGCGAATGAACGGTCCACGTTGCTCTCGAACGAGGAGAAGAACACCGGGGGACGCTCGTCGAACACGTTGTTGATACCGAAGCTGAGGTTGGCCTCGACCTTCGGGATGGTGTAACGGGTGCGCAGGTCGATGGTGTTGTAGTCACGGCCCGAGCGGACGTCCGGCGGATTGCCGTCGATGGTCTCGTAGTTCTGGCCGCTCTGGTCTTCGCGGTAGCCGGAGGTGTAGTTCCAGGCGATGGCGGCGTAGTAGCGCTCATACTCCCAGGCGATCGAAGCCGTGGCGCGGTACTCGGGGAAGCCGATGTCCGACATGGCGGCACCGGAGGCCCAGAACCCGCCGAGGTAGTCGATCGGAGCCGAACCCGGGAAGTTCTCCATGCTCATCGACAACACCTTGGTGGCGTTGCCCGCGAGGAACAACTTGCCGAACGAGGTCTCGATCTCCTGGGTCATCGACAGGTCGAGACCGTCCGTGGAGCGGGTACCGGTGTTGATCGGACCCACGTTGCGGATCTGGTCGATGTCACCGGTCGTCGGATCCACCGCGACCTGGGCTCCGAGCGGGTTGGCCGCGCTGGGCGTGGCCGAGGCGCCATACGGATTCTTGGCGTTGCCCGCACCGCCGTTGAGGGCCCACTGGTTGACGATGTACTGCTCGCTGGCGAACGGGATGCCCGTCTGCGAGATCTTGTAGTAGTCGAGACCCACGGTGAAGCCCTTGAGGAAGTTCGGGGAGAACTTCGCACCGATGAGGTAGTTGTCGGCCTCTTCCGGCTTCAGGTTCGGGTTGTTGACGGCCAGCACACCGTTCTGGGGCTGGGTGCGGATCTGGGTGATCGGGTTGTAGACCTCGGGGAAGTCCTGACCACCGGCAGGACGGTAGATCGCGGCCAAGGACGGGGCGATGAAGCCCTGACCGTAGGAACCGCGCACCACCACCTGCTTCTCGATCGGCTGCCAGCGGAAGTTCACGCGGGGCTTGGCGCCGGTGTCACCCACATCGGAGAACTCCTCGTAGCGCACGGCGGTGCCCACGGTGAAGGAATCCATGCCGGTGAACTTGAGGTCGTTGCCGAAGATCGGCACCTGGACCTCACCGTAGACGGCGTCGGTCTGGCGACCGGCGGCCCACTTGACGGCGGTGTTGAACGGAGCCACGGAGCCGTTCTGCAGCGCGAAATCCGGAGCGATGTCCAGGGAATCACGACGGGTCTGGGCTCCGAGGGAGGCTTGGATGGCCCCGCCGGGGAGATCGAACACCTCGCCGCGCACCAACCCGTCGAACTGCTGGGTGATGTAGGCGTTCTCCTGCGTGGCCGAACCCTTGAAGGTGTTCAGGATGCCGGGCGAATTCACCGCCGAGGTACCGTTGATCGGGGTGTAGCCGAACGGATTGAAGGCCGCGGTCAGGTTGCCGGAGTTCAGGGCCGCCTGATACTTGTCGGTCAACACGCCACCGGTGATGACGGTGTCGTTCTGGGTGCGGTCGTACAGGAAGGCGGTCTCCCAGTTCCAGGTCGACTCACCGATGCGGCCGCGCAGACCGGCCACGGTGTGGATGGTCTGGTAGAGGTCGTTGTAGATGCGCGGGCCGTTCTCGACCGGGCGATAGGTGATGTTGAAGCTGTCGTTCGCGGCGCTGCCCGGGAACACCTGCTGCCACCAGTAGTTGCCCGACGACATCGTGTACCCGCCCAGCGGACCCGGGGCCAGGGTGTACGACGACTTGTTGCTCATGTAGTAGGCGTCGGCGAAGGCCTCGAGGTGCTCACCGAAGAGCTGATGGGCCACCGAGGTGTCGAAGCCGTAGCGGTCATGCGGACGGTAGGCGGTGGTGTAGTAGCCGTACGGGAAGCCGGCACCGGTTCCCGGGACCAGGCTCTCGTTGCCGCCGTAGCGCAACTGCGCGTCGGCCGGCAGCACGCCGCGCAGGGCCGCCTCGGCGGCGGTCCGGGCGGCGGTGACCTGTGACGAGGCCGTCGCCTTGGAGGTGTCGACGTAGGCGCTCGGGTCGAACTTGTTGCCGGCCACCACGATGGGGAACTGGATGCCGCTGACGGTCACCGAGGCCGGCACCGGACCGGTGAAGGTCGGGACCTGCGAGGCGTTGGTGAGGCCGCGGGTGTTCGAGAAGGCCGGGGTCCAGCGCAGGGAGATGCCGTTGGCCACGTTGAGCACGTCGCCCGAGGCGGTGGTGACCGCGTGGGTGCCGAAGCTGCGCTTGTTGAAGAACAGGCCCGGGTTGGAGGTGCCCGACACGTTGCTGCCCGCCGGGAAGCTGCGCTCGCGGTCGATGCTCAGCAGGTCGTTGGCCGAATTGTACTCGGCGGAGAAGAACGCACGGGTCTTCTCGTTGGACGTGCCGAAGTTGACCTGGAAACGGCGCTGCGAGATGTCCTTGTCCATCGTGTTGCCGTAGAACGCGCGGAACTCGGTGCCCTGGAAGTTCTTCTTGAGCTTGATGTTCACCACGCCCGCGACCGCATCGGTACCGTAGATGGCACCGGCACCGTCATTGAGCACCTCGATGCTCTCGATGGCCGCCTGCGGAATCATGTTCAGGTCGGAGGTCGAGGTACGACGACCGTCGACGAGCAACAACGTCGCGTTGCCGGGAAGGCCGCGCAGACCCACGAAAGCCTGACCCGAACCACCGTTGCCGTAACCCTCGTTGAGGTTTCCGGTACCGGCCATCTGGGGCAACTTGAGCCGGAACACGTCGCTCAGGTTGGCGAAACCGCCGTTGACCGGGGACGCCATGTCGATCGGGGTGACGGACAAGGACCCTTCCGCCTCGGCACCGGTCAGCAACGAACCGGTGATGACGGTGGATTGGAGGGTCTTGGCCGCAGGCTCTGCGTCCTGGGCCCAGAGGGCGGGCACGACGATCAACTGGGATCCGAGCCCGACCGTGATGGCGTTCCGGAGGACTTGGCCCCGGAAGTGGCGGTAGTTGTGGTTCGACATAGGTTGGTTGGTCTGAAATGACCCCCTTTCTGGTGGTTATCAGACAGGGGAGTTCCGACAGACGAAAAACTCGGAACGCAATCGGCGCAAGCGATTTTGTTGAACAAAGTTCACACACACTCCGGGTGCGGCGGGATCCCGATGGGGGATCGGACGATTCCCCATCGATCGGAAGCCGTGGTCGTTGACAGGGTTCCAACGCCCAACCTAGTCTCGACCCAACACTTCTCTCTCTCATGCATCGCGTCGCCCTCATTCTGGCCGTGCTGGCCGCCATCGGAAGCCTCGCCCTGAGCTTCACCGTCACCAAACCCAAGATCGACGGACTCGTCCAGGAGCGCACCGACCTCCAGACCAATCTCGCGGCGGCCGAGACCGCCAAGGCCGAGGCCGAGAAGAAGGCCAAGGCCGCCACGGCCGTGGCCGACAAGAAATCCACCGAACTCGCGGCCGCGCAGAAGGAGCTGGAGACCGCGACCGAGGCCGCCAAGACCCAGCGGGCCCGGGCCGACAAGTACTTCGCCGACTACAACAAGACCGTCGCCGAGAAGAACGCCGCCCAGGAACAGCTGGCCCAATGGAGTGGCACCGGCCTGAAGCCCGACCAGATCCTCGGCATGAAGGCCGAACTCAAGTCCACCAAGGAACTCGCCGCCGTCCTCGCCGACGAGAAGACGATCCTCCAGCGCAACGTGGCCTCGCTGAAGAACAAGCTTTCGAAGTACGAGGACGAGAACCGGGTCGTGGCCATGCCGGGGCTCAAGGGCTCCGTCATCGCGGTGGATCCGAAGTGGGAGTTCGTCATCCTCAACGTGGGTTCCCAGCAGGGCGCCCTCGAAGGGGGCCTGCTGATGGTCCGCCGTGGCGACAAGCTCGTCGGGAAGGTCAAGATCGTCTCCGTCGAGTCCAACCGCAGCGTCGCCAACGTGCTGCCGGCTTGGAAGCAGGGCGATGTGGCCGTTGCGAGCGGTGATCAGGTGCTCTATTGATCCGCCCGATGCTCGATCTCCTCATGAAGTCCTGGGTGAAGAAGTTCAAGGCCCCGCTGCTGACGCTGGTGGGTCTCGTGTCCATGGGCGGAGCGCTCACCGGCTGCCGGACCGAAGACGAGTTGATCGGACGGCCGTGGAACACGCCGAAGTCCTGGGAGACAGGACTCCCTTCGGCGATGACCGAGGGGCGTTGATCGCGCTCCGCCGGCCCAATCCACCGCCCCCCGAGCCGGATCCCGCTCGCGGGCATCGATTGCGGACGGGTCAAGGTCGACCGGGGCACTCGGACTGCGACTCTGGTATTCCTTACCGGCACCACGGACCCCATCCCGCCGTCGATGGAGCATTTCCCTTGACCCGCCGGCAGAGGTCCACCCACTTTAGCAGCCCGGTCGAACCGACTCACCCATGCTAGCGCAGATCAAAGGTCTATTCTCGAACGATATCGGGATCGACCTGGGAACCGCCAACTCCCTCGTCTATGTGAGGGATCAGGGAATCGTGTTGCGCGAACCCTCGGTGGTGGCCATCCAAGCGGGCACCACCCACGTGCTGGCCGTCGGCGAAGAGGCCAAGCGCATGCTTGGGCGGACCCCGGGCAACATCGTGGCCATCCGCCCGATGAAGGACGGCGTCATCGCCGATTTCGAGATCACCGAATCGATGCTCCGGCACTTCATCCAGAAGGTGCACCACCGGAAGCTCATCATGCCGAGGGTGGTCGTCGCGGTGCCGTCGGGCATCACCGAGGTCGAGAAGCGGGCCGTGAAGGACTCCGCCACCCATGCCGGCGCCCGCGAAGTCTATCTCATCGAGCAACCCATGGCCTCGGCCATCGGGGTGGGCCTGCCCGTCCACGAACCCTCGGGCAACATGATCGTCGACATCGGCGGTGGCACCTGCGAGATCGCGATCATCTCGCTGGCCGGCATCGTCTTCAGCCGCAGCGTCCGCGTGGGCGGCGATGAATTCGACGAGACGATCGTCGCGCACATGAAGCGCGCACACAATTTAATGATCGGCGAACGTACCGCCGAGGAGATCAAGATCCGTGTCGGGTCGGCGTTTCCGTTGGACCAGGAATTGACCATGGAGGTGAAGGGCCGCGACCTGAGCGCGGGCCTCCCCAAGACGGTCGTCATCCGGTCCGAGGAGATCAGGGCCGCCCTGCAAGAACCGCTCTCGAGCATTTTGGAGTCTGTCCGCATCACGTTGGAGCGATGCCCCCCCGAATTGTCCGCCGACCTGGTGGACCGGGGCATCATGATGGCCGGAGGTGGGGCGCTGTTGCGCAACATCGACCGGTTGGTCGCGCAGGAGACCGGACTTCCGGTCCACATCGCCGACGATCCGCTGAGCGCCGTGGCCACGGGCACCGGCCGCGTGCTGCAGGAACTCTCCTTCCTCCGAAGAGTCGCTTCTTCCACGTCTTCCTGAACTCCCCGGGGTGCGTTCGTCCGCCATCGGACCGAACGTGCTGAAACGGACCCATTATCTGGTGTTGATCGGCGTGGGAACCCTCACGCTGGTGCTGCTGAACCTTCCCGAGCCTCTTCAGGCCCGGGTGAAGTCGGTCATCGGCGCGTCTTTCCTGCCCCTCTTCGGGATCCGCGCAGCCACCGATTCACTGCTCGACCGCGCGACCTATCAGGCTCTCCCGCGTTCCACCCTGATCGACAACCTGTTGCGGCTAGAACGGGAAAACGCCGAATTGCGGGTCTCGATCCTGCGGGCGAACGATGCGTTGGCCGAGAACCAGCGGCTTCGGGCCGCCATCGGAGCCCCTCCCCGCGGCCCATGGCGCCCCCGCCTGGCAAGGGTCGTCGGACGGGAACCGACGACCTGGTGGCGTACGCTGCAGATCAACCTCGGCTCGCGGGACGATCTGAAGCCCGACCAGGTGGTCGTGAACGGCGATGGTCTGGTGGGACGGGTCAGTCAACCGGGACTGACCCACTCCCGGGTGGCCCTCGTGGGCGATGCCGAGTGCGGTGTGGCGGTGGTGGTCCGGGAGACCCGCGACCTCGGCATCATCAAGCCGGGGCAGACCCTCTCGGGCGACGGGGGCCTGGTGGAGATGACCCTCATGCAGAACTGCCCGGGCATCATGGCCGGGCAGACGGTGACGACCAGCGGCCTCGGCGGCGTGTTCCCCGCGGGCCTGCCGGTGGGGACCATCGTCGACACCCGCAACGAGGACGGCAACGTGTTCACCACGGCACGGGTGCGCCTGTCGGCCAACCTGAACCGTTTGGAGGAAGTGTGGGTGCTCCAGCCATGAACCGGTTCACCGCAGGTTTCCTTGTGCTGGCGATCTGGCTCTCTGCCTTCGCCCAGACCCAGTTCTCGACCCTCCGGGACCTCCTGTCCGTGCCGCTGGCCCTGGGCCCGGCACTGGTCTGCTGCGTGGCCCTGGGTCAAGGGCTCGGGGCCACGGTCACGGTGGCGGTGCTGTCGGGGCTGCTGTCGGATTCCCTCTCGGCCTCCCCGCTGGGGGCGGCGGTTCCGGCCTTGTTCCTGCTTGGTTTCACGCTGCACCTCCAACGCCACCTGATCCTCCGGGACCAGCGCTTCGCGCAGTTCTGGATCGGCCTGGGCGCGGGCGTCGCCGTGCCGCTGCTGACGCTGGCGACCCTGGGTCTCACACGGTCCCAACCCGCCGCCGGGGCCTTCACCCCGGTTCAACTCCTCACGTTGGGGCTCCTCAACGGCATCGCCTGCCCTGCCCTGTTCCGGGTGCTCGACCTGCTCCACCGCACGTTCGACTACCGCCCACTGACCTCGTCGAGCTTCCGACCGGACCGGGAAACGGTCCGCGGCCGCCAATTCCGCCCGCGTTGAACCATGCTGATCTTCGACCAGTTCAACCGGGGCGAACGCCCGCTGCGATGGATGGCGGCGGTGGTGGGAGGTGGACTCCTGTTCCTGCTGGCGGGCCTGCTGAGGGTGCAGATCCTGGGCCACCGTCGCTTCGAGCAGTCGCTCCAGACGCAGAGCTTCCAGTCGGTGAGGGTCCCCGCGCTGCGCGGACGGATCCTCGACCGCAATGGCCGGGAACTGGTCGGCAACGCTCCCAGATACCGGTTGGATGTCTACCTCGAGGCCCTGAGTCGAGACTTCGGCCGCGAATACGGCCGACTGCGCCGCGAGATCATCGCGGCGCGCGGGGGGACCAACGCGCCCTCGGCCGGGCTCTGGCCGCGCCTGCTGTCGAAACTGCGCCGGGAGGCGCCCCGGGTCCTGATCCGGCCCGAGGAGAACCAACTCCTCTGGAGGCAGGCCCGGTACAACGTGGTGAGCAACGTGGTGGCGCAGGTCGCCGCCAAGGTCGGCCTGCCGCTCACCCTGACCGAGTCCGAGCTGCACCGCCACTGGGCCAACAGCCGGGCTCTCCCGATGGCCGTCCTCCGACGGCTCACGCCGCAGCAGGTGGCCCTGCTGACCGAGCAGTCGTGGTCCATCCACGGGTTGAGCGTCGAACTGCAGGCGGTCAGGCACTACCCCCAAGGCGCCCTGGCGGCCCACGCCCTGGGCTACCTCGTCCGGGCAGACGACTTCGCCGACGAGGACGGGGACCCGTTCGATTACCGGCTGCGGGACTACCGGGGGGCCGCCGGACTCGAGGCCGCCTTCGACGCCGAACTGCGGGGCACCCCGGGCTCCCGGAGCATCCTGGTCAACAGCGACGGATACCGGGTGGGTGAAACCCCGACCTCCGCTCCGGTTCCTGGACGCAACCTCGTCACGACACTCGACATCGACGTCCAGAAGGCGTCCGAGTCGGCGCTCGCGACCGTCAGCGGGGAGGAACGGGGCGCGGTGGTCGTCCTCGATGTCCGGAACGGCGATGTCCTCGCCATGGCCAGCGCCCCCGCCTTCGATCCCGGCGAGTGGATCGACGGCGTGAGCCGCGCACGCTGGACCAACTACTACGACGTGCCGAAACGGACACCCCTCATGAACCGGGCCACCGATGGCGCCTACTCCCCGGGCTCGACCTTCAAGATCGTCACGGCGCTCGCGGCCCTCGAGAACGGGTTGGATCCGGACCGGGTCCAGATCGTCGAGCCCAATCCGGCCAAACCCGGCAGGGGCCTCTTCCAACGCGGCAACATCCGGATCGAGGACACCGCACCCCCAGGCCCCTACGACTTCCGGCGCGCCTTCATACGCTCCTCCAACGCCTACTTCATCCAATCGGGGCTCGATGCGGGCTACGACCGGTTGCTGTCCACGGCCCATCGCTTCCACTTCGGCGAGCAGACCCGGATCCAACTCCGCCCCACCGAGGAACGATCCGGATGGATGCCCGAGCCGGCCGAGGCGCGGGCCGGACGATGGCCCCTCGGGCGGCTCGCCAACTTCAGCATCGGCCAGGAGGTGACGGTCACCCCGCTCCAGTTGGCGGTGATGGTCTCCGCGGTGGCCAACGGCGGCACCGTCCACTATCCACGGCTGGTCGACCGGCTCGAGTCGGGCGACCCCCTGAGCGACGAGGCCGCGCATGCCGTCCGCCCCGGTCAGGTGCGCGGCCTGCTGGGTGCCCGGCCCGAACACCTCGCCCGCATCCGAGCCGCCATGCGCGACGACGTCCTCGACCCCGAGGGCACCGGAACCACTGCACGGGTCGCCGACTACGCGGTCTGCGGCAAGACCGGAACGGCCGAGATCAAGGGCAACGGCATCCGGGACAAGGTGACCTGGTTCGCCAGCTTCGCGCCGTTCGAGACACCGAGGTACGCCGTCGTCGTGATGGTCGAGAGTGGAGCCTCGGGTGGGGGCACCTGCGGTCCGGTCGCCCGGAGGATCTACGAACATCTCCGCTCGAGGGATGCCGGTCAGGGCAGGCCCATCGCCATGAACCCATGAACCAGCCCACCCTGCAGAACCGCCGGAACGACGGCGACATCCTGTGGCCCCTCTGGCTCTCGGTGTTGGGACTGATGGTCTTGAGCGCGATGTTCATCTTCAGCACCACCGGCGGCACGGAGGTCGCGAGGGGCGTCCCTTGGTACCAGTGGACCGCGACGCGGCAGGTGATCGCCTTCGGCATCGGCATCGTGGCCGTCGCGGCCATGACGCTGGTGGACTACAGCCGATTGGCCCGGTGGTCGATGGTAGGGTACTGGATGTCGGTGGCGCTGCTGGTCGCGGTGCACCTGGTGGGGACCTCGCGGAACGGCGCCCGGCGCTGGCTCGACCTGGGGCCGCTGCAGTTCCAGCCCAGCGAAGTGGCCAAGCTGGCCTTCCTGCTGGCCATGGGCAACTTCCTGGCCCGACCGGCGACGGAACTGCGGTCCTCCGGGGTCTTCCTGAGGGCCCTGGCGCTCACCCTCCTGCCGCTGGGGCTCATCCTGAAGCAACCCGACCTCGGCTCGTCCCTGGTGTTCCTGCCCGTCACGCTGGTCATGATGGTCGTCGCAGGCGTGCCGGGCCGCTTCATCACCCGCCTCTTGGGCGGGGCGCTCCTGGTCGCCAGCCTGATCGTCGCCGACATCATGTTCGCCCCGGAGAGTTGGAGGCTGGTGAGGCTGCAGGAGTACCAGCGGGAGCGCCTGCTGGTTTACTTCGACGCCGACTTCGCACCGCGATCGGCGACCCCCGAGCAGCGGCAACGCGCCGCGCAACGGAAGCGGCAGATGTCGTGGAACGTCGAGCAGGCCCTCATCTCGGTGGGCTCCGGCGGTCTCACCGGGAAGGGCTGGCGCGAGGGCACCCAACACCGGTTGGGCTACCTGCCCAGACTCGGCGCCCACAACGATTTCATCTTCTCGGTGATCGCCGAGGAGCGCGGCTTCATCGGCAGCGTCGCGGTCGTCACCCTGTACGGCATCGTCCTCTTCAGCGGCATCAAGACCGCCGGGGAGGCGCGGGACAGGCTCGGCCGTCTCCTGGCCATCGGGGTCGTCACCCTGCTCTTCACCCACATCTTCGTGAACATCGGCATGAACATCAAACTGATGCCGGTCACGGGCATCCCACTGCCCCTGCTCAGTGCGGGCGGAACCTCGGTGCTGTGCTCGTTGATCGCCGTCGGTGTTCTTCAAAACATCCATTTGTACCGGAAGCGGTACTAGAACTCGAAATCCACAGTCATGAGTCAACAGACATTCAAACGAGGCAAGGGGCCCATGCGCTTCAAGCCCACCCGCGGCATGGGCACTCCGAACCCCAACCGATCCGCCACCGCCGCCCGCATGGAGGCGATCGGCGAGAAGACCACCGAGGAGAGGGTCTTCGACATCCGCCGCCATGAGTCGGAGATCCGGCGGGCCGAGAACCGGGCCGCCGGCCTTCCGGAGGACGCCGTCGACGCACCCGAGGTCAACCTATCCAAGAACGGTCGCGACCAGACCTACCGTTCCCCCGACCTCTCCCGGCCAGAGGAGGTGCAGGAGGAGTCGGCCGCGCCGGCCCAGCGCCCGGTCCGTGAGCCCAAGGGGCTGATCGAGAAGGCACGGGCCGCGGTCAAGGAGGTGGTGAAGAAGGTGAAGCGGCTGATCCGCCCCGAGGAGAAGATCGTCAAGGAGGTGATCATCAACGCCGAGCCGCTCGAGACGCGCGTCGCGGTGCTCGAGGAGAGCAAGCTCGAGGACCTCACGGTGGAGCGGACCGGCGACGACCGCCTGGTCGGGTCGATCTACAAGGGCAAGGTCAAGAACCTGGAGGACGGCCTCAAGGCCGCCTTCGTGGACATCGGCTTCGAGAAGAACGCCTTCCTCCACTACTGGGACATCATCCCCAACACCTTCGACTCGAGCGTCGAGATCGTGGAGCGCGACGAGGGATCCAAGGCCCGCCGGAAGGACAAGCCGAAGATCACCCAGAAGGACGTGCCGCGGCTGTTCCCGCCGGGCAGCGAGATCATCGTGCAGGTCACCAAGGGCCCGATCGGCACCAAGGGTCCTCGGGTGACCACCAACCTTTCGCTGCCGGGCCGCTACCTCGTCCTGCTGCCCAACTCCGACCAGTCGGGCATCAGCCGCAAGATCGAGAACGCCGAGGAGCGCCAGCGCCTCAAGAAGATCGTCCGCGAACTGACCATCCCCGAAGGCATGGGCGTCATCATCCGCACCGCCGGCGAGGACAAGCGGAAGGCCTACTTCGTGCGGGACCTCGCGCTGCTGCTCGAGGAGTGGAAGCTCATACAGGACCGGATCAAGAACCAGCCGATGGCCTCCTGCGTGTACCAGGAGCCCGACCTGATCGAGCGCACCGTGCGCGACTTCCTCACCGAGGATGTCGACAAGATCGTCATCGACGACCTCAAGAAGTTCGAATCCATCCGCGACAGCATCAAGCGGATCAGCCCGCGCTCGGCGCGCAAGGTCCACTTCTACAACGAGGCCGAGCCGCTCTTCGACCGCTACAACATCACCCGTCAGCTCGAGGCCGCCTTCAGCCGCCAGGTGAACCTCAAGAGCGGCGGGTACCTGATCATCGACGAGACCGAGGCCCTGGTGGCCATCGACGTCAACACCGGCAAGCACAAGCAGGCCGGCACCAAGGATCACGACGCCACGATCCTGAAGGTCAACCAGGACGCCGCCGACGAGATCGCCCGTCAGCTCCGCCTGCGCAACATGGGCGGCATCATCGTGCTGGACTTCATCGACATGAAGTCGCGGCGCGACCAGCAGTCGATCTACCAGCGCATGAAGGAGAACCTCCGGCGCGACAAGGCCAAGACCCATGTGCTTCCGCTGTCCCAGCTCGGCCTCATGGAGATGACCCGGCAGCGACAGACCGAGAGCGTCCGTTCCTCCCTCTACGACGACTGCGAGCACTGCAAGGGCCGCGGGGTGATCAAGAGCGCCGAGACCATGAGCGTGGAGATCCAGCGCAAGCTGACCCAGATCCTCAAGGGACGTCCGCGCGACGACGGCGACTTCCAGGTCAAGATCGTCTGCAATCCCCAGGTCCTGGACCGTCTCCGGACCCGCGACGAGAAGCTCCTCATCGAGCTGGAGAAGAAGTTCTTCGCGAAGCTCGGGTTCCGGCCGGATCCGACCTACCACAACGAGGAATGGAAGATCCTCAACGCCATGAACAACGAGGAACTGGCACGTTCACGGAATTGACCGGCGACTTCCCGGGGCCCGCCCCTCAGGCGGGCGGGCCCCTGCGCGGCCCGGGCGAAGAATTCGCTGGCCCCGGCCTCGCGGGAGGGTACAAACATCCCCGAATCCCCGCATCCGGAGTCCTGAAATGAACCCCCGCCGCACCTCCGCCACCCGCGCGTTCACGCTGATCGAACTGCTGGTGGTCATCGCCATCATCGCCATCCTCGCAGGAATGCTCCTTCCGGCCCTCTCGCGAGCCAAGTCGAAGGCCGTCAAGACGCTCTGCGCCAGCAACTGCAAGCAGTGGGGCATCGCGGTCAATCTCTACGCCTCCGACAACCAGAACGCCTTCCCCGACAACAGCGGCGGCGCGGGCTTCAGCTGGATGATGCCGACCATGAGCAACTTCTGGAACGGCTACCTCATCAAGAACCGGCGCACCACGGCCAACAACACCCGCGCCGCCAACGACGTGCTCTTCTGCCCGACCGACGACTGGCACCGGGCCGCCGAGCGAGGGATGATCTCCTCCGACAACGATCCCCAACTCATCGGCTACTTCTACCTGCCGGGCCGCCGCACCGGCGACGGCGACGTCACCGGCGGAGCCCAGGGCACGGCCGAATGGTTCTTCAAGAAGAAGCTGGGCGGCATGTACGAGGCCGCTCCCATCATCATCGACCGCATGCAGGCGCTCGGCTCCAAGACCACCAACATCCTCGACGCCAAGCTGAACTGGTTCACCGACTACAACGGCCGCAAGGTGGCCACGGCCGTGCACCGCGTCACGCGGGGCGCACCCGAGGGCGGCAACTTCGGGTTCGAGGACGGCCACGTGGAATGGCAGCCCAACAAGCGGGTCTCCCTGGGTTCCGACTACGGCGGCTGGCAGTGCTTCTTCAAGATCCCGGTCTCGACCCCGGTGCCGTGACGCGTTTGTTTCTTTGAGGGTTTGTGACGGGCCCGGGGCCTTCCTTGACGGAGCAGCGATGGGCCGGAAGCGAGCCCCCCTCGCCCGCCGGATCCCCGGCCATATGGTCGGGGACGTCTTGGTCGGGGACGTCTTCGCCGATGATTGCGGAGCGGTTCACTCCCTCCGGAAGGTCAACACCGGCATCTCGCGCAGGCTGCTGCGCCTCAGCACGGCCACATAGCGGCGGGACAGGGCCCCCAAACGGGCATCGACCCGGACTTCGAAGGTGCTGCTGACCGTGGAGAAGACCGCCAGCGGGGTACCCTGGTTGGGAAGGACCGGCACCCCCTGCAACCGCGCGATATCCTGGGGACCTCGGGCCGGGGCGTCGTCGTAGGTGCCGTCCACCCCGTCCGGCCCGGCCCGCTGCTCCAGGATGTTTCGGGCGATGTTCTCGTCGCCGCCGCAGGCCATGACCAGCACCGGATAGGGTGCGGTGTTGATGTTCACCTGCCCGCTGGAGACCGCCGAGAAGACGTCCACAAGGCCCACCGTCCCGGAGATGCCCTGACCCAGGAACGTCGCCTGCGTGCGCCGGCCGGACGGGTCGTTCGACGGCGGCACAGACCCGCCACCGCCCCGGGGCCCCCAGTAGAGTTGCGGGGTCACGCCCCGGATCTTGAGCAGTTCGGAGAGGTCGTCGATGGGTCCGTTCTTGGCGATGTAGGGCGGGTTGAGCATGCGGTAGAACTCGCTCTCGGCACCGCCTCCCATGGCAGGGTCGTCGTTCGGGTCGATCCAATCACGGATGGCCGCCGAGATGTCGGCCGAATCGGCCGCACCGGACCCGCACAATTGCAGGATCAGCTCGAGCAGTTGCGGGTTGCGGGTGGCGATGGAGTTGAGGTTCAGGTACCGCTCGGCGTCGACGATCTCGATGGAGATGGTCCCGTCGCCCAGCGGGACATCCTGGAGCGAGACGCCCTCGAACGGATTGTCGGCGACGTTGGTCATGCCCATGCCTCCGGCCCAGAACTGGTTGAGGCCATCGTAGGCCTGCTCACCCGGGATCTGACGGGACAACGAAAGCACCCACTTGGCCATCTCGATGCCCGACCGCCCCATCCACTCGGTCTCGCTCTCGCTCTGGGTGCGGGTGGCCAGTCGCCCCTCGACCTTCATGGTGTAGGCGAAGGCCGTGACGATCACCGCCATGGCGAAGGTCAACAGCATGACGATCAGCAGCGCCACGCCCCGGCGGCGCCCGTGGGGGCCGTCCCGGATCAGGAGCGGTCGGATCGTCACGGGGCCCCTCCGATCATGCCCTGGGCCTCGCGCGGCACGGCGACCGTGGGCAATCGGACCACCCGGCTCACGATCTGGGCGGGCTCGCGGGATCCCTTCGGCTGACCGAAACCGAGCGTGACCCGGACGATGACGGGCAACTGGTTGGTGGAGAGCCACTCCTCGACGAAGTCGCGCTGCTGGCCATCCCAGAACTCCAACTGGAACAACTGCACATCGCGGGCGAGGACGAGCCCCGCGGGCTCCCCACCCTGCTCGAAGTCGGCCAGGAGCGAGTTCTGCTCGAGCACCAGGTCGTTGCCGCCGGGGGGCACGTAGAAGCTCACGCGGCGCAACCGTTCGCCACCGAACATCCCGCTGTTGGGGAAGGAATCGGAGAGGTCGGCCGCGAAGCTCACCGCGGCGAACTGGCCGGAGGTGTCGGCCTGGAAGAAATAGAGCCTCGGGTTGGAGGCGAACATCGTGGCCGAGGAGAGGGCGTCCTCGAGGGTGCGCATGGCCATCCGGGCCCGCTGGGAGTCGGTGGTGGAGCGGATCGCCGCCTGAGAACTCTGGAAGATGAGCCTCCAGGTCGAGTAGATCATGAGGAGGATCAGGGCGAAGAGGAAGACGGCCACCATCACCTCCATCACCGTGAAGCCTTTCCGCCCGGATCGACGGCTCCGATGGCATCCCACGGATCTCATTGTCGGGCCCCCTGGACGTATTGCTTGGGGAAATAGAGCACGCTCATGCGGCGCTCCGAGCCTCTGGGCCCGCCGGATACCACGAAATCGGCGCGGAAGAGGCCGTTGGTGCCCACCTCGTAGACCGAGCGGCTCCACTGGTAACCCGGGTACAGCTTCCCGAAATCGCCATGGTCGGACATCTCCTCGAGGCGGTTCGAGATCGACAGTTCGGCCGCGAGGCTGCTGGCGTCGACCTCGACCCGGTTGAGGGACTTGGCGGACTTGAGCGCCGTGGAGCAGACGGAGATGAAGCCGAAGAGCGCCAGCGCCATGATGGCCGAGGCGACGGCCACCTCGATCAGGGTGAATCCCCGCGGGCGGCGTCCACGAGCGGCCGGGATGACCAGGGAAGGCCTCATCGGAGATCCTCGATGGAAAGCCGGGCGGTGATGACCTCCAGCGTCAAACGCTTGAGTTCGAGCCCGCGCTTGAGCCAACTGAGCTCGGCGGTCATCGCATCGCTGGTGCCGTTGGGAAAGAACCGGATGGCCGCCAGCGACGAATTCATCATGTCGAGACCATTCACCTGCAGGCTGCGGAAGGCGACGTCTTCGTTCAGTTGGCCGTGATAGGGCGGCTTGGACAGGGGGCCCGAGCCCGGATCCGGGGCTTCCCGAAGTCGGTCGAACGATGCCATGGAGACGCCGTTGGTGGCCCCCATCACCCCCTCGGGGGCGGGCTCGACGAGCACCCGGCCCTCGGCCCCGTAGAGCACCACCTGCATGGGCCGGTTGCCCATGATGGCCCGCGCCCGCGCCTCGTTGCAGGCCGACTCCATCACCTCCAGGGCCTCCGCCATCGGACTCTTCTTGACGCCCATGAAGCGGGGCACCGCCACGAACATCATCACGGCCACCAGCATGACGGCCACCACCAGTTCGATCATGGTGAAGGCCGCGGTTCGCGGGCGGCGGCGGCGGATGGGATCGGTGGGGGTCATCGCTCCGGCGGGTCACCGGGTGGAGATGCTCTCGGTGATCTTGAACATCGCCGACATCACGCCGAGCAGCATGAATCCGACGACGAAGGCGATGGCCACGATGATCACCGGCTGGATCAGGTTGGTCATCGCCGTCAGGCCGACGTTGAGGTCGTTCTCGTAGGTGTCGGCCACGTTGGAGAGCGCCGCCGGCACGTCGCCGGTCTCCTCGCCGATCTTGATCAGGTCGATCATCAGCTGGGGGAACAACCGGCTCTTGGCGAGCGGTTGGGCAAGGGTCTTGCCATCGGTGACGGCCTCCCTCGTCCGGGCGATCGCCTCCTGGATGACCACGTTGGGCATGACCTGCTCGGTGATGCGCAGGGCCTGCAACACCGGCACGCCGTTCTGCAGCAGGGTCGAGAGCGTGCGCGCGAACTGACCGAACAGGTTGAGCCGCACCACCTTGCCGATGACCGGCAGGCGCATCACCAGACGGTCCAGCGACTCGCGTCCGGCCTTGCTGGCCCGGTAGCGCCGGAAGGCCACCACGGCTCCCCCTCCGGCCAACAGCAACGCCCACCAGTAACCGCTCAGGAAGCCACTGATGGCGATGAGCATCTTGGTCATGGCCGGCAACTCGATCTTGGTGTTGTCGAAGAGGGTCATGAACTTCGGCAGCATGACCGTCATGAAGAAGATGACGAGCGCGCCGCCGACCACGCAGACCACCGCCGGGTAGATCATGGCCGATTTGAACTTCGACTGGACCTCGGCGAACCGGTCGAAATGGGCGGCCTGCCGGCGCAGCACCTCCTCGAGCGCGCCGGATTGCTCGCCGGCCCGGACCATGTTGATGACCAGGTCGGGGAAGACATGGTTCTGGCGGGCCATGGCCTCGGACAGGCCGCGACCCTCGGTGACATCCTGCTTGAGTTGTCGGCTGACCTCGCCCGGGATGCCCTTCGAAGACAGGCTCTCCATGCTGCGCAGGGCCATGGTGAGGGGCATGCCGGCGCGCAGCAGGTTGGCCAACTGCAGGGTGTACATGGCCAATTCCTTGAGGCCCGGCTTCTTGGGCCCCCTCGCGAACAACCGGCCCAGGCCGGCCCCGGCAACCCCTCCGGGCCCCGATCCGGCGCGTGCGGCCGACTTGACCGGCTTGGCGGACCCCTGAGCCGGGATCACCGAAACGGGCATGACCCCCATCCGCTCGATCTGGGCGACGGCCGCCGCGCGGTCGGCGGCCTCCAGGACCCCTTCCACCGGCTCGCCCGAGCGCCGCCGTGCCTTGTAGTTGAATTGCGCCATGTCGCGTGCCGTTTGGATAACCGGCGCGCGCCGAAAGTTCCACCGTCCGCGATCGGGGCGGTCAACTGACCGCGATCAGGGAGACCCGCTCCCCCTGGTCGTTGCGGCTGACCCCCTGGCCCCGCGGATCGACCTGCAGGGTCCCGTCCACCCAGAAGGCGTACCGGTGGTGGCCGTGCCGGAGCTTGAGGGACCCCTGCCACGATCCGTCGAAGGCCTGCGCCAAGGGGTGGGCCTGGGGGTTCCAGTCGTTGAAATCCCCCACCACGGCGACGCTCTGGGCCCCGGGCGCCAGGCAGATGAAGTTCACCGGGACCAGCGCCTTGGGAGCGGAGGCTCGTGGAAGACCAAAGGGACGGGGGGCCTGGCTCATGGAGGTTTTTCGGATCGGGATGCGTTCGACGGTCCGTCCGTCGGCGGTCGCCGACGGACGGAAGCCGGCTAAGAAAACCATTTGTAAACTCGGAGCAAGACCAAACCGAGTCAACGGAGCCAAAAAGTCGAAGGCACCCCGGCGCACGACGACGGGCGCACGACGGGTTGCGGGATTCGGCGATTCCGGGGAGCCTCCGGACCGGTGCTCGGATCGTGGATCAATGCAATGACCGCCGCGGGGGCGCTGATGGGGGCCCGTTGGGGGGCTCCGGTTCCCTCGACGGCCACCAGCATCGGCCGCCTCCGATGGGGGGTGGCCGGTCTGGCGGTGGCCCTGGGAGGGAGCGGCCTCGCCCGGGCCCTGCCTTCCCCGGGCGATGGCATCCTTCGGTTCCTGGGCATCGCCGGCGCCGGGTTGGTCCTGGGCAACCTGACAGGCCGGGCGCTGGGGCTGCAGCGCCGCTTGGATGCCTGGGGGAAAGGTCTGTCGACAGCACCGCCCGGAGGCCCCACCGATGCCCTCGAAGCACGGAACGCCCGGTCTCTGGGACTGTTGATGGCCCTCAACCCGCTGCTGATCCCCGCATCGATCCAGGAAGGATTGGACGGCCGTTGGCAGGGGCTTGCCCTGAAGTCGATCCTCGATGGGGCCGCCCTGCTGTCCTGGTGCCGAAGCCTCGCCTCGGGCCCCTCCCCCGATCTCGTCGCCCGTGTGGTGGCCCCCGTCGCGGCCTGGCAGGCGCTCTGGACGGCCGGGGCCACGGCGGCGGCCGTCGGTTTTTTGGCGGGAAGCTCCGCCGCACCACTGATGTTGGCGACCGATCTGCTGATCCTCTGCAGCGCGCCCACCCTCGCGGGCCTCCGAAAGGTGCCCCAGGCCAACCTGCTGCCGACCCTCCTCTGGGTGCCCCTCCTGACGTTCTGGTTCCGGCGATGAGGTTCATCGCGGCGGTCGGTCACCGAAACAGGCCCTTTCCTCGCCCGCTGACCGCACCTAAGATCCGCCTCATGATCCCACGCTGGCGATCCTCCGGGGTACGATGGCTCCCATGTCTTACCGCGCTGTCGGGCACCCTGTGGTCACAAGTCCCGATTCCGGCAACCGAACTGGCCAAGCTGCCGCCGCCACTCACGCGGCCGGTGGATTTCAAGACCGAGGTCCATCCGATCTTCAAGGCCGCCTGCTTCAAGTGCCATGGGGCCGAAAAGCAGAAGGGCAAGTACCGCATGGACACCAAGGAGGGGGCCTTCAAGGTGACGGACGACCACGGTCCGGCGATCCAACCCGGCAAGAGCGCCCAGAGCGCGATCATCCTGATGGCCGCGGGCCTCATCGACGAGATGCTCATGCCTCCGCCGGGCGGCAAACCCGGCGAAAGCGATCCGCTGACCCGCGAGCAGATCAGCCTGCTTCGCGGGTGGATCGATCAGGGGGCCGTCTGGCCCGATGGACCGATCACCGAGGTGGTCACTCCGGTGCGCTTCGACCCCGACATCCGAAAGCTCCTCTCCGAATCCTGCGCGAAATGCCACTCCGGGACCTCGGCCGAGGGCGGATTCTCGACGGAATCGCTTGAACGAGTCCTGGCCGGGGGCAAGTCGTACGGCAAGGTCATCGCACCGGGCGACCCCAAGAAATCGAGCCTCCTGACCATCCTGGCGGGCAAGGACGAGGACATCCCCAAACCGGAGTCCCATCGCATCGCCGACAAGGGGCTCAAGCAGGTGGAGGAGTGGATCAGGCAGGGCGCGAAGTGACCCGCCGACGGTCCCGCACGAGGCGCAGGAAGCGCTCGTCGCCCACCGACCGGACCCGTGCCCACCGGAAACCCACCGCATCCGCCAGGGTCGCCGCCAAGGGGCCATCGGCGATGGTGGGAGCCTCACGCCCCCCGAAGATGCGGGGGACCCAGGTCAGGCGCAGTTCGTCGACCTGATCGGCGGCCAGCAACGCGGCGTTCAACAATCCGCCTCCCTCGGCCACCAGACGCCGGACACCGAATTCCCGCCCCAGCCAGGCCAGGGCCTCCGGGAAATCGATGCGATCGCCCGGGGACTCCCAAACCCGGGCCCCGAGCTTTCGTAATCGTTCACGGTCCTCAGGACGAGCCTTGGCCGAGGTCAGGATGACGATGGGGGCGCCAGGATGCTTCCAAATCTCCGCAGCGGAGGACAACGAGGCCGAACCGCTGACCACCACGCGCAGAGCCTCCGGGGCGAGACCCGCTCGCCGGCGGGCATCCGCGAAGACCGGGGCACCCGTACCGAGGGTGGCTCCGGTCTCCTCGACGGTCCGCGCCCCGCACATCAGGGCATCGGCGGTGGCGCGGAGCGCATACAGCGCCCGCTGGTCGGCCGGGCTCCCGAAGGTGGTCACCTCGCGTCCGGCGGTGGCCACCTTGCCGTCGGCCGTCATGGCCATGTTGATGACGACGTGAGGGGCCTTTGACGGACCTCCCGCCGGGGGAACCGCATCAGTGGATGAACATCGCGTCGCCATAGCTGAAGAAACGGTACCGCTCCCGGATCGCCTCCGCATAGGCCGCGAGGACGCGGTCGCGCCCACCGGTCCCTCCCGGATCGGCGAAGGCGCTCACCAGCATCAGCAGGGTGCTCCGGGGCAGATGGAAATTGGTCAGCAACGCATCGACCATCCGGAATCGGTACGGGGGATGCACGAAGATCCGCGTGCGTCCGCTGCACGGACGGATCGGGCCATCGGACTGGAGGGCCACGGTCTCGAGCACGCGGAGGCTGGTGGTGCCGACGGCGACCACGCGCCGACCGGTGGCCTTGGCCTCCCGGAGGGCGGCCGCGGTGTCGGCCCCCACTTCGTAGCGTTCCTCGTGCATCACATGCTCATCGACGCGATCGGCCTTCACCGGTAGGAACGTGCCCGCGCCGACGTGGAGGGTGACCTGACGCAGGAGGACACCCTTGGCCCGCAGGGCCTCCAACACCCGCTCGGTGAAATGGAGTCCCGCCGTCGGCGCGGCCACGGAACCGGCGTTCCGGGCATAGACCGTCTGGTAGCGGGAGTCGTCCTGCCGGGTGGCTCCGGTTTCGCCCCGCTCGATGTACGGCGGCAAGGGCATCCGACCGATCCTCAGGAGGGATTCCCAAAACGATCCCGGCTGCTCCCAGCGGACCCGGACATGTCCCTCCGGGTTCTTCTCGAGCACCTCGCAGACCATGCCTTCGGATCCTTCCCCCCCGAATCTCAGGAACATTCCCGGCCGAACCCGCTTCCCAGGACGGACCATCGCCCACCAACACCCGGGTTCGGACTCCTCGAGCAACAACAACTCGACCCGACCCGGGGAGTCGACCTTGTGACCCAATAGGCGCGCCGGAATGACCCGCGAATCGTTCATCACCAGCACATCCCCCGAATGCAGATGATCGATCAGATCGGTGAATCGGCGGTGCTCCCTCCCCCCGGACCGACGGTCCAATACCATCAACCGGGAAGCGTCGCGCTCCGGTGTGGGATGCTGGGCAATGAGCTCGGCCGGCAGTTCAAAATCGAAATCCGATACACGCACAGAGGGAGAAAAAGGGAAACACCAAGAATTGTCGATTCAAAGACACGATCGATGTTAACGGTATTCATTGGGTTTTTAAGAACCGAAACCACTGTGAATAAGCTGCGCATAAATAATAGTGAGAAAAAGCAACGACTAGTTGCATAAAGGGAAAGACTTACTGTACAAAGGAGGGGTCCACGGGACCGCAGGTTTTCCCGTGCAGTTGAACCGCATCTTTTTGACGCCCGAGGATGGCCACCGCAGGTGACATGACGGAATCTGGAACCGGTCCCGCTGGGATTGCCCCGGCGGCGGTCCCGCGGCCGCGCTTCACCTGGCGCTACCCCCACAAGGTGGACTCCCAGGGACGGGTCCCGATGCCCGCGAAGTGGCGCCCCGACGTCCCCTCCAGCCTTTCCCTCATGGCGGTGATGATCCGCCACACCTCGGATGCCGAATTCGTGATGGTGCTCCCGGCCGAGCAGTTCGACCGGTTCGTCGACCCGCTGTGCCGGGGAGACTTCATCGAACCGCTCCGCATGGCCGAACGGCACGATTACGTGGACCGCATCATCGAGCTCGAGCTCGACAGCGCGGGCCGCATCTGTCTGCCCGAGGAGATGCGGGTGGCGGCCGGGCTGACCAAGGACGTGCTCTTCCTGGGGTGCATCGACCGTTTCGAACTGTGGAACCCGGAGGCCTACGAGACGGCCCGCTTCTCCGAGAAGCTCATCAAGAAGGCCCAGACCCCGCAAAACACATGAAGCTGCCGGCACTGTTCAACCCGCGCTCCTGGTTCTCCACGGCCAACCCCGTGTCCTCCGCGACAGGTTCCCTGGGCCCGGGTCGCGGCGGCGTGCCGCTCGGCAGCGTCAAGGCGCTCCCGGAGACGCTGGCCCGCCGCTTCCTCTCGTTCGAGAACCGTCGCTCGACGCCGCGCGACCTCGTTCAGGAGGAATTGCGGTTGCCGGCCGCGACGCCGGTCCGGAACGACCTCCTCGAGGACGATGTCGAACTGGTGCGCCGGCGGCGCGAAGGCCGCCTGCTCCACGAGACCCGCCCCCCGGGTGCCGGTGGCACCCACGACCCAGAACTCGCCGTGAACCGCCTGCGGAACCGTGCACCCCTGACCCGCAGGCTGGTTGCCCGGGAGTGAACGGCCCCCGCCGCGTGTCCCAGTTTTCACACCAATCTGTCCTGCTGAACGAAGTGGTGACCGCCCTCCAACCCAAGCCTCACGGACGATACCTGGACGGCACCCTGGGGGGTGGCGGCCATGCGGCGGCGATCCTCGAGGCGAGCTCGCCCGACGGGACCCTCATCGGCTGCGACCGGGACCCGGAGGCCCTCGCGGCCGCCGGCGAACGCCTCGGCCGGTTCGCAGGCAGGTTCGAGACGCACCATTGCGACTTCAAGGAGGCGGACCAATGGGCCGCCCCCGGTTCCCTCGACGGCATCGTCCTCGACCTCGGTGTCAGCAGTCATCAACTCGACACTCCCGGACGCGGGTTCTCCTTCCAGAAGGACGGACCCCTGGACATGCGCATGGACCCGTCCGGGACCGCTCCCACGGCGGCCGACCTCGTCAACGGACTGCCCGCGGAGGCGCTGGCCGATCTGTTCTGGAAGTGGGGTGAGGAGCGTCAGTCGCGCAGGATCGCGAGGGCCATCGCCGAGGAGCGACGGCAACGCCCCTTCACGACGACCGGGCAACTGGCCGACTTCATCGAACGGATCTGCCCACGGCGGGGGGCCCCCACGCATCCGGCCACGCGCTGCTTCCAGGCGCTGAGGATCGCCACCAACGGCGAACTGACCTCGGTGGAGGAGGGGCTCGAGCGGGCCTTCCCTCTCCTTGCCCCGGGCGGCCGGCTCGCGGTCATCAGTTTCCATTCCCTCGAGGATCGCCTGGTGAAGGACTTCATGCGGCGCGAATCGCGGGACTACGATTTCGACGGTCCCGTGGACCATCCGCACCTGCGTCGCCCCCGTTCGCCCCGCGGACGGGAACTGTTCCGCAAGGGCCTCGTCGCCTCCGAAACCGAACTCGGGGCCAACCCCAGAGCCCGCAGCGCACGACTGCGGGTGCTTGAACGTCTACCCCGATCATGAGCGCACGGAACAGATCCGAGATCAGGCTGGGCACCATCCTGCGCGCCCTCGCGGGATCGGCGTTGATCGGCATCCTGGGATTCCTCTGGATCCTGCAGAGCCGGGCCCATCAGCGACTGCAGGATCAGATCTCCCAGATCCGAACGCAATGCACGGGCTTGGAGCGCTCCATCGGCAGGAACCAGCAGGAGATCGAGCGGTTGCTGACACGCCCGGCGTTGATGCGACGCATCCAGGAACTCGGACTGGGGCTCACCAACATCGCCTACCGCCAGGTCGTCCACGTCACGAACCACGGCGGTCCGTCCGCACCGGCGACGGAGTTGGCCAGGATCCCGCCCCGACCGACGGCTCCCGCCCCGCCGTTGGCGGCCATCCCCAACTGAAACCGCCATGAGCAGACCCTCCGCTCCCGACAGGACGCTCGCCGGACTCACGGTGATCTCGTGCGCCGTGTTCGCGGCCCTGGCGGGTCGGTTGATCTACATCCAGGGTGTCCGGCCGGACTCGCCCCGCTACACGCTCGGCGGAGCCCCCGCGCGCACCACCTACATCCCCGCGCCTCGCGGTGAACTGCTCGACCGCAGGGGCGAGCGGTTGGTCTACTCCCAATACAGCTACAATCTCCGGGGGAATCCGGTGGTGATCAGCAACCAGGCGCCCCACCTCGCCGCGATGCTCTCCCCGCTGCTGTCGATACCGGCCCGGGTGCTGGAGGAGCGGCTGACCCTGCGGCCGGAACTTCGCTGGAAACCACTGCCCTCCACCAACGCCGCGGGGAGCGTCACCACCCAGTGGGTCAACGTGCTCCATACCAATCAGAGCGTCCTGGTCGCCTCGAACCTGACGCATGCCGAGTGGACACGGGTGCTGACCAACCTCAAGGCGTTCCGATCGCCGGAGGAGCAACGCCTCCGGGCCGCGTCGGCCGCGCTCTCCCAACGCAGGACCAACGCCCCCGCCATCGCCTGGTGGGATCTGCCGGGAAGGTATCGGTTCCGCAAGGAGATCGCCCGCGGGCAACGGGAGATCAACCTCACCCTGAAGCGGATCCAACCCCAATTGAGGGAGGTCCGGGAGAACGGCATCACTGCGGAGATCGTGGAACGACGCATCATGCCGCACGGTGAACTGGCCTCGCCGGTGCTCGGAACGACGACCAACGGGGCGATCCCCGTCGTCGAATACCGCACCGCGACCCAGCGGGTCCACGTCCGCACCCGGGAACTGCCCCCCGAGGTCCACGGGGCCGACGGCATCGAGCGGCAGTTCGACGACGAACTCCACGGAGTCCCGGGCCAAGCGGTCCTGCGGCGAGGGAAGGGCCGCGAACTGGCGGGCAGCCGCGAGTTGGACCTGGCCCCGCAACCCGGTGCCAACGTGCGCCTGACCATCGACGCGAACCTCCAGTACGTGGCCGAGAACGCCCTGCGCCAAGGGATGACCCGCCTGAAGCCCAACTGGATGTCGGCCGTCCTGGTGCGTCCGTCGACCGGAGAGATCCTAGCGCTGGCCAATGCCACCGACCCGGACTACGAGCCGGCCCGCAAACCCGGGACCCCAAGGCCTCCGACCGGTCCCCGCAAACCGCTCCGGCGCAACCATGCGGTCTCCGAGTTGGTCGAACCCGGCTCCACCTTCAAGCTCGTCACCTACTCCGCGGCCTTCGAGGCGCTCCCCGGACGCCACCTTTCGCCGAGCTCACGGATCGACTGCGAGGGCGGCTCGTGGCACCCGCCCGCCGGACGCCGCAAGGCCATCGCCGACGCCCGGGGCCACAAGCTCCACAACGTCACGATCGAGGAGGCGTTCGCGGCCTCCTCCAACGTCGGCGCCGCCAAGCTGGGATACGCCCTGTGGGATCCCGCGGCGCCACCCCGGGGCACGGCACTGGTCAGATACGCGGATGCCTTCGGATTCCTGCGGCGCACCGGCATCCTGTGCGGGGGCGAGCCCAACCCGCGGATCCCGGCGTGGGACGGGCTGGGAACGCAACTGATCCTCTCCTACGGGTACGGCATCTACACCACCCCGCTCCAGGTCGCCATGGCATACGCCGCCGTGGCCAATGACGGGATCCTGATGGAACCGTTGCTGGTGAAATCGGTGGAGACGCCCGATGGCGGCGTGATCCGGAGCATGGCCCCGCGCCAGGTCGGACGGGTCGTCCGGTCCGAGACCGCACGGCACATGGTCCAACTCATGACGGCCGTGGTCGGACCCAAGGGCACCGGCAAGGACGCCGCGCTCGACGACTACACGGTCGCCGGCAAGACCGGCACGGCCAACAAGATGACCCAGGCCCACATGGCCGCGGGCGTCACGGCGCATTTCAGCACCTTCGTGGGGTTCCTGCCGGCCGAGAACCCCCAGATCTGCCTGCTGGTCTGCGCCGATGAACCCACGGGCAGCGACGGCCGGGCCGCCTATGGCGCGGCCTGCGTGCCGGTCTTCAAGGAGATCGTCCGGGAGACGGCCAGCTACCTGACCATCCCCCCCTCGCCCACCGCCACGGTGAACGCCATCGCCGCCGGGTCCGGATCCTCACCGCGCCACTGAACATGCCGACCGCGGACCCCCTCCTCCAGAAGCCCGAACGGATCTCCGGTCCGGCCCGGTCCATCGCGACCTTCCGTCAGCCGGGGGCCGCCCGGGGAACCGCCGGTAGCCGCATGCCCCGAAGCGCGACACCTCCCGCTCCGGCCTGCACGGCTTCCGAATCCCCCGGAAGACGTCCCGGGAAGCCGCTCCAGGAGCATCCGCTGATGCGGCTCGAACTGTGCCGGATCCCATGCAGCGGACGGATCTCGGCGGCCACCGCCGCATTCACCCACGGCCTGCTCGAACAGGCCGGGAGGCGACCGGCGCTGCTCACGCCCGAAGGCGGGTTGATCGCGGGGCGGCTCTTTCCCCAACGCCCCACACGCGGCGAGTCCCGCGAGTGGGAACGCCTGCTCGCCACCCATGTCCGCTGGGGTGGGGATTGTCTGGTGGTGGAGGAGGATTCCGAGATCCGCGACCTGCTCGGAGGCGTCGTTCCCCGGTCGATCCTCCATCCGGCCCCGTCGACCCGGGTCCGGATCGGGGTGCAGGCGCTGCACTGGCGCGGCACCCGACTGCAACTCCTCAGCGACGAAGCGCCCCCTCGGACGACCCACCTTCCGCTGGTGGGATCCTCGAATCTCCGGGCCCTCGAGATCGCACTCAACAGGGTGCTCCATTCCGGCTGCCAAACTGCCCGTGCCATGGCGGCCCTCCCATTGATCGATCCGCCCGCAGGGCTGCTCGAACCCGTCAACGCCGGCCAACCCTTCGGGGTCTTCGTCGACCGGGCCGCCGGGGCCATGGAACTCGCTGAACTGCTTCTCGAGGCGCGCTCGTTGACCGGACGCCGCATCCTCCTCGTGGCCGGCATCCATGGCGGTTCCACCGGGGCGGAGCGTCTGGCGCTCGGGGCCGCGGCCGGGGCGGCCGACGAGGTGATCTTCACCAGCGACAATCCGCGGCACACGCCGCCTGCGGCGATCGTGGCCGACCTCCAGCGCGGCCACGGAGGAGGAGCCCTCGGGCTGGTCGACCGCAACGAGGCGATCCGGACGGCGATCCGCCGGGCCCGCACCGACGACCTGGTGCTGATCGTGGGCAAGGGCGCACGCCCGATCCAGGAGGTCGGTGCATCGGTCGTCCCGTGGGACGACCGCCTTCACGCCCGGGAGGCGTTGGCCACGCGGGGATGGGTCGGGGATTCGCTATGACGACGCTGCCCAAACCCCATCTCCTCGGCGTGGTCGCCGGCCTGTTCCTCGCGGCGGGACTGGTCGCCTCCACCACCCTGATGACGCGCACCTGGCTCAAGGTGGCCGATGCGGAGTCGGTCGGCGTGACCGGATCGTCCCGAAGGAATGTCAGCGCCGATCTCATCGTGTGGCAGGGTTCGATCACGGTCGAGGACCCCACGCTCCTCGGAGCCCAGGGCCTCCTGACCGGACAGGAGACCACCGTGCGGGAGTTCCTCGCCTCCCAGGGGATCACCAACGCCCAGTTCCACCCCATCGCCATCCAGCGGATCCAGGTCAGAGGCGGCAAGTCCCAGGGCGAGGCCGACGGAGAAACCGCCAGCCCCACGACCCGGTTCCGGTTGGGCCGGACGATCGAGGTGCGCTCGGGCGACATCGACACGGTGCTCGCGATGGGCGGCCAGGCTTCGCGTCTGGTCGATCAGGGCATCGAATTCACCGCGTCGGCGCCGCAGTTCATCTGGACGAAGGCCGGCGAGGCCAAGATCGAGATGCTGGCCGATGCCGCCCGCGACGCCCGGGCGAGGGCCGAGCAGATCGTCTCGCAGGGCGGCCGCAGGATCTCACGGATGCGCTCGGCCAGGATGGGGGTGTTCCAGATCACGCCCCTGTATTCCACCCAGAACGCCTGGGACGGGATGAACGACACCACCTCCCGCGAGAAGACCGTCACCGCGGTGGTCAACGCCACCTACGCCCTCGACTGATGGACCGCCCCACGCTCCAGTCGATCGCCCTGCAGACCGGAGGTGAACTGCACCCGCCCACGGCGGGCGCCGTGACCTTCCAAGGCGTCTGCACCGACTCGCGGACGCTCCGGGCGGGACAACTGTTCGTGGCCCTTCGCGGTGAACGTTTCGACGGGCATGAGTTTCTCGGGCAACACGCGATGCGGTCGGCCGCGGCGGCGCTCATCGCCAAGGACCGCCTGAGCGCTCTGCCATCGGGCATCCCGGCCGTCGCCGTCACGGACACCCGGAAGGCCCTCGGGGCCATGGCGGCCGCCCACCGGGCCCGCTTCGCGCTGCCCGTCGTCTGCGTGGCCGGTTCCAACGGAAAGACCACCACCAAGGAACTGCTCGCCGATCTGCTCGGGACCCGGTTCCGGACGCTGCGATCGGAGGCCAGTTTCAACAACGACATCGGGGTGCCGCTGAGCCTGCTCGGGATCGGCGGCTCGCACGAGGCCGCCGTGCTGGAAGCGGGCACCAACCATCCGGGCGAACTCGCTCCCCTGGTGCGCATGATCTCGCCGCGATACGGGGTGGTGCCCCAGATCGGCCGGGAGCACCTCGAGCATTTCGGTGGACTGGAGGGCGTCATCGAGGAGGAGAGCGCACTGGGCGAGAACCTTCCGGAGGACGGCATCCTCTTCGTCAATGGCGACATCGAGGCCACCGGGGCCATCGCCGCCCGCACCCGCGCGCGGGTGATCCGGGCCGGGTTCGGACCGGGCAACGATTGGAGCGTGCGCATCGTCGAGGCGGGCTGGGATTCCACCCGGTTCGAGGTCTCGGCCCCGGATCCCGGCTGGCGGGGTCGCTTCGCGATCGGGGTACCCGGCCGTCACATGGTGTCGAATGCCGTCCTGGCCCTGGCGGCCGCGGCCGAACTGGGAGTCGCACCCGATGCCGCCCGGGAGGCGTTGGCCCGCTTCAGGGGTGCCAAGCAGCGACTCCAATGGTCGGAGCGGCGCGGGATCCGGTGGCTCGACGACACCTACAACGCCAACGCCGACTCCACGCTGGCCTCTCTCCAGACGCTTCGCGACCTCCCCTGCGCCGGTCGCCGTGTCGCGGTCCTGGGCGACATGGCGGAACTGGGCGAGCACACCGCCGAGGCCCACCGCGAGGTCGGGGCGGCCGCCCGACGCCTGGGCATCGATCTGCTGGTCTGCGTGGGCCGGTCCGCCACACACACGGCGCTCGGGGCGCGGGGCATGCCGGGCCTGCTGCAGTTCCCCGATGTCGAGAGCGCGATCCCGGCCCTGCGGCCGGTGCTTCGTCCCGGCGACTGCGTCCTGGCCAAGGCCTCCCGCAGCAGCCGTCTCGAGAGGATCTTCGAGGCCCTGAAGACCGAGAGCGAGGACCCGGCGATCCACGACTGAACGACGCATGCTCTACAAGCTCCCAGAACTGTTTCCGACGGTCCCTTGGACGGTGTTCAAATACGTCACCTTCCGGAGCGCCGGCGCGGCGATCACCGCCCTGGTGCTGAGCTGGATCCTGGGCCCCCGCGTGATCGAGGGGCTCCGCAATCTCCGTTTCCGACAGGACTACCAACCGAAGGATGTCCGAAGCCCGGCGGACGCCTCCGCCGCCGCGGCCGATCTGGCCAAACGGGGGACCCCGACGATGGGCGGGGTCCTGATCCTGCTGGTGCTCGACATCTCCGTCCTGCTCTGGGCCCGACCGAACGCGCTGGTCCTGCTGACGATGCTCTCGCTGATGGTGCTGGCATTCCTCGGCTTCTACGACGACTGGCTGAAGGTGAGTCGGCAGAACGCGGCCGGCGCGAAATCGCGGGTCAAGTGGATCGTCCAGGGGCTGCTGGCCCTGGGGGTCGGCATCTACCTCTGGCAACTGCCCTCCACCCGCGCCCTCGTGTCCGACATCCAGGTCCCGTTCTTCAAGGATCCGGTCCTCCGGGCCGTGCCCTGGATCGGCATCCCGCTGGTGGCCCTGACCATCATCGGCAGCTCGAACGCCGTGAACCTGACGGACGGCATGGACGGTCTGGCGATCGGCTGCACGCTCATCGTGGCCATGGTCATGCTGATCCTCACGTATCTGGCCGACAACGTGAAGCTGGCCGCCTACCTCCAGATCCCCCATGTGCGCGGAGCCAGCGAGTTGACCGTCGTCTGCGCGGCCTTCATCGGAGCCTCGCTGGGCTTCCTGTGGTTCAACTGCCACCCGGCCGAGGTCTTCATGGGAGACACCGGTTCGCTGGCATTGGGCGGCGCGCTCGGCATCATGGCGGTGCTGATCCATCAACCCCTGGTGCTGCTGATCGCCGGCGGGGTCTTCGTCGCCGAGGCCGGCAGCGTGATGCTCCAGGTGGGCTGGTTCAAATACACCCGACGCAAGTTCGGGGAAGGCCGCCGGATCTTCCGGATGGCCCCCCTGCACCACCACTTCCAGAAACTGGGATGGAAGGAGTCCCGGATCGTCACCCGTTTCTACATCGCCGGCATCCTCTGCGCCGTGGTGGCGTTGAGCACCCTCAAGATCCGATGATGGACTCCGTCACACACGCCGGAAACAACGGCCGCACCGGTCCCGGAGACGGGATGGGCGATCGGTCCCGGATGTTCCTTGATCGCGTCCGCTCGGTTTGTTTAATGGCAGACCGTCGGTGGCGTCCGGCGCCCCTCGTGGGCCGGGGCCGCCGTACCGCGGCGATCCGTGCAAACCCTGCCACCCCCAGCATCCAGACCGTCGCGCCTCCGGCGACCCGCCGGACCGGCCCACAGACCGCTCCCCACAGCCACGCCGCTCCCGTTTCCCAGACCGCCCGCCCAGCGGTCCATGCCCCTTTCGTCCCGACCCGGGTGGAGGACCCGGTTCGGGACGGATCCGACACCACTCCATCCTCGACCCAAGTAGCACCGACCCCCAGCACCATTCCATGAGCATGCCCAACTCCCCCCTGCTGCCCGGCTCCAAACTGGAACAGGCCGCCAAGAGCAAATCGACCTTCAGCATCGCCGCCTTCATCTTCAGCGCCCATGTGGCGGTGTTCCTGGTGGTGCTGCTCAACGGTTGCAACAAGGAGAGCGCCACCACCGGCACCGAGCCGCCGGCCGCGACCAACCAGACCGATCTCGCCGTGCAACCCGGCACGGGGGCCGGTGACACGAACAACCCGGTGACGCCGCCAGGTCTCGACACCAACACCCTGGCGACGCCCCCGGGCGGCGCGGTGACCTTCCCGGGCAACCTCGCGGGTGCCACCAACGCCGCCGTGCCCACGATCCCGCCGCCGGAACTGCTCGGCGGTGCACCGGGAACCCCCGGCACCGGGACCGCGAACCAGGAGACCGCGGGTGTCGGCTCCGAATACAAGATCAAGAGCGGCGACATCGCCTACAACATCGCGAAGGCCAACGGGGTCTCGCTGAAGGCCCTGAAGGACGCCAATCCGAACGTCGACCTCGGCAAGCTGAAGGTGGGCCAGACCATCCAACTGCCGGCCGGCGGCGCGGCGCGGTCGACCCAGGGCTCCGGAACCTCCGCCAAGGCCGCGGCCAGCGAGGAATCGACCGCCTCGGGCGCGACCACGACCTACACGGTCAAGGGTGGTGACACGCTGGCCAGGATCGCCAAGAAGCAAGGGACGACCGTCAAGGCCCTCCGGTCGGCCAACAATCTGAGCGGCGACAAGATCAACGTCGGCCAGAAGCTCAAGATCCCGGCCAAGTCCGCGCAGGCCGAACCGACCGAAGCGGCGCCGAAGACCCCGGTCGACGCGGCCCCGGCCGCACCGGCCGCGATCCCCGCGCCGTTGCCGGGCACCGGCCGCTGACACCGGACGGCGTCGGGCGTCGGGCCGAGGGCCCGGCGCCCGGGGAACCCGCCAACGGAACACCAAGCCATCCGAGATGCGCTCCACCTCCATCCTGCTGTTGTTGACGGTCGGCCTGCTGCTGGCCCTGAGCTTCACCATGCTCGCCAGCGCGGTGATGATGGACTCCCGTTTCTCCAGCCTGGTGACGACCCAGGCGATGGCGATCATGGGGGGCGCCCTGCTCATGTGCGGGCTTTGGCGGATGCACTACCGGTTCTGGCTGGAACGACACTGGTGGCTCTACGGACTGGCCGTCGTCGGTCTGCTGCTGGTGCTGTCGCCGCTGGGCACCTACCGGAACGGGGCCCAACGCTGGGTGTTCGGTCTCCAACCCGCGGAATTCGCCAAGGTCCCGCTGCTGCTGACGCTGGCGGCATGGGGCTCCAGATTCGGGCCCCGCATGCGCTTCGGCAGCACCACCTCGACCCTCGTCTGGGGGTTGGTGCTCCCGGGTCTGGTGGTCGTCCCGTTCCTGGGCCTGCTCTACAAGCAACCGGACCGGGGCACGATGGCGCTCTTCGGAATGGTGACGGTGGTGGTCCTGCTCCTCAGCGGCATGCCCAGGCGGTTCGCGGTCATCCCCGCCCTCCTCGGGGCCGGGTTGGGCGTGCATTTCTACAACTCCAGCAAGATGGTCCGCGACCGGATGGATGCGTTCCTCCACCCGGAACTGTATCCGCAGACGACCGGATCCCAGGCGTTGAAATCGCTGGCGGCGCTCCGCGAGGGCGGCCTCGAGGGGGTGGGTCTCGGTTCCGGGGTCATCAAGCTCACCATCCCGGAGCAGCACACCGACTTCATCCTCCCCGTGATCGGCGAGGAACTCGGCCTGTTCTTCACGCTGGGGGTGCTGGTCGCCTTCGTGGTCATCCTCCTGTGCTCCGTCCGGATCGCCTCGCGTGCGGCCGATGTGGAGGGACGTCTGCTGGCCGGTGGCATCGGCTTCCTGATCGCCTGCCAGGCGATGATCAACATCGCGGTGGTGACCAACTCGATGATCAACAAGGGCATGCCTCTGCCCTTCGTGAGCCGCGGCGGTTCGAGCGCCGTGAGCATGCTGGTGATGGTCGGCCTGCTGCTGTCCATCGCCCGACGCGCCCCGGAGGCCACTCAGTCGGCCCATCAGGGCGGTTCCAACCCCTTCCAAGCCCCCGACCTCGAATCCCTGCCCGCCCGATGAGACACTCCGCCTCCTCCCTCCATGTGGCCATCGCCTGCGGTGGCACCGGCGGCCACCTGTTTCCAGGGTTGGCCGTGGGCCGTGAACTGTCGGCACGGGGAACCCAGGTCACCCTGCTCGTATCCCCCAAGGAAGTGGACCAGGCGGCCGTGCAGGGGTTGGGCGACCTCCGGACGGCCACGCTGCCGGCCGTGGGACTGCAGGGCCGCAACTACGGAGCGTTCCTGATGGGCTTCGGACTCGCCTGGAGGGCGGCCCACCGATGCTTCTCCGACCGGTCGTTCTCCCCGCGTCCGCCCGACGCCGTCCTCGGGATGGGCGGGTTCACGGCCGCGCCGCCGATGCTGGCAGGGCGACGATTGGGCGCGGCGACCTTCCTCCACGAATCGAACACGGTGCCCGGCAGGGCCAACCGGATGCTGGCCCGGTGGACCCGGGAATCGTTCACGGGGTTCGAGGAGACCGGCCGGCGCTGGGGTCGGACCCGGGTCGCCTTCACGGGCACCCCCGTCCGGGAGGCCATCGCCCGACTGCGCCAGGGCCGCGATCCGCGGGCAGCGCGGACCACCCTCGGACTCGATCCGGAAAAACCGGTGCTGCTCATCACCGGTGGCAGCCAGGGAGCCCGCGGCCTGAATCGATGGGTCTGCGACACCCTCCCGGGTCTGGTCGCCGCGGCTCCTGACCTCCAGTTCATCCATCTGTCCGGAACACCCGACCTGGCCTCGGTGCAGAAGGCCCATCAGGCGCTGGCGACCCGCTCGGTGATTCTCCCGTTCCTCCAGGAGATGCACCTCGCGCTCGAGGCCGCCGATGCGGTGGTCAGCCGGGCCGGCGCCTCCTCTCTGGCGGAGTTGGCAGCCCTGCGACTGCCCTCGATCCTCATTCCGCTGCCGACGGCCCAGGACAACCACCAGCACCACAACGCCGCCGCGCTGGCGACGACCGGTGCCGCCCTGATGATGGATCAGGCCGCCCCGGACCCCGCCCGGCTGCAGGAGGCCATCCTCGCGGTCCTGAAGGATCCGGCGCTCAGGGAATCGATGCGGGCGGCCCTCGGAGCCATGGACCACCCTGAGGCGGCGGCGACCATCGCCGAGTGCATCCTGGAGCACGTTCGCCAACCGTTCACCCAGGCCGCCCGGAGGGGATCCTCCGCCCGTGGACCGGCGGTGCCCGCCCGATGGATCCCCTTCAAGGAGGCCGCATGAACTCCCCCCTGCGATTGAGTCCCGAACCGGTCGATGCGTCGATCGAGGCCGCCGCCGCGCACGCGGAGGACATCTCGAACGTCTTCCGCGACCTGCAGATCGTCCTTCCACCGGACACCGTGATCCGGCGCGACGAGCCGCTGGCGCGGCGCACCACCCTGCGGGTGGGAGGCCCGGCCGACCTGTTCATCGAACCCGGCTCCGACAACGCCCTCGCCAGCACCCTCGAGATCGCCCACCTGCGTGGCATCCCCGTGTTCGTCCTGGGTCGCGGCTCCAACCTTCTGGTCCGCGACGGGGGCATCCGGGGCATCGTCCTGTCCTTGGCGCACCCCCATTTCTCCCGGATCGGGATCGAAGGCGATCGCATCACCGCCGGAGCCGGGGCACGGCTGAAGAACATCGCCCACGAGGCGCGACGGGCCGGGATGGGCGGCCTCGAGTTCTTCGAGGGCATCCCCGGTTCCCTGGGTGGTGCGCTCCGGATGAACGCCGGGGCCATGGGCGCATGGACCTTCGACGCGGTCGAGGAATTGCGCTGCATCAGCCGCTCGGGCCGGATCCTGACGCTCCCGGCCCGCGAGGTACCCGTGGAGTACCGGTCCTGCCCGATGCTGCACACCCACATCGCCCTCGGGGCCGTCCTCCGCGGCCGCCCCGACGACGCCGATGTCATCCGTGGCCGGATGGAGCAGTTCTCGAACAAGCGCTGGACCAGCCAGCCCAACCAACCGAGCGCCGGCTGCACCTTCAAGAATCCTCAACCCACCCTGCCCGCCGGCCGCCTGCTCGATGAGCTCGGCCTCAAGGGCGCCCGTGTCGGCGACGCCATGGTCAGCGACATCCACGCCAACTTCTTCGTCAACCTCGGACAGGCGAAGGCGGCCGACATCCTGGCACTGATCGAACAGGTCAGGACCCGCGCACGCGAGGAGCGTGGCATCGAACTGGAGACCGAGGTGGAGATCGTGGGCGAGGACGCATGACGGATCCCTTCCACATCACCGTGCTGCGTGGCGGTCCCTCGGCCGAGCGGGAGGTCTCCCTGCGGTCGGGGGCCGCGGTCGCACGGGCCCTCCGCTCCCTGGGCCACCGGGTCGACGAGGTCGATCCCCTCCCCGGCGATCTGCGGATCCCGCCCGGCACCCGGGCCGTCTTCCTGGCGCTGCACGGCACCTACGGCGAGGACGGCACGGTCCAGTCCGAACTCGAGGAACTCGGGCTGCCCTACACCGGGTGCGGCGTCTCGGCATCGCTCTACGCCTTCGACAAGATCCTGACCAAGCGCCGATGCCTCAGGGCCGGCGTCCCGACGGCCCGGTTCGAACGCTTCATCGACGCCGCCTCGCCGTGGCCGGAAGGTTGGAATCCTCCGGTGGTCCTGAAGCCGGTCCGACAGGGATCCAGCGTCGGGCTGCGCTTCGTCGATCGCGTCGAGGATTTCTCCCGATCCCTGGGCGAGTCTCTCGGCCACGGTGGCGAGGTCCTCATGGAGGAGCGCATCGTCGGACGCGAGACCACCGTCGGCATCCTGGACGGCTCACCGCTCCCCATCGTCGAGGTCCGACCCAAGTCGGGCTCCTACGACTACACCAACAAGTACACCGCCGGGCGCACCGAATACTTCTGCCCGGCCGACTTCGATCCGCGGGTCACCCGCGCGATCCAGGAGGCCGCGATGTCGGCCTTCGAGGCGATCGGGGGCCGCGACTACGCCCGGGTCGACGTGATGGTCCGGCCCGACGGATCGCCGGTGGTGCTCGAGGTGAACACCCTGCCCGGCATGACCGAGACCAGTCTGCTGCCCAAGGCCGCTGAGGCGGCGGGAATCCCCTTCCCGCACCTCTGTGAACGGATGGTGCGACTGGCCTTGTCACGCGGAACCCGACCCGGTTGAACGATGTTCGGCGCCCACCAGGAGAATCGAAGGAGACCCCGGTCCGGAACCGTGCTCGAGGCGCGCCTCCGGGCCGACACCCCCGACGCCGGAACCCGACGTTCCCGGGCATGGCTCCTCCGGACCGGTGTGACCCTGGTCCTCTGCGCCTCGGTCGCGGCGGCCGGATGGTGGATCCGCGAGAACTGGTTCCACCGGATCCCCTCGCTGGCCGTCCGCGAGGTCGTCGTGGAGGTCGACGGAGTGCTTTCACCCGATGAGATCCGCCGACTGGCCGGGGTCCCGATCGGCCGGAACATCCTCTCGGTCGACCTCCCGCAGTTGCGCGACCGGCTTCAGAACCATCCTCGCATCGCCACGGCTCGGATCATCTCCGAGTTCCCCGGCACCCTCCTGATCCGCATCCGGGAGCGTCTGCCGCTGCTGGCGGTGGAACCGCTGTCCCGCAACGGGTTGCAGGCGCGCTACCTCCTCGACGAGGCAGGCCACCTCCTGCTGCCCCTCGAACCATCCAACGCCCCGGCAGAGGCCCTGGCCGCCGAGGCGGCGCTGCCCCTGCTCCTCGGCCATGACCCGCGCCGGGCCACGGCCAGGGCCGACACCCTGAGGGCGCTCGACTTCATCCAGGCCTACGAGGCGACCCCGGCCGGTTCGCTTCCGGAGATCCGTTCGGTGTCCATCGCGGAACCCGGCGTGTTGGTGGTGGCCACCGCCACCTCGGGCGAGGTGACCTTCGCAGCCCGGGACTACCCGACCCAGCTCCGCCGTTGGGCCGACATCCTGCGCCAGCTCGAGGCCCTCAAGGAACCGCGGACCATCCGCACCCTCGACCTCAGCGTCTCCCAGAACTCCCCCATCCGGTGGAACGACCCGCTCCCCTCCGGAACCTCCAACGAGGGCCCCGAGAACCACGAACGGGGACCCAGACCCAGACCCAAGCGACTGCCCCGACGATCCCATGCCTAAGGAATCCCCCATCCTGGTCGGACTCGAGATCGGAACCTCGAAGATCTGCGCCGCCATCGGCGAGGAGAACGAACGCGGTGAATTCACGCTGCTGGGCATCGGGCAGGCCAAGTCGCATGGCGTGCGCAAAGGCGAGATCGTCGACCAGGCCAAGGCGCAGGAGGATGTGCGGGCGGCCCTCGGGAACGCCGAGGAACAGGCGCAGGTGATGGTGCGCAACCTCTTCCTCGGCGTCACCGGGCGCCACATCGAGGGCTTCAACAACATGGGGATGCACCCCGTGGCCTCCGACGACCGGCTGGTCACCGCGCAGGATGTCGCCGATGCCGCCAACAACGCCAAGGCGATCACCCTGCCGGCCGAGCACACCATCCTCCACACGATCCGCCAGCGGATCTGCCTCGACGGCATCGAGATCGCCGACAACCCGGTCGGCCTGCTGGGCCGGAAGGTCGAGGCCCACGTCCACGTCATCCACGGGAACTCGCTGCGGATCCAGAACTCGATGCGTCTGGTCCAGGCGCTGTCGATCGAGGTCAACCAACCGGTGTTCAACGGACTGGCCAACGCCCAGGCGGTGCTGAGCCCCGAGGACAAGGAGAACGGGGCCCTGGTGATCGACATAGGGGGCGGGGCCACGGAGTTCGTCTTCCAGCAGGGCCAGGCGATCCGTCAATCGGGCGTGTTCGCGATCGGGGGCGACCATGTCAGCAACGACATCGCCCTGGGCCTCAAGATCAACATCGGATTGGCCGAACGTCTCAAGATCCAGCACGGCTCCGCGGTGGTCGGTGCCGACTGCCAGGGGCGCTCGGTCCGGCTCGGCGAGGGTGATCTCGGGCTCGCCCAGCGGGAGGTGAGCCTCGAACACCTCCACCGCATCATGTCCGCTCGGTTGCAGGAGCTCCTCGAACTGATCGCCGAGCGGTGCTCCGAGACCTGCCTGCTGGACGAGGCCCGTGCCGGGGTGTTCCTGTCGGGTGGTTGCTCGCACATCCCCGGGATCGACACCCTGGCCCAGCGCATCTTCCGTCTCCCGGTCACGCGGGCCACCTGCCGCAACATCACGGGGAACTCCGCCACGCTGGGACACCCGGAATTCGCCACGGCCATCGGCATCGCCCGCTACGGTGGCATGCGGTTGCGCAACCGGCCGCGACCCCGCTTCAGCCTGCGCGATGTCCTGCCCTTCCTCCGCTGAACCCCGTCCAGCTCCATGAACGACGCCTCCATCCGATTCATCGCCGTCGGGCACGCCGGCGCCCAGATCCTCAACGGCCTGCGGACGCGGTCCCGAAGCCCCCTGGAGTGCGCCCACGCGGACACCAGCCCCGAGTCGCTGCGGATCTCCCCGATCGATCGGAGGATCACCCTGGGCCTTTCGGTGAGCCACGGCCTCGGTGCCGGCGGTGATCCGGACATCGGCCGGTTGAGCGCCGAGGCCGACCAGTCCTCCATCCGGGAGTTCACCCGAGGCGCCCGGCTGGTCTTCGTCGTCGCCGGTCTGGGCGGCGGCACGGGCTCCGGCGCGGCTCCGGTCATCGCCAGGGCCGCCCGCGAATCGGGAGCGCTGGTCCTGGTGATCGCCACCACCCCCTTCGACTTCGAGCGCCGCCGGTTGGCCTATGCCCGGGAGTCCCTCGATCGTCTCAGGGTCGCGGCCGATGCCGTGCTGGCCATCTCCAACCAACGTGTCCGGCGGATGCACGACGACCGGACCCATCCCCACGAACTCTACCAGTTCGCCAACGAACTCCTCGCACAGACCCTCCAAGGCCTGTGGCGCTTGCTCGATTCCCCGGGCCTGATCCCCCTCGAGTTCGCCCATATCGAGCGCCTGCTGCGGGGCCGGCACTCCGAGAGCGCCTTCGCGGCCGTACAGGCGACCGGCGAGAATCGGGCGCATGCGGCCGCCGAACAGTTGCTCACCCATCCGTTCCTCGACACCGGCGCGGCCCTCGCCGCGGCGAGGGAGGTGCTGGTGAGCGTGGCCGGGGGCGACGACCTCCAGATCGGCGAGGTCGAACGCCTGGTGGAGGCCCTCCAGGCCCGTTGTCCCACGGCCGAATTCATCGTGGGGGCCTCGATCGACCCCGCGTTGACGGGAGACCTCCACGTCACGGCGATCGCGACCCGCCCCTCGGCCTCCGCCGCCTCCGACCTGGTCGGCTCGGGCTTCGCCCGCAACGATCCGGAACCCCCGGCCTCGAAGACGGGCCCGGAGGTACCGGCCCCGGCGACCGACGGTTTCAACGGCGAGGATTTCAGCCCGGAGTCGGAAGGGCGGACGTTGGCCGATCCTCGACTCATCCCGCCGCCGCCGGAACTCAACATCGAGCAGCGCCAGCGCATCCTGAGCCGCCAGCGCATCAAACCCTCCCGCCGACGCCCCGATTCCCAGATGTTGATGAACTTCGACATCGCGCAGCGGGGCCGCTTCGACAACACCGAGCGCAATCGCCACAAGGGGGTGGATCTGGACGTGCCGACCTACCTGCGCCTGGGCATCATCCTGAACTGACCCCCGGGTTGGGCCGTTGAAACCACGGCATCCGAGGATACCCTCAGAACCATGGAGCCTGCGCCCCTCGAATGCCGACGTGCCACGGTCGAGGATCTTGAGCCCCTTCGGAACCTGTGGTCCGGAGCCGGCCTGCCTGCGGATGAACTCGGAAAATTCCTCCACGAATTCCAGGTGGTGACCGATCCGTCGGGGCGGATCCTCTATTCCGTCGGACTCCTGCCGGAGGGCGGCGAGGCTCTCCTCCACAGCGAGGCATTGGAGTCGCCCCCCCCTCCGGAGGCCGACGCCTGCCGCGCCCTCGCCTGGAGGCGATTGGGCATCCTGTCGCGGAACCAGGGCATCACCCGCATCTGGACCCGGGAGGACTCGGAATACTGGGACACCTGCGGCTTCGATGCGGTCGCCGCCCGGGACCTGCCCGCGACCTTGCCGTCCTTCGTGCCGCGGGAGGATGGATGGCGGGTCCACCGCCAACCCGAACCCGCCCAGACCGACCTGCTGGTCAAGCGGGAGTTGGCATTGTGGAAAACGCAACGCGAACAGGAGGCCGAGAACTTCCAACGGCGCGTGCGGACCTTCCGGACCGTCGCTCTGGGTCTTTTCGGGTTGTCGATGATCCTGCTGCTGGCGCTCCTCTTCAAGGTCATCCAGTTGAAACCCGACGCCTTCCGCCAATTCTTCCGGTGACGCCGAGGTCGTCGGCTCGCCGGCGAGCCCGTCCGCATCGGTGGAACCGGGCCCGAGCCGTGCGGACCAGAAAACGGACCCCGGCCGGGGCGAGAAGGGGTTCCGGGCCGGACACACCAAGGAGGCGAGGGTGGAGAACCCTGCTGAAACGAGTGCACCCGACCCGGAACGGGCGGACGAGATGTTGGTTCTCCTTTGTCCGCCCCATCGCCGGCGAACCGACGATCTTCGGACGCTACGACATCCGCAGGGACTCCCGCAACGGTCAAATGCCCGTCCGCCGGATCCCGCCCCGATCCCCCGCCCCCCAACATCGCATGACGGGGTCGCCCGGATCATCCGATGGATTCGCTTGAAAGGATCGCCTCCCGGGATGCGAAGGCTTCATCAGGCGGGCCCGACAGACGGTCCGCCATGATCCCATGCTCGCCCAGATCCGCTCCGCATCCATCCAAGGCATCGATGCCTTCCCTGTCGAAATCGAGGTCGACTCCGGTCCCGGCCCCCAGCAGATCGTCCTGGTGGGCCTGCCCGACGCCGCCGTGCGCGAATCCCGCGACCGGGTGGGCACGGCGATCGTCCACAGCGGTTTCCGGTTCCCACCCGGACGCACCACCATCAACCTGGCACCGGCCGACATCCGAAAGGAGGGTCCCAGCTTCGACCTGCCCATCGCGGTCGGCGTCCTCGCCGCGAGCCGCCAGGTCGTTCCCGTCGACCTCTCTGCATTCGCCATGGCCGGCGAACTGGCCCTCACCGGGGCGGTGCGTCCGGTCAAGGGCGCGCTGGCGCTGGCGCTGAGGGCCCGGGCCGATGGGCTCCGCGGCATCCTGCTCCCCGCCGACAACGCACCGGAGGCAGCCGTGGTCGACGGCCTCGATGTGATCCCCATCCGCAGCCTCCACGAAGCCGCACGGTTCCTCGCCGGAGAGGCCTCGATCCGACCGCTCCGGGTCGACACCGAGGCCCTCTTCGCCGCGGAGGGCCAGGACGCCTCCGACATGGACGAGGTCCGCGGCCAGGAATCGGTGAAACGAGCCCTCGAGATCGCCGCGGCCGGATCGCACAATGTCCTGCTGATCGGGCCTCCCGGAACCGGCAAGTCCATGCTCGCCCGGCGACTCGCGACCATCCTGCCGCCGCTCACGCTGAGCGAGGCCCTCGAGGCCACCCAGATCCACAGCGTCGTCGGCCAACTGGCCCCCGGGCGGGCGCTCATCACCCGGCGCCCCTTCCGCTCCCCGCACCACACCGCCAGCGACGCCGGACTGCTCGGCGGCAACTCCCATCCCACCCCCGGCGAGATCTCCCTCGCCCACCATGGCGTCCTCTTCCTCGACGAACTGCCCGAGTTCAGACGGACCGCCCTCGAGACGCTCCGTCAACCGCTGGAGGAGGGGCGGGTGACCATCAGCCGGGCCGCAGGGACCGCGACCTTTCCCGCGCAGTTCATGCTCGTGGCGGCCATGAACCCGACCCCGGATGGAAAGATGCCCGCCGAGTCGCGCTCCAGCCCGCGGGAGATCCGCGCCTACCTGGGCCGGATCTCCGGGCCCCTGCTCGATCGGATCGACCTGCACGTCGAGGTCCCCGCCGTCCGTTTCACCGAACTGGAACGCGCACGTCCCGGGGAATCGAGCACACGAATCCGGGCCAGGGTCGAGTCGGCACGGGAGATCCAGCGTCGACGACTGTCCGGCAGGACCATCGCCTGCAATGCGCGCCTCGGCCCCCGGGATCTCCAGCAGTTCGTCAGGCTCGATGCCCCCGCCTTGCGCCTGCTCAAGCACGCCCTCACGGAACTCAACCTCTCGGCCCGGGCGTACCACCGGGTCCTCAAGGTCGCACGGACCATCGCGGATCTCGCGGACTCCGATGGCGTCGCCCCGGAGCATGTCGCCGAGGCCATCCAGTACCGTTCGCTCGACCGCCAGATCTGGACCTGAAGCACCGCGACCCTCTGGCCCCGCCCCCTGTCCCACCTGCGGAACCGGGCCGGAGCGATCACTGGAAACGCTCGAACCCTCCGCCTACCATGCAGCGCGAGCGCTCCCATCCTTGCAAGGGCTCCCCTGCGAGCGCGGACCGGTCCGGCGCCCCGCCTTCCCATTTGAATCCCCCGGGCCGGGCTGCTTTGATCGACTCCGGATTCCATGAAGAACCTGCTCCTCCCCCTCGCCCTCGCCGCCGCCGTGTTCTCGGTCCGCGCCGGCAACCTCGCCGACCAACTGGCCATCCAGACCTGGACGCTCCGCAACCTCGACTTCCAGCGGACCATCGAGTTCGCGGTGAAGCACGGCATCAAGGATCTCCAGGTCATCGGCAACCACATCGATCCGAACTCCGACAAGGAGGAATGGGCCCGGAAGAAGGCGGCCCTCGATGCGGCGGGACTCCGGGCCTACACCTTCGGGGTCGCCGGCACCTCGACCGACAAGGAGAAGAACCGCCGCCTCTTCGAGTTCGCCAAGTTCATGGGCATCAGGCTCATCGTCGTCGAACCCGGCGATTTCCGCATCTGGGACAACCTCGAGGAACTGGCCAAGGAGTACGACGTCAAGGTGGCCGTCCACAACCACGGCATCAAGAGCCTCTACGGCAACCCGGCCGTGGTGAAGCAGGTCATCCAGCATCGTGATCCACGGATCGGCGTCTGCATGGACGTGGGTTGGATCACCAGCGCCGGATTCGACGCCGCGAAGATCTACCGCGAATACAACGGCCGGGTCTTCGACCTGCACCTCAAGGACAAGCGGGTGGAGAAGACCCAGGGGGACGACGTCTCGTTCGACACCCACATCGGTCAGGGACAGGCCAACTACAAGGGACTCTTCGCCGAACTCCACGCCAGCGGCTACACCGGCCGACTGGCGATCGAGACCGACAGCGGGGATTTCGCCCGGAACCCGGCCGAGTTCGTCGACAAGGCCCGCGCCTTCGTCGAGGCGAACGGCAAGGCGCCGGTCAAATAGCGGATCCGGGACCCGGCGCCGCTGCGCAGACGCATGACCGCCGGGCCGAGCCGGGCGGCCCAGAACATCCCATGTCCGAACCGACGACCGATCCGTCCCAGGATCCCGACACCCTGCTGATGCTCCGCGTCAAACGGGGTGATCGGGACTCCTTCACGGAGCTGGTCGAACGCTGGAAGCATCCCGTCATCGGATTCATCCACCGGACACTTCCCGATCCCGACGAGGCGGAGGACCTCGCGCAGGCCACCTTCGTGCAACTCTGGAAGACGGCCGGCCGCTACCAACCCACGGCGCGGTTCTCGACCTTCCTGTTCACGATCGCCCGCAACCTCTGCCTCAACGAGATCCGGAGGCGCGTCCGCCATCCGGCCGACTCGCTCGACGAACCCCGGCCGGAAGACGACGATCACCCCCTGCGCCAGATCGAGGACCGACGGCAACCGGCCGCCGACGACGAGGCGAACCGCGCGGAACTGGTCCGACTGGTGGAGGAGGCGCTGTCGGAGCTTCCCGAGAAGCAGCGCACGGCCCTCGTCCTCTGCCGGGAGGGCGAACTCAGCTACGAGGAGATCGCCGCCGTGCTGGAGACCTCGCTGCAGGCCACGAAATCCCTCATCCACCGGGCCCGCGAGACCCTCAAGGGGCGGCTCAAGCCCTATCTCGCGACGGGTCAGTGGCAGCCCGGCGCGCCCACCTCCCGGCCGGGAACGCCCCGGTCGAGATCCTGACAGATCGCCCCCCCCGCACGTGGGGACCTCTTCCCGCGTGACTTCGATCCGGCGCTTGCGAAGCTGCGCCCCACGTCTGACATGAAGAAATCGCGCCCGTCATCGTCCCAGGTCGTCTCCCGTTCCGGCCGCTTCTCCGATGGACCCAGCCAGGAGGTCGCCCGATTCTCGCAATCGGTGTCCTTCGACTGGCGGCTTTGGCAACACGACCTCGTCGGTTCGATGGCCCACGCGACGATGCTCGAGAAGATTGGTGTCCTGACCCGCAAGGAGCGCCGGGACATCGTCGCGGGACTCCAGACGATCGGATCGGAGATCGAATCGGGGAAATTCCAATGGAAGGAGGAACTCGAGGACGTCCACATGAACATCGAGGCCGCCCTCACGGCCCGGGTTCCGGCCGCGGCCAAGCTGCACACGGCCCGTTCCCGAAACGACCAGGTCGCCCTGGATGTCCGGCTGTGGCTGCGCGACGAGATCGAGGCCCTGATCGGCGAACTGCGGATCCTCCAACGCTCCCTGGTCAAGCTGGCGGACCGCGACCCCGGGGTGATCATCCCCGGTTACACCCATCTCCAGCGAGCGCAGCCCGTCTTCTTCGCCCACCATTGCCTCGCCTACGTCGAGATGTTCGACCGGGACACGGGCCGTCTGGCCGACGCGTTCGGGCGCCTCAACGTTTGTCCTCTCGGGGCGGGGGCCATCGCGGGCAGCACGCTCCCGCTCGACCGGGAATTCGTGGCCGCAACCCTCGGTTTCACCGACGCCAAGGGCCGGCCGCGCCTCACGCAGAACTCCATGGACGCGGTGTCCGACCGCGACTTCGTGATCGAGTTCGGCTCGGCGGCGGCGCTGATCGCCGTCCACCTCAGCCGGTTGTCGGAGGATCTCATCCTGTGGGCCTCCAGCGAATTCGGCTTCATCCGAATCGCCGACGCCTACACCACCGGCTCGTCCCTGATGCCGCAGAAGAAGAACCCGGACATCGCGGAACTCACCCGTGGCAAGTCCGGACGGGTCATCGGCAACCTGGTATCGCTGCTGGTCCTCCTCAAGGGCCTGCCCATGACCTACAACCGCGACCTCCAGGAGGACAAGGAACGCCTCTTCGACACCGCCGACACCGTCCGTTCCTGCGTGCGGCTGACCGCGGTGATGCTCGACCACACCCGCGTCCAACCGCCGGCCTGCGCCGCCGCGGCCGGGGACCCGCTGCTGCTGGCGACCGACCTGGCGGATTACCTGGTGAACAAGGGCATGCCCTTCCGCAAGGCCCACCATGCGGTCGGCGCCGTGGTGGCCTTCGCCGAGAAGGCGGGTCGCCGGATCGACCAACTCACGCTCGCCGAATACCGGGCGATCGAACCCCGCTTCTCCGCCGACGTGCTGGACCTCTACGACCTGCAGAAGGCCATGCGGCGACGGGAACTTCCCGGGGCTCCCGGGGTCCGCCAGGTGGCCCGCCAACTGGCCCGTTGGAAGAAGGAGCTCGGCAGCCTCGACTGAGGGTGCGGAGCGGTCCCGCCGGTTCGCCGCTCCGCCGCGTTGACGGTCGCCCAACGCGCGGCCAGCCTAGGATCCCATGTCCAATCGATTCCGGAACCTCCGCGGAGGCCTGCTGCTCTCCTGCGTCCTGTGGGTGGGATGCGACGAGCGTCCCTGGGTCAGCGGCAAGGCCGACCCCAAGGAGGAGAGCAATTACCGCCAGGCCGAGGCCTACCAGCGGATGAACCAGCATGCCAAGGCCGTCGAGTACTACCAGCGGGCCCTCGACGTGAATCCGCGCAACGCCGACGCGCATCTGGGGTTGGGCATCATCCATTCCGACTCGGCCAAGCTCCCCGAATACGGGTTCGCCTACTACCATCTGCGGCGCTATGTGAACCTCTCGGGGCGCACCAACGACCTGATCGTCAATCAACTGATCCGGGCCACCGGGCTGCGGCTGGCGGAGCTGCACGCCGACGTCATCGGCAAGATCCAGACCCAGGGACAACTGGAGCAGATGCGCCGCGAGAACGAGGAGTTGCGCAGGTCCGTGGCGTCGCTGAGCAACCAGCTCCATGCGGCCAACCCGCGCCCCGGGAGCTTCCCGAACCCCACGCCCGGCACCGATGGAACGGTCGCGATCCCGCCGCAGCGCCCGCAGACCGCCCCGGGCAAGGCGTCGGAGCCGCCCGCACGGTCCGGACCGCAGGTCGCCACCCCGCGACGCCCCTCCACCCCCAAGACCTACACCCTGAAGGCGGGGGACACCCTGTCCAAGATCGCCAAGGCCCAGGGCATCACGTTGCAGCAACTGCAGGCCGCCAATCCCGGATTGGACACCCGGAAGCTCAAGACTGGCTCGGAGATCAGGGTCCCCTGAGGACACCCCCCATGACCTCACGGATCGCCCTCGCCCTCAGCGCCCTGTTCTGGGTCCTGATGAACGGGCTGCTCTGGCAGGCCGAGTGGGGAGGCAGGTTCGCGGCGGACTCGGAGATCTCGCCGGAATGGGTCTGGCGGAAGCTCCTCGACTCGCCGGACTCGAGCGTCCTCAGCATCCGGCACCAGGGGCGCAGCCTGGGCACCTTCGAATGGCATCCGTCGATCCTTGAGGCACCGCGCGCGGATGCCACCAACACCATCGAGGGCATGGTCTCCGCACCCGCCGGCCATCATCTGAGGGTCTCGGCCAAGTTTTTCGGCGGTGAGGCCCCGCTGCACCGGCTCATGGTCCTCGGTGACATCGATCTCTCGCCCTCGAATTCGCTCGACCGGCTGCACCTCAGGGTCGACCAACGCCCCAGAAGCTGGGAATTGCAGACCGAGGCCGGATCCGACCGGGTCCGGCTGGTCTACGAGGAGGGTCGTCGACGGTTCGAACAGAGTTTCGAGACCCGCGATCGGACCGCCCTTCGGCTCATGGCCGCGCCGTACCTCGCCTCGGTCCCCGCGGGCCTGATCCCCGATCAGGCATGGACGAACCCCGGGGCCTTGTCGGGATCGGTGACCCTCGAGGCGCGCTCCGATTGGATGCAGGTCGGCCGGAGCCGTCTCCGGGTCCACCGGCTCACCGCCCGGCTGCCGGGCCAGCTCGAGGCGACGGCCTTCATCAGCCGTGCCGGAGAACTGCTGAAGGTCCAACTGCCCGACCGGCTTCAGCTGGTCAACGAAGCCATCCTCGGACGCTGAGAAGGAAACCGCATGATCGAACTGGAAGGCCTGACCAAAGACTTCGGATCCCTCCGGGCCGTGGACGGGATCACCCTCGCCATTCCCAGGGGCGAATTCTTCGCCGTCCTGGGACCCAACGCCGCGGGGAAGACCACGACGATCAAGATGATGGTCGGCCTGATCCGCCCGACGGCGGGCCGGGCGCGCATCGCCGGATTCGACATCCAGGCGAACCCTCTGGAGGCCCGAGCACGGTTGAGCTATGTGCCCGATTTCCCGTTCCTCTACGAGAAGCTCACCCCGGCGGAGTTCCTGCGGTTCACGGGACGTCTGTTCCGCATGTCCGACGCCCGGATCCGCGAGGGCTGCGAGGAGCTGGTGCCCCGCTTCAACCTCGAGGAATGGCTCCACCGACCCATCGAATCGCTCAGCCACGGCACCCGGCAACGCATCGCCATCGCCAGCGCCCTGCTGCACCGACCGGAGGTCTTCATCATCGACGAGCCGATGGTCGGGCTCGACCCCCATCATGCCCGCGTGGTGAAGGACATCCTGAGGGAACGCGCCTCCCGCGATGGCATGACGGTCTTCCTCAGCACCCATCAGGTCAGTGTCGCCGAGGAGATGGCCGACCGGATCGGGATCTTCCATCAGGGGCGGGTCATCGCCTGCGGCGATGCCGCGGAACTGCGGGCCCTTTCCGGGACCACTGGATCGCTCGAGGCGGCGTTCCTGATCCTGACCCGGAATGCCGGAGTCCTGACGGAGGGGATGCCGGATTGAACCGGGCCAGGCCGGTGTGGACGCACGGGCCATCCGACCGCTTCACCCCCCCCCCTTGCCCGCGGTCCCTCCGGCCGCCGCGACATCCTCGGGGGTCATGGTCTTGGGGGCGGAGGTCAACAACTGTTCCGCCAACTTGCTGAGGCGCTGGTTCTCGCGCTCGAGCCGCTCCAGTTCGTTGGTGATGAAGAAGACGTCGCCCCGGTCCATCTCGCGCTCGACCGACGCGATCGCGTTGTTCAGGGCCTTGTCGCCGACCGAGGCGGCGGTCTCCTTCAGCGAACTGATCCGGTTCCAAGCGGCGTTGCGCTGCCCATGCGACAATGCGGTCCGGGCATAGGTGAGCGTCTCGCGGGTCTCGGTGTTGACCGCCTTGAGCATCTTGCCGTAGGCGTGGGTGGTCAGGCCCGCCTTCTCCTGGGCCTCCTCCAGCGGGGTCTTTCCCGAGGCCACGGTCTTCAGGGTCTGGGTCAACTCCGACGTGTCCATGAACGGGGAGCAGAAGATGACCTCCACGTCCTGATGCCTCGGGTCGGACTTCACCCGCTGGCCGAATTCGGCGGCCGAATCGTCGCCTTCCCGGGTTCCGACCAGACACAAGCGGACGACGGCACCACGGTCGAGGATGCGCCAGGCCTCCTCGGTCGAGGAGGCCTCGAGCACCTCCAGATCGAGTCCGGTGATGCAGGAGAGCAGCCGGGCGCGGTTGGAGATGTCGTTCTCCGCGACGAGCACGGTATGGCGGGACCGGACCGGCTTGTCCGGCTCCGGCGAAGCCGAGATCCGGACGAATTCGGTGTGCTCACGCAGCGGCCCCTCGAGGGTCTGGATCTCTTCGGGAGTGATCTCGAGAACGATCCCCAATTCGCCGCCCTTCCCGAGGGTGGACCTCGCCCGACCGTGGATGGTCGACAACCAGGCCTCCCAGGGCGACTGGCTCACTTGCTGGCGCAGCGTCACCACCTCGTCGGCCAGAGGGGCCAGTTTGTCCACCTCGGATCGCAGCGTCTTGTTGGCCGACTCCAATTCCCGGATCCGGGTCGCGTATTTGGCGATGTTCTCCGCCATCTTGGCGTCGGCCCCCGCCACGGGCGCGGCCTCGTGGGCCGCCTGGATCACGGCCTTCTGGAGCGAGCGCGTCTGGGCGAACAGCAATCCCAGCCCGATCAACCCGAGGGTGCACCCCCCGGCCGCCGACATGAACTTGATCTGACGGGTCTCCTCGACATCCCCGGCGGCCAGATCCCTCCTCGAATTCTCCAACTGGATGAGCTTCCTCTGGAGTTCATCGCGGGAGCCCTTGAGCCTTTCCCGGATCATGCCCCGGTCCTGATCACCCACGGGATTCATGAAGTTGAGGAAGTCGGGCAGGAACTGCTCGCTGAACCACGCCTCCAGTTCCTTGAACTCGCCCGGCTTCTCGCTCTCCAAGGGCTTCATCTCCGAGATGCCACGGGAGATCGATGCATCGATGCCCGACAAGCGTTTCACCAGGTTCGGCGGGTACAGGGCGGGGTCGTCGGCCAGGAGTCTTCCGAGCAGGGTCAGTTCCAGATGGATCTGCTGGGCCCCATCCCGGATCCGGCCCAACCGGCTCATCAATTGGGAGGGCTTGGCCCCGATGGCGACCTCGAGGATGAGCGACAGGACCGCCACCCCGATGATGGTGACCATCGATGTGTACCAGGCCTGGCGCAGTCTCGTCTGGATCGAGGAGTCGGACATCGAAGACGGGAACGGAACAGAGACCGCGGCCCGTCCCGGGGTATCGGAAGACATGGCCACGGACTTGAGGCGGAGTCAGCCCTCCCAGCGGACGCGCGTATCGATCCGGGTCCAACGGGGATCGGCCTCCGGATGATCCCGGTTGAAATGAAGCCCACGGCTCTCGGGGCGACGCAGGGCCCCGGCCACGATGATCTCGGCCACCGTGGCCAGATTGCGGAGCTCCAGGAGATCGGCCGTGACGATGAAGTCCCAGTAGTATTCGCGGATCTCCTCCTGGAGATTCGAGAGGCGTTTCTGCGCCCGGCGAAGACGCTTGTTGGTCCGGACGATCCCGACGTAATCCCACATCAGGCGTCGGATCTCGTCCCAGTTGTGCGACACCACGACCATCTCGTCGGGATCGGTCGCCCGGCCCGTCTGCCACGGAGGGATGGAGACCCTGCCCTCGGGGTGGGGCATCGAGAGGACCCGGGTCGCCGCCCGATGGGAGCAGACCAGGGCCTCGAGCAGCGAATTGCTCGCCAGTCGATTGGCCCCGTGCAACCCCGTGCAGGCCACCTCACCCACCGCGAGCAGCCCAGGCAAGGACGTCTGGCCATCCAGATCGGTCTCCACGCCCCCGCATTGATAATGGGCGGCCGGGACCACCGGGATCCAATCGCGGGTGATGTCGATGCCGAACTCCAGACATCGGGCATGGATGGTTGGGAAGTGGCCGAGGATGAAGTCGCCCGGTCGGTGCGTGATGTCGAGATACACGCAATCGGCCCCGGTCCGCTTCATCTCGGAGTCGATCGCACGGGCCACGATGTCGCGGGGAGCCAGCTCGAGCCGGGGATCGTAGCGGTGCATGAAGCGCTCGCCATCCTGCCCCCGCAACACCCCGCCTTCACCGCGCACCGCCTCCGAGATCAGGAAGGACTTTGCCCGGGGATGGAAGAGGCAGGTGGGGTGGAACTGGATGAACTCCATGTTCAGGATCGGCACCCCCGCCCGATAGGCCATCGCCACCCCGTCGCCGGTGGCGATGTCGGGGTTGGTCGTGTAGAGGTACACCTTGCCGCAACCACCGGTGGCCAGAAGCACGGTCGGAGACTCGAACACGTCGACCCGACCCTCCATCTTGTTGAGCACGTAGACCCCGGCACAGCGGTTGGGCCCGGGAATCCCGAGCTTCGCCGTGGTGACGAGGTCGATGGCCAGGTGGTTCTCGAAGACGGAGATCGCCGGATTGGCCGCGATCGCGGCGAGGAGGGCCCGCTCTATCTCCCGACCGGTGGCGTCGGCCGCGTGCAGGATGCGACGCTTCGAGTGGCCGCCCTCCTTCGTGAGGTCGAGTTCACGACGGCCGCCGCCCCCGGGGACCTCGCGCTGGCTGAACTGGGCCCCGAGCCGGATCAGTTCCGCGATCCGCTCGGGCCCCTCCTCGACGATGCTTCGGACCACCGACTCGCGACACAGGCCCGCCCCCGCCTCCAGCGTGTCCCGGACGTGCAGCTCGAAGCTGTCCTCCCGGCTGGTGACCGAGGCGATCCCGCCCTGGGCCCAGTTGGTGTTGGAATCGGCCCGGTTCTTCTTGGTGACGATCGCCACCCGGCCGCGCTGAGCCACCTTCAGCGCATAGGTCAGGCCCGCGATGCCGCTTCCGAGGATCAGGAAGTCGAACGAATGGGACTGGGGATCGGACATCGGGCCTACGATCCACCCGGTCCGTGATACTCGATCCGGACGATCTTGGTGTCCGAATTGTTGCCCCAGTCCTTGCCGTATTCGATCAGGTACAGGCAGCCATCGGATCCGAGCTCCAGGTCCATCGGCCTCTTGAAGGTGGAGGCCGGCATGAACCGCTCCATCATCCACTTGCCATCGGCGGTCTTGGCGATGTTGTCGTTCTCATCGAGCTTCACCGCGACGATCCAGTTGCGCGACCACTCGTAGATGAACAGCGTGTGATCGAATGCCTTGGGGAGGCGATGGGGGGAGGTGGCCTTGGGATCGTAGTAGTAGACCGGACCCGCCATGGCGGTTCGGCCTCCGGAACCCACCGCGGGAAACCGGGTCGAGGCCGAGGCCGGATAGTAGATGAACGCCGGTTGGGCGGGAGGCAACTCCTGGATGCCGGTGTTGTTCGGGGAGGTGTTGCGCGGATGGAGCGGATCGAAGACGACGCCCTGGGGGTCCCAGGCCTCGGGCTTCGGCGGCAATGCGGGGAGATTGTTGGTCTCGCCCTTCTTCTTGAGCTCCTCGATCCGCTTGCGGACCTGATCGTGGGCCTGCCGGGCATCCACGGAGCGCTGGCGATCCACGAAGTTCACCTTGGTGTAGGCGCGGTTGTCGCCGACGAACATCGGCCAACCGAAGAACCCCGGCTTGCGAGCCTGGTTGACCTCGTCGAATCCGGCCGAGCCGCGCTTGGCGTCGGCATGCCCGGAGTCGGGGCCCACCTCTCCCCAGTAGAGATATCCGGTCCTGCGGTCCACCGACACCCGGAACGGGTTGCGGTTGCCCATCACGTAGATCTCGGGCCGGGTGCCCGCGGTGCCGGGCTTGAACAGGTTGCCTTCGGGGATGTCGTAGCCCCCCTGCGGACGCGGCTTGATCCTCAACACCTTGCCGACCAGGGAATTGGCGTTGGCGGCGGTCCGTTGACCGTCCCACGGATAGCGGCCGGGCCGCTCGTCGTGCGGGGAGAAGCCGTCGGAGTCGAAGGGATTGGTGTTGTCGCCGATCGACATGTAGAGATTGCCGGCGGCGTCGAAGGTCAGGGATCCGCCCACATGGCAGCATTGCTCGCGCTGGGTCTCGACGTCGATGATCGGGGTTTCGGTCGAGAGATCGAGCTGGTCGCCCTTCACGGTGAAGCGGGAAACCCGGATGATGCCCACCTTGCCCTGGGCGTTGGTGGTGGTCTCGGGGAGCGACCGGTTGACGTAGATCCAATGGTTCTGCGCGAAGCCCGGATCGAGGGTGATGCCGAGGGCGCCGTCCTCGAGACCGGTGAACGTGACCAACTTGCCCGCGACGACCGTGGACTTCGTGTCCGGCTTCCAGACCTTCACCACGCCGGCGCGTTCGACCCAGAACACGCGGCCGTCGGGCGCGACGGTCAATTCCATAGGATCGACGATGGTGTCCTTCCGGGCACCGTCGACCAGCGCGTCCTCATCGAGGATGACCTTCCTGAAGGAGGACTCGGGCGGCATCCATGATGGGGTTGCCGGGGCGGTCTGCTGGGCGAACCCGGTGCCGGCGATGGCCCAGAGCAGCAGGAGACGAACACCAAGGGCTTTCATGGGCCAAATCGGACTGGATTCACACCCGACACGCAAACTCCTTTTTGCCCGGAACGACGCCTCACGGAGCGGGGTTCCTGGACATCGGGGCCACGGACACGGCCGGGGCCCCGTCCAACAGCGCGCCCTCGATCGCCCGCAGCTGGGCGGCGGTGCCTGAGACGAGGAGGCGGATCCTCGGATCGAGATCGCCGCGGCGGGCGCCCCCGGGACCCACGCCGGAACGGGCCTCCTGGTACCGGGCCAGAATCCCCAGCAGTTGGTCCGTCCGCTCGATCCCTGCGCGCGTGGTGGCGTCCATGCCGTCCCGGCCGGAAAGAGCCTGAGCGAGGCGCGAGAGCAGACGAAGTTGAACCAGTTTCCGGTCCAGCACTGGGCCGTGGGCCGCATGGGGCCACCCCTCGATGATCTCCGAGATCCGGAAACTCCTGCGGATGGGTACACCATTGGTCGAGGCCGCGGTCTCGGCCGTTTCCGTCAGCACCGAGCGCACCTGCGCGGCCAAGGCCTCGGGTGTGGTCCGTTGCGCGGAATTCTGGACGTGGAAGGCCATGGCGACCACCCCCCACCATTTCTCCACCTCCAGAAGGCTGTTGAAGTCGGCGGAATAGGTCCGAAGGAAGGCGGTTTGCCAATTCAGGGTCTGGTGGAGCGAGGATGCGAGACGACCCAAGGAGCCAGGCGTTCCACCCAGATGGCGAAGATGGTGTACCAGCAGCGCCGAGGATCCCTGGAACCACTGGAGACGCGCCGGATCGGACTGGAGTCCGTCGGACGGTGACGCCAGATCCTCGAACCCCATCGGCGGCCGGCCGGAGATCCTCGCGGCGATCGCTACGAGCGGGTCCATGGATCGGCGGGGATCCTTGAATTCCCGATTCAGCTGGGGGACCAGTTCAGGGCCCGACTCCGAGATGACCAGGGTCGTGAGGCCCTCGGACAGCCAGAGCGGAATGGGGCTCAGCGGCCCGTCATTGGCACGATTGGCGATCTCCAACAGGAGCGCCTCCACCATGGTCCGGACCAGCAGGGGCCAAGGCATGCGCTCCTGGACCTCCAAAGTGTACCTCCATCCGTCGGCATACTGCGTGGCCACGATCCCCGCCGGAGCGGTGCGCGGGTTGACCCTGACGATCCGGACCACCATGGCGCCCCGGTGATTGTCGTCCAAGCGGAGGATCCGCAGGACTCCCGCTTTTACCCGCTCGCAGGAAACCGAAAGCACCGGTGGGCTCAGGGAGGCCATGCCCTGCTGATCCATCGGCCTCAGGGGATTCAGCGTGAGCGTGCGCTGCGCCCCGGCCGGCACCTGGATCCCCGGCAGGGCACCGGGGTCCGTCATTGCCGAATCGCCGACGACGAGGAATTGACCGGAACGACTGCGGGTCGGCGCACCGGAGATCCGGCGCGACGGAGTCTCGACCTGCGCGGAGACGGTCAAGGAAATCAACCCCCAGCAGACCAGCATCCACCGGAGCCGAAGGCCGCTGCTGTTCATGGGGATCCGGGCATGGACGCCGATCTCATCCCGCCGATGATTTCGTCGATGAGGATGACGCCCCCGAAGCGTTGCTTCCCGCAGACGCCGAGGGTTTGGGCGCTTTCGTCTCGCTGGCGGCCGAAGACTTGTAATTCGAACTGCGGTAATCGGTGATGTAAAATCCCGAACCCTTGAACAACAAGCCGGCCCCGCCACCCACCCCGCGCTGGACCCTTCCCTTCCCCCATTTCTTGCCGGGACAGAGTTCCTTTGGACATTGGGTCAGGGGCGCGTCGCTGATCCGCTGGGACAACTCGAATTGAGCTTGGCACTTCTGGCAGACGTATTCGTAGGTCGGCATAGGTGAAACGGCGGCGATCGCTCTCCGAAGGGGCCGGATCATGCCCAACGGAGGGTCGCCGCTCGGCTTGGGACTCCGGTTTCAGAGACCGTCACGTGCCAAGAATGTAGAGAAAAACCGGTCGATGGAAAGCCGGATCCTGGCGAACGGCACCGGAACGTCCGGAGAGGGCGGGAACCGGTTCCTGGTTTTCGGTGGATGTGGCATTTGCGGTCGGCGGCGCACCCGGCACCTCTGTTGGGCGAGGTCCGCAGGATTGGACGTGGTTGAGGGATGGCTGGGCCAGTCCGCCGTGGCGGGCGGACGTGGAATGAAAAAAGCCGGACTTCGTTGAAGAAGTCCGGATGGATTTGGGCCAGTCCGCCCTGGCGGGCGGACGTGGAATGAAAAAAGCCGGACTTCGTAGAAGAAGTCCGGCTTTTAGGAAAGGTTCGGCGGCTACCTACTCTCGCGCAAGCTATACATGCACTACCATCGGCAATGCGGTGTTTGACGGCCGAGTTCGGGATGGGATCGGGTCGGGCCA